>DVNI01000081.1 GCA_018714505.1 Candidatus Avacidaminococcus intestinavium
CCAGCTCCTAAAGTTACAAACTGCACTTTTTCTTCACACACTACATCAACTATCTCATTAGAATTTGGTGCCATTAACATGACGTTTACACCAAATGGTTTTTTAGTTAAAGCTTGCGCTTTTTTTATTTCTGCACGAACCCATTCTGTCGTGCGTCCACCAGCGGCAATAATGCCTGCGCCACCGGCATTTGAAACAGCTGCTGCTAATACGGCGTCGCTGGTCCAAGCCATTGCACCCTGGATAATTGGATATTTAATGCCTAACAAAGTTGTCAATCTAGTTCCCATATAATTACCTCCTAGATATTGCTGTATATTATAAATTATAGCATTAACCTTTTGATTAGCCAATTATTACTTTTTATTCTAAAAAATAATCTTATTTTTTGTTTTCCAACATTTAATTATTGTCCTTTTTATAATTTCACAATAGCCTTCTTTCCGTTTCGTCAAGACATAAGTTTTTATCCAAGAGAATATTATTTTTATTGTTGACATAACGTCAATAATACATTAGAATTTTCACCAAGTATTTATTATTGTTTTATCTAGGAGGATACAAAATGAAACGAATTAGTGACGAGGTCAAAAAAGGTTCCACCAGAGCCGCTCATCGTTCTTTATTTTATGCGATGGGTTACACCGATGATGAAATAGACCGCCCTTTAATTGGTATCGTTAATGCTCAAAACGAGATTATTCCAGGTCATATTCACCTTGATCAAATTGCCACTGCCGTTAAATATGGTGTTCTTGCCAATGGTGGTACACCGGTTGAGTTTCCAGCGATTGGCATCTGTGATGGTATTGCAATGGGACACAAAGGAATGAAGTATCCCTTAGTTTCTCGTGAATTAATCGCTGATAGTATTGAAGCTATGGCTATCGGTCATGCCTTTGATGCTCTAGTTCTTATTCCTAATTGCGATAAAATTGTTCCTGGTATGCTCATGGCAGCAGCCCGACTAGATATTCCCGCAATCTTTGTTAGCGGTGGTCCAATGTTACCCGGCAGAAGAAACGGTCAAGATATTAGCGTCAGCACCGCCTTTGAAGCAGCCGGTCGTTATGAGGCTGGTCAAATATCTGCTGCCGAATTAAAAGAAGTAGAAAAAAGTGCTTGCCCAGGGTGCGGTTCTTGCTCAGGTCTATTTACTGCAAACACAATGAACTGTCTTACCGAAGTACTCGGCATGGCGCTTCCTGGCAACGGCACTATTCCAGCTGCCTATTATGGTGCGCGTATTGCTCTAGCTAAACAAGCAGGCAAACAAATCATGCAGCTTGTCGAAAAAAATATTAAACCATCAGCAATCATGACAAAAGACGCTTTTAAAAATGCAATTACTGTCGATATGGCCATTGGTGGTTCTTCTAATACAGCACTTCATTTACCAGCAATTGCTCATGAAGCCGGCGTTCCCCTTCCCTTGTCTCTTTTCGATGAAATCAGTAAATCCACTCCCTATCTTACCAAACTAAGTCCTGGTGGCTCACACCATATCGTTGATCTACATGAAGCTGGCGGCATTAATGCCGTAATGAACGAACTTGCGCGCAATAATTTATTAAATAAAGGGGCGTTAACTGTTACTGGTAAGACTTTAGGTCAAAATTTTGCTGAGGCAAAAATTACTCGCCCAGACGTAATTCACACATTAGAAAATCCTTATAATAAAACTGGTGGTATTGCTATTCTTACAGGCAATATTGCTCCAGACTGTAGCGTAGTAAAAGAAAGCGCTGTCGCTCCGGAAATGTTAGTACATTCTGGTCCTGCGCGTGTTTATGACTCTGAAGAAGCAGCAATCGATGCTATTGTTAACAAAAAAATTCACTCTGGCGATGTAATTGTGATTCGTTATGAGGGTCCCAAAGGCGGACCTGGCATGCGAGAAATGCTCAATCCAACATCTGTTTTAGCTGGAATGGGTCTCGACAAAGAAGTAGCGCTCTTAACCGACGGACGTTTTTCTGGGGCTACCCGTGGCGCATGTATCGGACATATCTCACCAGAAGCTTTTGAAGGCGGTAATATTGCACTAATTAAAGAAGGCGATATCATAAGCATCGATATTCCTAACCGCTCATTAAATGTAGCATTAACCGAAGCTGAATTACATTTGCGTCGCCAAAACTGGACAAGACCTGAACCAAAAATAAAAACTGGTTACTTAGCACGTTATGCCGCTTTAGTTTCTTCAGCTGCTAAAGGCGCTATTCTTGAAGTTCCAAAATAAATATAACCAATTAATAGAAATGGCGTACTACTCATTAAACCGAGTAGTACGCCACTTTTATTTTTATCATTTAAACATTTTAATTACATAATAAACAACCATTAACGCTAAAAAGATTAATAAAAAAGCTGGTAATAAAATAAAGATAACACCTGCAACAATAATTAAAAATAATAATTGCCACAAAAAGCCATAGTTACCTCCCGAAAAAGTCGTATGATATATACGCGTATTGCCATAAATATGCTCATTTTTTGTCTGCTGATTTTTCTCATCTTCCGTATCACCAGTATCTGTAATAGTGATACCGTTAAAATCATCTCTTTCGTCAGCATCCAATACTACTGCTTCTACAACTTCAACAGATTCTGTACAATAAGGACATCGGTCTAATTCATCAGAATATTCTTTTTTACAATTTACGCATTGCATATGCTTTTTTCTCCTTACGACGAAAACATCATCAATAAAAGTCCTTCTTCGTTACTATAACGCGGATCATGTTTCTCAATACCTAATTTGCTCTTGATACGTTCAGCTGCTGTTTTTAAAGACTGTAGTGGCACATTCCAACACATTTCTGCTATTTTGGCATCAGAATAATTATAAACAGCATTTAACTGAATAAAGTTTGTAATAACGCCAGACGCCCAAATTTCAGACTTACTAGCACCTACTGTTTCTCCCGCTAAAAAATCATGCCATAATCTAACGGCTAATTCAATATCACGTTTAGAAAAATAATACGATTTCATCATTTGCTTAATACAATGCACGACTTCGTCTTCATTATCAGTAGATGAAGTAAGCGGCTGATAATCTTTAACAGCAGTTTCGCTGACAAAGCCTCCCAGCTTGATAAAGCTAGAATGAATATAGGCTAAATGACGGAGCATCATCGGATGCCGCGTAATAAAGCCCTGCCAATCACTTGTCGGTTCTTGGATTTTATATCTAGCAAAACATCTATTAAATGCGTTCTTCAAACGTTTTGCTGCCAACTTGCCGATTTTAAGACAACGTACATAGTTCATTACCATTGTATTATTATAAAAACAATGGCCAATGAAGATTTTGTCAGCGACTTCTAAATTTTGATCCAAGGGCAAATTGAGAGCATAATGTTCTCCAGTCAAAAAATCTGTACATTGATATAAATTATCCTCATCAACATAGTCAACAGTAAAAATAGCGAGGCGTGCCTTCAATAACTCTTCAACTAATTCTTGATTTTCAGTTATCCCTTGTTCAGAAAAATGTTGAAGTGGCGTT
>DVNI01000082.1 GCA_018714505.1 Candidatus Avacidaminococcus intestinavium
CTTGCTGCTGGTATTTCAAAAACCTTACTATCTCATGCCGAAGTCGTTGCAGCTATGGATAACAGTATTATTCGTATGAATGAATTAATTGCTAACTTCATTGCTCAATCTGAAAATATCGAATTGCCACAAGACTGTACTTGCCACTCAGCATTAAAAGAGTTTGGTGGTTTTAAACTATAATCAGATAGAAAAGGAGTTTGCTAACATGATAAAAACTTTGGAATGGAAAAACAATAAGTTAATTATTGTCGACCAAACTCTGTTACCGGGCACTATCCAATACATTGTTTGCAATGATTATAGGCGTGTTAACTTAGCGATTAAACGTTTAGAAGTGCGTGGCGCACCCGCACTTGGTGCCGCAGGAGCATACGCCTTAGTTCTAGGTTTACAAGAATTAATAAACTCCAATAAAACGATTGCTGCAAATACTTTAAAAAATAAACTGAAATTAATTTGCAATGAGATTATTAGTACACGCCCTACGGCAGTAAACCTTTCCTGGGCAGTAGAATTAATGCAACAAACTTTCATTCAAGAATTGTCATTTTCCAATGACTTTCCTAAAATACTTGCTATATTAGAGAAAAAAGCAAACAGCATTTTTGCTCAAGATATAAAACAAAATAAAAAAATAGGACGTAATGGAGCCGCAGTAATTCCGCCAAATGCTGTGATTTTAACGCATTGTAATGCTGGAGCTTTAGCAACCTGTGGTTTTGGTACTGCACTAGGGGTAATTAGGCAAGCACATTTTGAGCAAAAAGTAAAAATGGTCTATGTTGACGAAACTCGTCCTTTGTTACAAGGTGCCAGGCTAACAGCATGGGAGCTACAAGAAGAAAAAATTCCTGTAACTCTAATTACCGATAGCATGGCAAGTTGGGTTATGAAAACCAAAAAAGTTGATTGTATTATCACTGGTGCAGATAGAATTGCCGCAAATGGTGACACCGCAAACAAAGTTGGCACCTATGGACTAGCTGTATTAGCTAAACAACATGGTATTCCTTTTTATATCGCTGCACCGCTTAATACCTTTGACTTTAAGCTTACGACTGGAACTAAAATACCAATTGAAGAACGTGCGCCAGAGGAAATAACATTCATCGCTGACAAACAAGTCGCTCCTTTAAATATCAAAGTCTTTAATCCGGCCTTTGATATCACTCCTAGTAAATATATTACAGGTATTATTACAGAACATGGTATCATTCAAAAACCTTATAAACAAAATATTAAAGCTCTGCAAACACTTCTAAAGGAGGACGTATAGAAATGAACAATAGTATAATTAAGGATATCAGCTTAGCGCCACTGGGACATCAGAAAATCAACTGGGTCAGCGAGCATATGCCTCTACTAAATCAATTAAAAACAGAATATCAAACTAAACAGCCCTTTAAAGGTATTAATATGGTTATAACGATTCACTTGGAAGCTAAAACCGCTTATTTAGCTAAAGTATTAAAGGCTGCTGGTGCTAATGTTTTTGTCACGGGTAGTAATCCACTCTCAACACAAGATGATATTGCAGCTGCTTTAGTTGAAGATGGCATAAATGTTTATGCTACATATAATTGTAGCCAAGAAGAATATGATAATTATCTAAATAAGGCTCTAGATTGCTCACCAGCACTAATTATTGATGACGGTGGTGACCTTATTAATATGCTGTTAACCTCTCGTCAGGAGTTAATAGATGGTCTTTGGGGTGGCTCTGAAGAAACAACTACTGGTGTACATCGCTTAAAAGCATTGGAACGTAATAACAAACTACGTTTTCCAATGATTGCCGTCAACGATTCTTATTGCAAATATTTGTTTGATAATCGCTATGGAACTGGTCAATCAGCATTAGAAGGTATTATGCGTACTACTAATCTTTCCATTGCCGGCAAAACAGTTGTAGTTGCAGGTTATGGTTGGTGCGGCAAAGGTGTAAGTATGCGTGCCAAAGGTTTAGGTGCGAATGTTATTGTCACCGAAATAGACCCGATAAAGGCGATTGAAGCTGTTTTTGATGGTTTTAGAGTTATGCCGATGGTTGACGCAGCCAAAGAAGGCGATTTTTTTATTACTGTAACTGGTTGCAAAGACGTAATTACTGCTAACCATATAGTAAAAATGAAAAATGGAGCTGTTTTAGCAAATGCTGGGCATTTTGATGTAGAAGTTAATCGTCCAGATTTAGAAAGTCTATCCGTTAAACCTCCCTATGAAGTACGCAAAAACATTATGTCCTATACTTTACAAGATGGCCGTATCATTAACCTTTTAGGCGAAGGTAGATTGGTTAATTTGGCTTGTGGGGATGGTCATCCAGTAGAAGTTATGGATCTTTCCTTTGCAATGCAATTTCTAGCAATGAAATACTTATTAGATAACCATCATAATTTAGAAAATAAACTATACACTTTACCAAATGAACTAAATACAGAAATAGCTCATCTTAAATTGAAATGCGAAGGCATTAAAATTGATCAATTATCTGCTGATCAAGATGAATATCTCAATCATGAATAAAAATATTACCGAACAACTTAGAAACTTACCTCTTGATGCTCTCAAAAAGCAAATCATTCTTACGGCACAAGCTTTGTTAACAAAAAAACTTACGTCTGGTTCTTGGGGTAATATCAGCGCCCGTATCACGCCAGACCTCATTATTATTACTCCATCTGGTAAACCTTATGAAACTTTACAAGAAAGTGATCTGATACTGGTTAATAGTGACGGTAACATCATGGCGGGTAACAGTATGCCCTCATCAGAGTTGCCCCTACATTTAGCAATCTATAAGGCACGACCAACATGCAATGCAGTTATTCATACACATAGCATTTATGCTAGTGTTTGTGCAGCGCTGCATAAGCCAATTCCTCCACTTTTGGAAGATACAGCGCAAGTTGCCGGTGGATCAATCAATGTAGCACGCTACGCTCTGGCTGGTTCACAAGAATTAGCTGATAATACAACAGCTGCTTTAGGAAATGCTGATGCAGTTCTCTTAGCAAATCATGGTGCTGTTTGTTGTGCACGATCCTTAACAGAAAGTTTATTTACGGCTGAAATTGTGGAAAAATCTGCACAAGTTTTTTGTGCAGCCACTACAATCGGTGAAGTAGTTCCTTTACCCGAAGCAGATATAAAAACACTAAGAACTTTTTATCTTGAGCATTATAGCAAACGCCAAAAGGGGGAAGAGTAGTGAGTTTATTACTAATCAAAAATACTGAAATAATCTCCGAACAACAAAATCTCACTTATAATATTGGAATAGAAAATAGCGTAATTACATACATTGGTCCAACAAACCAAGCAATACCTAATGGTTTTAGTGCAGCTCTAGTTATTGATGCTGATAATAAGCTAGCTGTTCCTGGCATGGTTAATACGCATACACATGCCGCAATGACCTTACTTCGTAGTTATGCCGATGATATGGTGCTTATGGATTGGTTAGAAAATAAAATTTGGCCAGCAGAAGCTAATTTAACCGGTGACGATGTTTATTGGGGAACCATGTTAGCAATTATAGAAATGTTACGTTCCGGCACAACAACTTTTGCCGATATGTATTTCTTTATGGACAGAGTAGCTGAAGCAGTGGCTAGTTCTGGTATCAGGGCTTCTTTAGCTCGTGGTTTAATTGGGGTTGCTCCTGATGCGCAAGAAAAACTTCAAGAAAACATAGACCTTTTTAAAAATTTTCATGACAGTGCTGATGGGCGTATTCGAGTGATGTTTGGTCCTCATGCACCTTATACTTGTCCCATTGACTATTTAAAAAGTATTATTAATACAGCGGAAACATTGGGCGCTGAAATTCACATGCATCTCGCCGAAACAAAGGGTGAAGTCGATACTTGTTATAAAGAACATGGCTGTTCACCAATTGCCCTTATGAATGATTTAGGAATGTTCGAATTAGGTACTTTAGCAGCACATTGTGTACATGTAAATAATCAGGACATTGAAATTATGCGACAAAAAAAAGTACGGGTAGCTCATAATCCACAAAGCAACTTAAAACTGGCAAGTGGAATTGCTCCTGTACCTGAAATGTTACAGAAAAAAATTCTTGTTGCTCTAGGAACTGACGGTGCATCTAGCAATAATAATTTGGATATGCTAGAAGAAGCTCGCTTAGCAGCTCTCTTACACAAAAATAATACTGGAGACCCACTTATAATTCCAGCTTCTGAAGCTCTTACTATGGTCACTTTAAACGGTGCAAAGGCTTTGGGTTTCAACAATGTTGGTGAAATAAAAGTAGGCCAAAAAGCCGATATCGTTTTATATGATATGCAATCGCCACAATGGTATCCTCGCCACAATAGAACCTCTTTATTTATCTATGCTGCTAATGCAACTGATGCTGATACCGTCATTGTCAACGGCAAAATTCTGATGCAAAATAAAATGCTATTAACGATTGATGAAGAAAGAGTGTATAAAGAAGCATCGATGCGTGGCCTAAACCTAA
>DVNI01000083.1 GCA_018714505.1 Candidatus Avacidaminococcus intestinavium
TTATTAACGCTTTATTACTTACTTCTTCTTCTGGAATACCGTGTTTTTGAATCTCCAAAAAAAAGTTTTCTTTACCAAAAATATCAATATACTCTAACAAGCATTCCTCAGCAGCCTGCACTTCACCACGAATAATATGATTTGGTACCTCGCCAGCAATGCAAGCACTTAAAGCAATAATACCCTTACTATATTTACGCAATACTTCTTTATCAACGCGAGGCTTGTAATAAAAACCTTCAAGATGTCCGATAGAAACTAGTTTCATTAAGTTTTTATAGCCTTCATTATTTTCTGCTAATAAGACTAAATGATATTGATTTTCCCGTTCTTTCACACTACGCTCTGTACGTGAACCAGAGGTAACATAAACTTCGCAGCCAATAATAGGCTTGATTCCTTGTTTTAAAGCTTCTTGATAAAACTCTACAATACCATACATGACACCATGATCCGTTACAGCAATAGCAGGCATTTGCAAGTCTTTAGCATATGCAACTAGACTCTTAATATCCGAAGCTCCATCAAGTAAGCTATATTTGGTATGTACGTGCAAATGCACAAAGTTTTCTTTTTTTGTCAACGAATCCGTTGAATGCTCCATTCGTTAACCTCCTCATGAAAATTGTATCCTTTTACCTCTATTATATATCAAACGTCTAACTTGCGCAGTCCGATTTAAAAATAATGACTTTTCTTAGCCACACAAAGAAAAACCGGTTACTCATAAAGAGCAACCGGTTTCAATCAAACTAAATTAGAGCCAAGATCTTGATTTTTTTACAGTTTCTTTTTCAACACCAACACTATTAGGTGCATAAATCATTACATCAGTTGCAACCATTTCTACCTGTGCACCAATAATATAGCTGACACCGTTCATATAATCAAAAATCCTATTTTTGACAGCTTTGTCGAGTTCGCCATAAGAAATCATTACGGTACAGCCTGACATCAATGCATCGGCATAATTTTTGACATCACCAAATTTTTGCGGAGTCCTGATGATAATATTCGACTGTTGAGACGAAACAAGGTAAGGTCCCTGCACCATATCTTCTTCTGAATCCCAAAATATTTTTTTGGCACTTTTCAAATTCATAACAACGCCTCCATCCGGCTTTTACAGATACTTTTTATCTTATTCGCCAAAGAAATAATTAATCCTGCTTTTTAGCAAATTTTATTTATTTCTACTTCTTGCTCGGCCTCTTTCAACTCTATCTAGAATTTTTTTACGCATTCTGATGCTTTTAGGAGTTACTTCTACAAGTTCATCTTCATTAATATGTTCAAGAGCTTGTTCTAATGAAAATAATTTAGGTGGAATTAGTTTTACAGTATCATCTGAACCGCTGGCACGCATATTGCTGACGTGTTTTTTCTTACAAGGATTAACGTCCATGTCATCTTCACGGCTATTTTCACCAATAATTTGACCTTCATAAATTTTTTCACCTGGAACAATAAACATCGTACCACGTTCTTGTGCATTAGCAATACCATAACTAGTAGTTTCGCCATTCTCAAAAGCAACTAGTGAACCACGAGTTCTACCTGGAATGTCGCCTTTATAATCAGCATAGCCAGCAAAAACATGATTCATAACACCATTACCTTTAGTATCTGTTAAGAACTGATTACGGAAACCAATTAAACCACGTGCTGGAATATTAAACTCCATACGCAAGTAGCCAGCCATTTCTGTAATATTTAAGAGCTCAGCTTTTCTTAAGCCAAGACCTTCCATTACTGCGCCCATAAAGTCTTGCGGTACGTCAATAGTAAGTGCTTCCATTGGCTCTTGTAGTCTGCCGTCTTCTGTTCTTTGCATAACTACCTTAGGCTTTCCAGCTTGTAATTCATAGCCTTCTCGACGCATGGTTTCAATCAAAACTGATAGATGCAATTCACCACGACCACAAATAATATATGAATCAGGTGACTCCGTTTCTTCAAGACGCATACTTACGTTAGTTTTCATTTCTTTAAACAAACGTTCTCTTAAATGACGACTTGTTACAAAAGTACCTTCACGTCCAGCAAAAGGACTGTTGTTAATTGAAAAGACCATTGATAGAGTTGGCTCATCAATTGCAATGCCTTCTAATAGTTCTGGTTGTTCTACGCTTGCAATTGTTTCTCCAATATCTGCATCAGCTAAACCAATCAAAGCAACAATATCACCAGCACCAGCTTCTTGTACTTCAATACGTTTTAAACCTTGATAACTATATAATCTGCCAATTTTAGCACGTCTATTTTGTTCTTTGTTCATTAACATAATGTTTTCGCCATTATGGATAACGCCACGTACAATTCTTCCGACTACAATGCGTCCAACATAATCATCATAATCAAGTGTATTAACTAACATTTGTAAAGGCGCCTCTAATTCGACTTCAGGTGCTGGAATATTTTCTAAAATAACACGAAATAGAGGTTCTAACGTAGAGCTCTCTTCGTCCATTGTTAATTTAGCAATACCATTACGTGCAGAAGCATAAACTACGGGGAACTCCAACTGAGCATCATTAGCATTAAGTTCAATAAATAAATCTAGTACTTCATCGACAACTTCGTCAACACGTTGATCTGGGCGGTCGATTTTATTAATAACAACAATTGGTTTTAAGTTTTGTTCTAATGCTTTACGCAATACATATTTAGTCTGCGGCATTGGCCCCTCATACGCATCTACTAGCAAAAGAACACCATCAACCATGCGTAGTACACGTTCAACTTCGCCACCAAAATCAGCATGGCCCGGCGTATCCAAAATGTTTATCTTGGTGCCTTCATGCATAACAGCCGTATTTTTAGCCAAAATAGTAATACCACGCTCACGCTCTTGGTCGTTAGAGTCCATTACTCTTTCTTCTACTCTTTCATTAGCGCGGAAAATACCGCTTTGTTTTAACATTGCATCAACCAAGGTAGTTTTACCATGATCAACGTGAGCGATAATCGCAATATTGCGTAAATCATTTCTTATCATTATTCTTGTTCTTCCTTCCTGTCCTAAAACAAAGAAAAGGATGCTTGTCAATAGGCATCCTTTCATCCGACTTAATAATTATATGCTTTTTCTGCTTTGCTGTCAACAATCTTAACTTGTCAACCTTTGTTAAAGATTTTTTAACAAATCATCTAGATATTTACGTGCTTTTTCAATCTTTTTGCGCATATCCTTAGCCTTAGAACTATCCCTAATTGCAATCTGCTCCATTCTTGATTTATAAGAAGAAAGATCTTTTTCAAAGCCTTTTAAAGCATTCCTCAAATCAACAGTATCTGGTATTACCTCTTGGACAAAGGGTGATGTTTCCATATGCCAATCTGTTCCATCAATAACTACACTATCTCCATACTGAGGAATATTCGTCGCTGTACCCAAATTTCGCTGCAATTCCATTGCTAAACTTTGTGCCGCATGAGGTTCACCATGCACAACAAAAAAAGCTTTAGGTGGAGTTTGCATTTCAGCAAACCATTCGAGTAATTGTTTTTTATCAGCGTGAGCAGAAAAACCATCCAAAAAATGAATATGTGCTTTGACAATGATATCTTCACCCATAATCTTGACACGTTTCGCACCATCAATCAAGGCTCTGCCCATACTTCCTTCTGCTTGATAACCAGCAAAAAGCACTGTAGAATCAGCACGCCACAAATTATGTTTCAAGTGATGCAAAATTCTTCCTGCATCGGCCATTCCACTCGCCGATATAATAATTAACGGACCTTGCATAAAGTTAATCGCTTTGGATTCATCAGCTGAAGCTGTAAACTTAACTTGAGGCAAATATAATAAGCTACCTTCTTCATTGTAGATTGTTTTGGCTTCTTCATCATATTCACTCGGATTAAGCAAAGTAATCTGTGTTGCTTTTGTCGCCATAGGACTATCAATAATAATGGGAATCTCTGGAATTTGCTTGCTACTCATGAGTTGCTTTAAGTAATACAGCATAACTTGCGTTCTGCCGACTGCAAATGCAGGAATAATCAAATTACCACCGCGCTCAACAGTATCAAGCACTATTTTCTTAAGTTCTTCTTCTCTATCATATTCTGGATGTAAACGATCTCCGTAAGTAGATTCCGTAATAATAAAATCAGCAGAAGGAACTTCGCTTGGATCTTTCATAATAGGCTGATTCGGCTGCCCTACGTCTCCTGTAAAAATTACTTTTGTTTCTTTTTGTTCTTCACGAATAAAAAATTCAACAAAAGCGGATCCTAAGATATGCCCAGCTACGCGAAAAATAATTTTTACACCATCGAATAATTCTATCGTTTGATTAAAATCATGAGTCGCAAACTTTTGTAAAGCAATCTCCGCTTCATCTACAGTATAAAGTGGTAAAACCACTGGTTTACCTGCTCTCATCCCTTTACGGTTCGCAAATTCGGCTTCTGATTCTTGGATATGCGCACTATCTGGCAAAAGAATTTCACATAGTTCCTTAGTAACGCGCGTGCAATGTATTTTTCCTTTAAAGCCTTGTTTAACTAATTTTGGTAATAAACCACTATGATCAATATGTGCATGTGTCAAAACGACTAAATCAATTGACGCTGGATCAAAAGCAAAATCACGCTCATTAAAAGCCCTGATTAGTCTTGACCCCTGATACATACCACAATCAACAAGTAGTTTTTTCTTGCCAATTTCCACCATGTAGCAAGAACCAGTAACCATTCCCGCTGCTCCTAAAAAAGTTATTTTCATTATTACATCCCCCCTTACAGTATATGTTCTTCTTTATTAATATAGTACTTCCACAAACGCATCTTGATACCTGCTTTAAAAAATAAAAAAATAACGCATATCTCTATGCGTTATTCTCCAATTACTCTTACTTCTGGTTCTAAATGAACACCAGCAAAAGCAAAAACTTTTGCTTGAACATCACCAATTAGATGCAAAACATCTTCTGCCGTTGCATTATTAACGTTTACAATAAATCCGGCATGCTTGGTGGAAACTTGTGCTCCGCCAACAGTATAACCTTTTAATCCCGTTTCTTCAATTAAGGTCCCTGCAAAATAACCCGGTGGCCGCCTAAACATGCTACCAGCATTAGGAATATCAAGCGGTTGTTTGCTTACTCTACGATTGGTAAAGTCCGCCATTTTTGTTTTAATCGCTTCAACATTACCTGGTTGCAAAGACAATACTACCGAAAGTATCACAGAGCCACTATCTTGAACTGAACTATGGCGATAACCAAAAGCAAGTTCTTTTTTATTTAAGCATTGATATGTGCCACTTGCATTAAGTACGGTAACCTCAGATACAACTTTTGACATTTCGCCATCATAAGCACCAGCATTCATGAAAACAGCTCCGCCAAGACTCCCCGGAATACCAACTGCAAACTCTAACCCTTGCAATCCGTGAACAGCGGCTTGATTAGCAACAGCTGATAAAGAAGCCCCTGCTTCCGCTACCAAATCTGTGCCCGTGCATCTAATTTGCCTTAAATTATTACCTATCTTTATTACAACACCACGAATTCCTCTATCTTTTACTAAGAGATTAGAACCATTGCCCATCACAGTAAGTGGTAATTCTAACTCACGCACTTTACTCACAACACGTTCTACTTCTTCTCGAGTCGATGGCAAAACCAAGACATCAGCTGGTCCACCAATCTTAAAAGACGTATGAAATTTCATTGGCTCATTTTCACGATAAACAGCAGGCGAAGTTTCCTTCAACCACTTTTTAAAAGTGCTTAATCCCATATTATTCTCCAGCAACCTCCTTAACAACATCACCAATTGTTTTGGAAACATCATTAATCATTAACTGAAATCTAATATATGCTTGAACATAATCATTTGCAACGGGATTCACGCACAATAGCTCATAAACTTTTTGAACTTGTTCAATTTTTTCTTTGGCTGGTGTTTTACCACTTAATTGTTCAAGTTCTATTTCTTGTTTTTGCTTCATGAAATCTTTAACCATCTCACCAGCCTGCGGATCACTAGATAGTTTTTGCTTAGCTTCAGCTAATCTCTTATATTCTTGACTTGCACGCATCCCGCTAGCTAATTCGTTTGCAGCATCATAAACATTCATTTTATTTCACCTCATGAAATCAATTTGTCAAGGCTCATTGTAGCATACCTTCTCTTTTTTAGAAAGAGCGCTAAAAACTTTCTTACGGCAATTCATTGAAGGGAATATCCAGCAATTGATATTTAGTATCAGCAAGATAGTCAAAATGCCACCATTCCATCTCAGAAGGAGTAAAACCGTGCACCGACATTATTTGTTGCAATAAATTACGCTGCCACCGTTGCAAAGATGTTCCTCCGGCAAAACTACCATACTGACGTGGTGACGGTTCATCAAAATCACTAATCATGTCAACGAGCTCGCCCGTCTCTAAATTATAAAGACTCAAATCTACCGCATTACCCGTATTATGAATCGAACCTTCTTCACCAGAAGGTAGAATCTTTTTATAATCTTCCGTCAATGCATCATGCGCCAGCTTTGTCACTTTCCATGGTCGATACGCATCCCACACAACCAGTCCATAGCCATAATCAGCCAAACGCTCAGTAACTTTAGCCAAAGCATTAACTGCATCTTTGTTTAAATATGCTTTATACTCGGTATACAAAGGTTCAGAAAAACAATTTTGCGCAGTCGCATAGCGTAAATCTAGTTTAAGCTGTGGCAATTGCGTAAGATTCACTAATTCAGCTTTGGCTTCGGCTGTTTGTACTGGCATTGTCGCTTTTTCTATTTCTTGGCGCAATTCTGTTAAAGGTTTAATAACCTCTACTTTAAAAGGTTCCTCTTTTTCTGCGTCAAAGAAGACTCTAGTATAGCGGTTTCCGCCAACATTACAACTAATACCATAGCCTTCTTTATCTCTTTCAAAACGAACAGTTCCTTCTGTCGATGTCAAAGCACCTGCTTCTCTAATTGCATAAACATCATAGCGTTCTTTCTTAAGAGGAAAAACATTGCTTTGACGATAATCATGATCTTCCTCTAAATATCTATAAAGAATATTTAGCCTGCCATCGTTTTCACGCACTAATAGCAGTTCTCCATTACCTTTATATAATCCTAGCAAATACTTTTCATCAAGCTGTGTCTCCTTAGGTTCAGCACCGGATGCAAATGCTACCGAACAGCTAAGCGCCACCAAGCATACTAGAAAACATAATATTTTGCGCACTACTCCTCACGTCTCCTATAGTCAAAGGGCAACTGACCACCCCATACAATATCACGATATCCATCGGCATATGTATCGCCCTCCGTATTAAAAAGTAAAATAATAGAATCTTTATTAAGACCTAACTCTGTTTTCAAATTATGATATTTATCTAACATGCCAATTACACCAGCACCAACAGCACCAGATTCACCAGCTATTACTTTCTGGTCATTACCTAAAGGATTGCCCAAAATGCGCATACCTAATGCTGTTACTTCATCACGACAGCTCACAACGTAATCCGAATAGTTATATAAAATATCCCAAGCCAAAGGGCTAATCTCGCCACAAGCAAGTCCCGCCATAATAGTCGAAAGGTCTCCGCCTACGCTCTCCATCTTGTTATTTTGAAAAGAACGATAGAAACAATTAGCTTTTGCTGCCTCTAAAATAGTAAAAACAGGTTTTTGCCCTTTATTGACAAATACCGCTTGCACAGCTGCCGCAAATGATCCAACACCAGCTTGCGCAAAAACATGAGTCGCTGGTTCTGGCAGTTCTTCTAAAGCTTCATCAACCAAAGTCGTATACCCTTGCATAATTGCCAGTGGAACCTGCGTATAACCTTCCCACGAAGTATCTTGCATCACAATCCATCCATTAGCGGCTGCATCACGCGCTAGCATTCGCACTGTATCATCATAATTTAGGTCTGTTATTTTAACTGCCGCGCCTTCATTTGCAATAATTACAGCTCGCTCTTTAACCGTTCCCTTTGGCATATAGACAACTGATTTAAAACCAAAAACTCTAGCCGCCCAAGCAATACCACGTCCATGATTACCATCAGTTGTAGTAGCAAAGGTAATTTCACCTAATTTTTCACGTACTGCTTCTGAAGTTAAATAGTCAAAATCTACGTCCTCAACGTTTTTACCTAACCGCTCAGCCAAATAAGCCGCGATTGCATAAGAGCCACCTAACCCCTTAAAAGCTTTTAAACCAAAACGTGAGCTTTCATCTTTCACAAAAATACCTTTTACACCAAACCATTCTGCCAATTCTTTTAACTCAACTAACCGAGTCGGCTTATAATAACCCCACATGCTTTTATGGAAACCACGAACCCGTTTCATCACTTGTTCATCAAAGTTCTTTAGAACAGGCTTTACTGCTCCTTTGGCATTGTTATTTTTTACCAGTTCTAATTGCATAAATTGTTTCATCTTTGCGCCCCCTTAATATTAATCTCACCTAGTTAACGTATAAACAGCTCTGACCTTACGTCATCCAGAGCATTCAAAGTTTTACGCATTTGCTCAACCAATGAAAGATCAATTTCTGCCGTTAAAATTTGTTCACGTTGACTACCTTCAGTTAAAATCTCCCCGTTAGGTGCAACAAGCATTGAATGTCCATAAAATGTATTTTCTTTAAAACTACCCACACAGTTGACACCACAAATATAAATTTGGTTTTCTACCGCACGAGCTTGTAATAATAGTTTCCAAACATTACCACGAGATTCTGGCCACTCGGCTGGCACAAAAATAATCTTTGCACCTTTTAAAGCCAGACTGCGATAAAGTTCTGGAAATCTTAGATCATAACAAATGGTACTAGCACAAGGCACACCATCTAACTCATACACCTCATGCTGATTACCTGCAGAAAAAAATCTCTCTTCTTTAAACATACCAAATAAATGAATTTTGCTGTATAAATCAACTATTTCGCCTTTTTTATTAATAGCAGGCGCCGTATTATAAATTTTGTCCTTTAATTTCATTGGCAAAGAGCCCGCAACAATATTACAGTTGTACTGCACTGCAATTTCTTTAATATGCGTAAGTAACTCCCCATTTGGTTCATCAGCTTTTTCTTGAAGCTGTCCGAGCGAATAACCAGTTGTCCAAATTTCGGGCATAACAATAATGTCACTATATGAAGCGGCCTCTTCAAGTAAGGTTAAACCTTTTTTTACATTAGCCAATTTATCTTTTTCCACAATGGTCATTTGGAGTAAAGAAATCCTCATTATTCATCCTCCTCGGCATCAAGTTCTTTTCGTTTAATCTCTTTATCACAAAGCTTTCGATTGTTCTGGTTAATTTGGTGAAAATGAATTCTTGACCACTTCGTGATTCTATCCATAAAACCTTTAAGCCTAAGCGCTTTGCTCCCCAAACATCAGTTAAAAGTTGATCACCAATTACCAACACGCCATCAGTATTCTTTACCTCAAGACATTGCAGCGCACGCTTAAAACCAAAGCTTAAAGGTTTTACTGCCCAAGATATCGTTGGAACACCAAACAAATTTTGCACATTACGCATACGCTTTCCACCATTATTAGATAATACAATAATTCTGATGCCTGCTTTTTGCACAGCAAAAACCCATTGTTGAATAGTTTCTGACGGCGCTAAGGAAGAGCGAGTCATTAACGTATTATCTAAATCAAGGATTATCACTTTAATTTGTTTTGTTATTAACCAGTCAATCGAAATTTGATCAAGCTGCTTACAGCGATAATCCGGACAAAATAATTGTAACACTATGCTTTCTCCTTGCTATTCGCATGTATTTAAAAACCTTACTTCAAACCTAGTTCCTTGCCCCAGTTTACTGGTAACATTAACCGTAGCTCCATGCATTCGAATAATCTCTTTGGCAATTGCAAGTCCTAAGCCAGTTCCTGGCACCTTACGGGAATGAGATTTATCAACCTTATAAAAACGTTCCCATATATATGGAATGTCTTCTTCTGGTATACCATGTCCTTGGTCTTCTACTGACAAAATTATTTTTCGCTCTGCATCACGATATAGACGAAAGAAAATCGTCCCACTAGTCGGTGAATATTTAATTGCATTATCGCCAAGAATCATCACTAATTGTACTAAGCGATCACCAGTTCCCTTAACCATAATATCAGCTTCGACATTAACTTCTACATTAATATTATGTTTAGCAGCCCGTACACCTAGCATCTCTGCCACATTACGAACAATATTATCAAGTGGA
The DNA here is from genome assembly GCA_018714505.1 of Candidatus Avacidaminococcus intestinavium. Classification (GTDB taxonomy): domain Bacteria; phylum Bacillota; class Negativicutes; order Acidaminococcales; family Acidaminococcaceae; genus Avacidaminococcus; species Avacidaminococcus intestinavium. The sequence continues at coordinate 10,221 of DVNI01000083.1, forward strand.
ATACATTCAAGCTCTGACTGTTCACTAATTTGCAAGCTACTGATATCAAGCAGTTCTTTAATTAATCTTTCTAGCCTAATTGTTTCTTCATTGATTAACTTGCGATAACGTTGCACAACGGTCATATCCGTTACTGTACCATCGCTAATCGCCTCGTTATAGCCTCTAATAATCGTAATTGGAGTTCGCAATTCATGCGAAACATTAGCAACAAAATCACGTCTTAACTTTTCCATTTTTTCGGTTTTAGCCACAAAATCAGCTAAATCGTTTCCTAAGGCATTTAGCGAGTTTCCTAATTCAGCAATCTCATCTTCTCCATGTACATCTACCTTACGACTATAGTCACCAGCAGCAATTGCTGACGCACTATCACGCATCGAAAGTAACGGTTTAACGATTGATTTAGACAATTGTCTTACCATAAAAAGGCTTAGCAATAAAGCAGCAAAACCTACCATCGCCGTGTAAATATAGATATCTTTTAAAAACTTGTCTAACCCACTAATTGGAGCAGCCATTAAAATCGCACCATCCAAAGTACCACCTAAATTACCAATTGGCACACCGACTAAAAGTACTTGTTCCTTATAGTAAGGATGAAATATGCGAGAATTAACAGATTGTCCACTATAAACACTTGTTAAGACCGTTTTTATTTTTTCCAGCATTGGTCCCGGCTGCTTTTTTACTGAATTACCACCAACTGTACTGCTATTGCCATCGTCATATTCATATATTTCTTGGCGAAGCTTAAAAAAATCAGCTTTGCTATCGCTATCATGATTTAAATCTGCTCCAGAATTTGATGCAGCGACTAATTCATAGTTATTATCAAAAAGCCAAATACGTGCTCCAACTAATCTATCCATGGACGACAAATAGCGATTTAATAATTGCGGATTATGTTCAATACGCATAAAATAATCAACCGTAACTGCAACTTCACGTCCTTTAAGATACAGCTCCTGTTCTTTTTCTTCAAAAAAATAGTCTGTAATCAAAAAAGACATGCCAATAGTAATGCCTATGACGATGGTTGCAATCAACGCCATAAAGCTATACATCAGCTTTGTACTAAGTGATTTCTTCACTTTTTCACCTCAAACTTATAGCCAACGCCCCAAACCGTAGTAATATCCCAGGAGGATCCTTCTGGAATATTTAACTTATGTCTTACTCTTTTAATATGCGTATCGACAGTTCTCGTATCGCCATAGTAAGTGTAACCCCAGATAGTTTCCAGTAACTGATTGCGTGAAAATACTAAACCAGGATTTGAAGCCAGGCACCATAAAAGTTCCATTTCTTTTGCTGTAAAAGTAACATTTTTGCCAAAAGCTACTACCTTAAATTCACTTAAATCAATCATTAAATCAGGATAATTGATTCTTTCACCAGTCCTAGCTGTTACTTGCCCACTACGTCGTAAAACCGCTTTGACTCTTGCTACAACTTCCCGTGTATTAAACGGTTTTGTTATATAATCGTCGGCTCCTATCTCTAAACCTAAAATCCGATCATCATCTTCATCCTTAGCCGTTAGCATAATAATCGGAATATCTGATATTTTTCTAACCTGTTTACAAACTTCTAGCCCGTCAAGTACAGGCATCATAATATCTAACAAGATAATATCAGGTTTAGCAGCCTGTACTTGGATAATAGCCTCTGCACCTTCAGCGGCCTCAACAACTTTAAACCCTTCTTTTTCAAAATAAATTCTTAATATTTCTCGTATTTGTGCTTCATCGTCTGCGATTAAAACAGTTTGTTGTTTATCCATTAACTACACCACCTATCATTTAGTGGTTTAATTATACAATACTGTTAGTTTTTTTGCTCCTCTTTCACAAACAATTTACAAAACAGTAGATAAATCGTTCTATTTTTGATAAAAAAAAAAGAACAGGCGCCAAAAACGCCTGCTCAAACTTTAAATAATACGTACAGCTCCTAAATATCTCTCTCCCCAATAATAGCCACCAAGAGCAGATACTGTAACTCCTGTGCTACTGCCTGCATGGATAAACTCCCCATTGCCTAAATAAATACCAACATGAGAAGGTCCTGGTTCATATGTTTCAAAAAACACTAAGTCCCCAGGTCGTAAATTCTTCATCGCAATACGTTTGTAATTATAATATTGCGAATCTGCTGTCCGTGGTAGGCTGATGCCCACACTAGCAAACACATACTGTGTATACCCCGAGCAATCAAAACCCCAAGGCGATGTTCCGCCAAAGACATAAGGAACACCAATGTACTTAAAGGCTGAACTAATCAAATTCCTAACAGTTGATGTTCTGCCCGATCTGGAAGGTGGCAAATCACGCTTAAACATAGCATAATAGGTCTGTGTACCCACGATTCCATCTGCTTCCATACCATTGTCTTGCTGAAACTGCTTTACCGCGGCAAGTGTTTCGTCTCCGAAAGCACCGTCGGCAGCCGATAAACTGTACCCTAGCTGAATCAAACGTTCTTGCAACTCTACAACCTCGGCACCATCATCACCAGATTGGAAATTGGCAAATACGCTTGTTGTCGGTATAATTAAAAAACAAAATACCAACATCACCATAAAACACCAGAATCGACTCTTCACTTAGTGAACACTTCCCCTCAATAGTCTGCGAAGTTAGCTGACGGGTTAGGACAGAGGATAGCCCAGCGCTAAGCGCTTCACCCCAATAACGGTTTCTCCGCTCTCTTTCGAGATTAGACCTTAAATACTCCCCAATTATAGCATATTGAACTTGAAAAAGTCTATCTTTTTTTTAAATGCCTTGCAATGATATATAAGGGTCTTTGTTTAACTTCTTCAAAAATTCTCCCAATATATTCACCGAGAATACCAATACCAATTAACTGTACGCCTCCTAAAAACAAGACACTCCCAGTCAAAGTAGCCCACCCTGGCACCGCTTCATCTGTAAAAATTTTGATAAAAAGGACATGCCCCATTAAAAGCATGCTACAAAAACCCAGAATAAGTCCTAGATAAAAAGCCCACCGCAACGGAACATTAGAAAAAGCTGTAATACCGTCTAGAGCAAAATGAAGCATTTTACGTAAATTGTATTTTGACTCACCAGCAAATCGTGCCGGTGCTACAAATTCATAATTAATAATTTTAAACCCTAAATTATTTACCATTCCACGAATAAAACGTGCTCTTTCACCGTACATTTTTAAAGCGTCGACAGCACTGCGATCCATTAATCTAAAATCCGAACCACCAGGAGTAACATGTACTTTGGAAAGCAAATTTATTAGCCGATAATATGTGTTAGAAGTGATCTTCTTAAAAAAAGAAGCATCTTCAGTATCTTT
>DVNI01000084.1 GCA_018714505.1 Candidatus Avacidaminococcus intestinavium
TTAAGCCCCTATACGTCGAAAGTACTTGACTGGAAGCGGTCTGGGAGGATAGATAGTCGCCGGTTACTTTAATGTAAGACCCTATATAAACTATATAGGGTCTTTTTTCTTGCCTGAATTACTACTCGCGATTAATAAAAATATAAGTTTTGGTTGTACTTTTATTCTTATCATAGTATTATGTATGATACATTAAGTAATAGGGAGGCCTTTCTGTGATTATTTATCGGAGTGCAACATTTAAAGATACGGAACATATTCATAAATTGTGTAATTATTATGCTACTTTAGGATTAATGTTGCCGCGTTCACGGAATAGTATCTATGAAAATCTGCGTGATTATGTTGTTGCAGTAGAGGACGGGAAAGTATTAGGTTGTGGTGCTTTACATTTTGTATGGAATCGTTTGGCTGAAGTGCGTTCACTCGCTATTGATCCAGAACATAAAAAACTTGGTATCGGTAGACATATTGTTGAACTGCTTGAGCAAGAAGGGATTGAGCGTGGCGTAGATATGTTTTTCACTTTAACGTATCAGCCAGAATTTTTTATTAAGTGTGGTTATCTTGAAGCTGCAAAAGAAAGATTGCCGCAAAAAGTGTGGAAAGAGTGCGTACATTGTCCGCAATATCCTTATTGTAATGAAATTGCATTTATTAAAAAAACACCTGATTATATTCCGCATGATAATTTTATTTAATTTGGAGGTAATTATATGTCAGTAGAAGAAGCATTAAAAAAGAAAGTATGGGCTGTTGTTGGAGCTAATGCAAACAAAGAAAAATTTGGTTGTAAAATTTATAATCGTCTAAAAAAAGAAGGTTATGAAGTATATCCGGTTAATCCAGGATTAGAAGAAATTGATGGTGCAAAATGTTATGCATCATTAGCAGATTTGCCAGTTAAGCCAGATGTAGTTGATATTGTTGTACCAGCGAAAATTGGTGTAGAAACTGTTAAAGAAGCAGCGGAGCAATCTATTAAAGTAGTTTGGTTGCAACCAGGAGCAGATAAGCAAGAAGTGGTTAAGGCCGCTGAAGAAGTTGGTTTAGAAGTTATAAAAGATTGTGTTCTTGTACGCTTAAATAATAAGTAAATAAAAAAGCAGTTTAGGTTTATGAAGTAAACCTAAACTGCTTTTTTTAATGTTTTTGCTGCATTTTTTTTAAAGCGACGGATAACATTAATTTTATTCGATTTAATTGATTTACTTCACTTGCCCCAGCATCACAGTCAATAGGAACAATATTTGCATCTGGATAATGATGTAAGATTTCTCGAATCATTCCTTTACCCACAATATGATTGGGCAGGCAACCAAAAGGTTGTAGACAAATTATATTGTTAATACCACTTTTGATTAAAGACACCATTTCAGCGGTTAATAACCAGCCTTCGCCAGTTATATTGCCTAAGGATATGTGAGATTTTGCCATAGTAACGAGATCCTTAAAAGATTCCTGTGGTGAGAAGTTATTACTATTAAGTAAGGCTTTATTTAGAGTAGCTCGATATTGTTCAATTACATAAATAAAGAATGCTGAACGTATTTTATTAATTAATGAACCAGCTAAAAGTTTATATTTAACAACATCATCATAAGCAGTATAAAGAAAGAAGTTGATAAGATCAGGAACGATTACTTCTGCGCCTTCATCTTCCAAAGTTTGTACAATATGTGCGTTGGCGATAGAGTGATATTTTACTAATATTTCACCTACAAGGCCAACTTTAGGCTTTTGAATTTGCGTATTTAAGGGTAATTCATCAAATTCTTTTACCATATTTATAATGTTGTTTTTGAATTGCCATCTGTTGCCGTTCAATAGATCAAAACGACATTTTTCAGACCATTTATCATACAGAAGAGTTGTTGATTTAGGTACTTTTTCGTAGGGGCGTACTTGATGCATGAGTTTCATCAATAAATCGCCATAGGTAATCGCCATTAGCAAACGATCCATGGTGCTCAAAGATATTTTAAACTCACCCGCATCTTTTCCTGTAAGTGAAAAAACTGGTATCTGAGGCATACCATAATCTTTTAATGCCTTGCGCATTAACGCTACATAATTTGTAGCGCGACAACCGCCACCTGATTCAAAAAGAATAATAGTAGTATGGTTTGGATCATAATCACCACTATCTAAAGCATAAAGAAGTTGGCCGATAGTAATGATAGAAGGATAACAGATATCGTTATTTACATACTTTAGCCCTAGTTCAACCGCTTTTTTATCAGGAAGTGGTGGTATGACAATATTATATCCAGCCTTTTGAAGAGCTGCTTGTAAAAATTGGAAATGGACTGGTGACATTTGCGGTGCAAGAATAGTGTGCGTTTTTTTCATATTTTTTTTGAAGGTAGGCCAAAGATGAGTAATATTATTCATTAGGTTATTTTTACTTTTTCGTAATTTTAAAGCTGCTAATAATGAGCGTATACGTATACGTGCCGCTCCTAAATTATTTATTTCATCTAATTTAAGGGACGTATATACTTTTTGCTTATGGTCAAGTAGTTCTTTGACTTGGTCCATTGTAACAGCATCTAAACCGCAGCCAAAGGAATTAAGTTGTAATAATTGTAGCTCCGGTGTTTCAGCGACTAAGGACGCTGCTTTGTAAAGACGAGAATGATACATCCATTGATCCATAACTCGTAAAGGAGCAGTTTGTTTGGCTAGATGAGCAATAGAATCTTCTGACAAGACTGTTAAGCCATAGGATTGCAATAACTCCGGTATGCCATGATTAATTTGAGGATCTATATGATAAGGCCTGCCGGCAAGTACAATACCGATACCTTTATTTTCTTTTAGTTGCTTTAACGCAAGTTCTCCCTGTAACCGAACACTTTTTTTATAATTTTCAAGTTCTTGATAGGCTAAATCAACAGCATCAGCAATTTCAGAGGTAGAAATATTTTCAGACACAAGTTCTTCCGCTAAACGTTTTTTTAGATGCGGAGGACTATCAAGTGGTAAAAATGGATATAAAAATGTTATATTTTGATCAGTTAGTATTTTCATGTTAGCTTTAATATTTTCAGCATAAGATGTAACAACTGGACAATTATAATGATTATCCGATGCAGGATTTTCATTAATGTTATAAGGGATGCAAGGATAAAAGATTTTTTTGATATTTTTAGTGATTAAATTATAAATATGACCATGTACCATTTTGGCTGGATAGCATAATGAATCAGATGGAATGCTAGTTAAACCTTTTTCATATAATGCATGATTAGAGGCATCTGAAATAATTACACGATAACCAAGTTTAGTAAAAAAAGCAAACCAAAAGGGGTAGTCTTCATAAATGTTTAGAACACGTGGTATGCCGATTGTTCCGCGAGGAGCCTCAGCCGGTGTAAGTGGTTTATAGTTAAATACATGTTTTAATTTAAAGGCATAAAGATTAGGTAAAGTTGCAGTTGGTAACGGCTTACCTAAACCACGTTCGCAACGATTTCCTGTTTTATAAGAACGTCCGCCAGAAAATTTTAAAGAAGTTATTAAACAATGATTACCACAAATATTACAGCGATAATTGGTTGTGGTCATATGAAAGTTTCTAAGTTCAGCTAGGGGTAGCATTTGTGAATGAGTAGAAGATTTAAAAGAACTTTCTTTTGCTAATAGAGCAATGCCATAGGCGCCCATTAAGCCAGCAATGTCTGGTCTGATAACTTGGCAATCTAAGATGGTTTCTAGCGATCTTAAGACGGCATCATTGTAAAAGGTACCGCCTTGCACAACTATCTTTTTACCTAGTTTGGCAGTATCTTTAACACGAATTACCTTAAAAAGAGCATTTTTTATGACGGAAATGGCAATACCAGCAGAAATATCACTGACGGTAGCACCTTCTTTTTGAGCTTGTTTAACTTTTGAATTCATGAACACTGTACAACGCGTACCTAGATCAACAGGGTGCTTGGAATAAAGAGC
>DVNI01000085.1 GCA_018714505.1 Candidatus Avacidaminococcus intestinavium
TTTCACCTAAATCACTATTTAAATCAACCTTTAACATTGTGTCCCCTCCTTTAATAAAAACAAAAAAACGCTAAAAGAAACCCTTTTGGGTCTTTTAGCGTCATTGCTATTACAATCCTTGAACACTATTCTAGCAGTAATTACGATATCTGTAAAGTGTTTTCTCCGTAATCACCTTTTTCTTTGTTTTTCGTTTAATTAACGAAAGACGACAAAATAGCGGCTTTACTAACGATACCGCAAAAAACATCACCCTCTGAAACAACTACTAACGGGAATTTGGCTTCAGCCGCCAATTCAACTACATCCGCTACTGGCGTATCCATATCACGAATGATCTGTAAATCAGTAGTAATCGCTTCTTCAAAAGTCTTTTTACCCGCACGCACCGCCAAAGCATCATCTAGGGTAATAATGCCAATAAAACGCATATGTTCACCAACAATAAAAGCACTAGATACATCATTGATGCGCATGCTCTTAAGCGCTAAATGAACACCATCAGTTGCTTTAATGACACTAGAGGGGATAACCATGATATTACTTACACTAAAAACTTTACTTGGATCGACATTGTCGATAAACTTTCTGACATAATCATCCGCCGGTTCAGACAACATTTGTTCTGGCGTTGCCACTTGTACCATCTTACCTTCACGCAAAATCCCAACGCGCGTCCCTAACTTAAAAGCTTCGTTGATATCATGCGTAATAAAGACAATGGTCTTGCCCATTTTTTCTTGAATTCGCAATAATTCAAACTGCAAATCATTACGCACCAAAGGATCCAAAGCCGAAAAAGCTTCGTCCATTAAAAGAATATCGGGATCATTGGCTAAAGCTCTGGCAATCCCAACTCTTTGCTTCATGCCACCACTTAAACTATCAATTTTCTTGTTTTCCCAACCACTTAAACCAACCATCTTGATCATTTCCATCCCTTTGGCTTCACGCTCAGCTTTATTAACTCCGCGAATTTCGAGTCCATAACAAACATTCGATAAAACATCTCGATGACTCATTAAGCCAAAATTCTGGAAAACCATCGCTATTTTTTTGCGTCGTAATTCCAGTAATTGTTTTTCATTATACTTCGTAATATCCTCACCATGAATATAAATATGACCTTTAGTTGGAGTATGTAGCATATTGAGGCAACGAATGATCGTCGATTTGCCAGACCCTGATAAACCAATCAGAGCAAAAATCTCACCCTTCTTTACTTCAAAAGAAACGTTGCTTACCGCAGGAAACAGACCTGTTTCTGCTTTGATTTTTTCGACAGAAGTGCCCTCAGCGAGCATCTTAAAAGCCTGTTCTTCTTTACCTGGTAATTCACCAGTTTTAAATAATTTAGATAAGTTTTCTACCTTCAAAATTGTTTCAGACATTATTTGACCTCTCCTTTCGCGGAAAAGCTCTGCGTTAAGCGGTCAATAATAATTGCCAAGATAACAATCGACAGACCAGCGATAATACCACGCCCTGATTCCGTTCGATTAATAGCAATTAAGACTTCCATTCCTAAACCATTAGCACCGATCATAGCACAAGTAACAACCATTGCTACCGCCATCATCATCGTTTGATTAATACCTGTCATAATTGTTGGTAGCGCCAAAGGCACTTGCACTTTAGCCAGTGTTTGCCAACGTGAAGAACCAAAAGCACGTGAGGCTTCTACCACTTCTTTATCTACTTGTTGAATACCATGACTAGTCAAACGTACAACCGGTACTACCGCATAAATTACAGTAGCAAGTACTGCTGGTACCTTACCTGGTCCTAGTAGCATCACCGCCGGAATCATATAAACGAAAGTCGGCATTGTTTGCATACCATCTAACAACGGTCTTACCAAGCTATTTGCTCTTTTGCTTGTTGAAATTAATATTCCCGCAGGCAAACCAATCGCTAAGGAGAAGAATACCGAAGTAATTACTATCGATAACGTTTCATTCATCATATTCCAGTAACCAAAAGCACCGACTAAAAATAATAACGCTCCGTAGAGTATGCCCGTGCGATAACTTCCTAGCAATTTTTTCGCGGCAATAATTACTAAAATAATGAAAAGCCACCACGGCACAAAATTAAGGCCTTGATAAATAACACTAATAAAAGCGTTGAGCACCGCTTTTAAACTAGTAAAAAACTCATTATAGTTTATGTTTAAATAACGGACAAAAGCATCAATACTATCTGCCCACTCAATTCTTATTCCACTTGGAAACTCCCATAACCAATTCTTCAATAAAACCACCCCTGCTTTATTTATTTATTGCCGCTCGTACACTATCGGCTTTTTCTTTTGGCAACCAACTGCCCAGCAGGTCGTCATGTTGTTGTAAGAAATATATTGCCGCCTCATCATAGCTTGCTTTAGTATCCGCTATATACGCTAACGCCTCTGCCGTCAACGCACTTGACGTACGATATTTCTTTAAAAATTCTACAAATTCTGGAGCCTTTTCAGCATAGTTTTTATTAATACTAACAGTTACCGGCACCGAACGTGCTTCGGTCTTACCTTCTTTGTAATCCGCTTCGTTATATGGTTCATCACCTAAAAGTACCAAATCAAGTTTACCGCTTACCCAGGTAGGCTCCCACATATAACCGACAATCGGTAATCCTTTTTCATAGGCGGTAATAAAAGAGGCATTTAAAGTCGCATCCGAACCCGGACGGAAATAATTGAAATTTTCATTTAAACCATAATAATTAAATTTTTTAAACATAATTTCATCAATACCCCAACCAGGAATAGCACCATAAATACGTCCCTTACCCGGATTTTCTTCATCGGGGAAAACTGCGCTATAGCGCTTCAAATCACTTACCGTCTTAAGATCAGGAGCTACCGGAAGAATTCCTCTAGTCGGATCCCCCTCAATCACATAACGCGGAACATAAAATCCTTGCTTGTTATCATCAAAATTAATCCCCAGTTCAATAATCGCCCCGCTTTTAATATCATCAGCGTAGCTAGTAATATTATCCGTCCAAGTTTCCACGTTGACGTCAATATCACCACGGACGAGAGCTGTATGCGTAATCGGGGTAGAACCAGTTACTACCTCACTTTTTATCCCATACGCCTTATCCGCAATCAAGCTCACTACCGCATTGTGGAATTTCATGCTATCCCAACCTGCGTCGGTCAAACGTACTGTCTTATTATCGCTACCGCCTGTACTGCCACAGCCGGCTACCACTGTCCCAATTAACACCATTGCTACTGCTAATACTTTCATCAATCTCACTGGAAAACGCCTCCTTTTTTGACAACTTCTATTTTTTTTAAAGTTGTTGGTTATACTTTATTATATTTTTTTGCTGGAAATATGTCAAATTTTTTTTATTTTCCTATGCCCCATTCATTTACAAGCAATTCCTACTATGATATAGTGAAGCCAACATTTATAGCTAATACTTAGGAGGACAACGTGGCCAATCGTCATAAAATAGCAGAACCTGTCTATCAAAAAATTGCAATTGATATTGCCGAAAAAATCGTCGAAGGTAAATACCGCGTTGGCGAAAAAATATCCGGTCGTTCGGTCTTGGCCGGCCAATATTCAGTTTCACCCGAAACCATTAGGCGCGCCGTCTTCATTTTGAAAGACCTTAGTATCGTGGGTATCGAATCGGGTAGTGGCATTACTATTATTTCCGCTCAAAATGCCGCTGATTTCGTTAGTCGTTTTAAAGAACTCACCAAACTCACAGATATCAAAACTGAAATTGATAATTTAATTGACTTACAAAAACAACAACAACTCGAATTCTCTACGAAAGTTAATGAATTATTTGCCTACATCGAACATTTTCGTTTTTCTTCACCGATTCTCCCCTATGAAATTAAAATTACAAAAAAATGCCGTTTCCTAGGTCAAATGATTTCAGAAATTAATTTTTGGCAGAGTACCGGCGTGACCGTTGTTGCCATCAAGCGTAATGGCGACTTGATTGTTTCACCAGGTCCTTATGCTTCTTTTGAAGAAAATGATATTTTTATTTTAGTCGGTCAAAAAAGCAGTGCGCAGATTGTTAATGACTATCTTTATAAAGACGAATAAAACATCTTACAGCATAATAATAAAATGCCCCCAAGGTTCTCAAATGAGAATCTTGGGGGCATTTTATTATTAAAACTCTGCTTTTATTTTTTTGTATGACCTAAATTCCTATCTCTACTAAGCGTCTTGTTTTTGACAATATTGTGCAGCGACCCAACCTTGCACGCCATTACTCCGCCGCACTTTATACCATTCTAAACCATCACCACTTGCTTCGTCACTTATAGTCACTACTTCTCCTTCATTAAACCAATCAAGCACATCAGACTGTCTGCTTGGTTCACTACGCATACGCACATCAAAACCCGTAATAACACCACTAACTTCTACTAGGGCATCATTTGTTTTTTGCGTTGCATGATCGTCTTTTACATAAACTTGAGTCGCATCATCTCGCACGCCTATAATGTCCGGGCCACAATAAGTCCCTGCTACCCAACCTTGCATGCCATTAGATCGCGTCACATAATACCATTTAATACCATCATTACTTGCTTCTTTAGAAATACTTACAGGCTCATTTTTAACTAAATAATCAATAATGGCACCCTCAAGGCCCGGTTCCTTTCTTAATCTAACATCCGTTCCTGTAATAAATCCTTTAGCCTCATAATCTTTAATTTCCGGGCGCACAATTTCCTTGGCCGGTAACGGCTCTGGATCTGATACCGTAAGATTAATTTCGATCACACCGCTAACAGCATCTGTCACCTGACCTGGTGGATAGATCGCAATAATATTATCATCAATATCAATATAAAAATTATTTGTCGCTAACTTCCCAATCTCTTGTTCAATACCAAAAACATACGATAAGCCTTCTTGCGCACGTTCTGCCGCTTCTGCTTTTTTAAAATAGTGATCCAACGTGATTTTTTTGCCATTAGTAATAGTATAATTCAAGCCATAAGTAGCATCTGCTTCGGCATTATCACTAGTTGCATCAAGCGTCATGCTTAAAATATCCTGCGCATTTTTATGTACATAATAACGTAATTTAGTCTTTTGTCGTTCTTTTTCTGCTTTTTGATTAATTTTTTTGATATATTCATTAATATCATCATTAATCTTTTCTTGAGCAGCATTATTTTCTAAACCATAAACCACTGGATATTCAGCATCTAGATATTTCTCTTCTCTTATAACCTTACGCACATTAACAGTACTCGCATCTTTAGCTACCGCCACACTTAAACTCAAAAACTGCATAAAAACGACTAATACAGCTAACCCAATTATTGTTGTAATTCTTTTCAAATTACTGCCACCCTTCAAAAATATTATCGACTTTGCCTGTTTTACTTAATTTTCCGGCGTAACATTACTCGCCGAAGTTTTAAGAATCCTAAAAAGTCCCGATACCAATAAAATTCCTACTGAGATTGCTCCTGCATCTAAAAAAGCTCTTAGGAGTTTTTCCATTCCTAGTGCATATTCATTAGCCATAATAAAATACATACCTTGATAAACATAAATTCCTGGCACCAGTGGTACGATGCCCGGTATAGAAAATATAGTTACTGGTTTTTTATAGATGCGAGCCAAAACCTCACTCGTCAGCGCTAATAAAACTGTCCCACAAAAAATACTAAATGACGGTGAAAACAAAAAATATTCTAATAATACTTTATAACAAAACCAACCTAACATACCCGTTATGCCAATAACCGGTAAAACTTTACGCGGCGCCATAAAAAGCACCCCAAAAGCAACAGTAGCTACATAAGAAAAAGCCAGAGAAAGCAGCATTTAGTAAGCCTCCTTATAATAAGAATAGACGCAGCACTACAGCAATACCTAATGCCAATGAAGCAGCAAATAAAAAGGCTTCAGCAAGTCTAGCATTGCCCGATAAAAGATCACCGGCCATAAAATCGCGTAACGCATTAGTTAAAGCCACTCCCGGTAAAAAAGGCATAATGCCGCCAACGATAATGTTCTCCTGATCAAAAACACTCGACCATGAACACACCGCTACTGCTAATCCTGCAATAATAATACCAGCTACCGCATTTTCCCAAAACGTACTAATGCGATGCAATGCTAAAGTTTGTAAGATTATACGTGCACCAAAACTTGCAACAAATGCTGCGATAAAATCAAAAACACTTCCGCCCAACATTGTTGCAAAGCACCCTGAACCGATACCGGAGGCAAGGCTTGCTTTGAAAGCTGATGTATCATTTTCATGTAGTAAGTCTTCCAAAAAAGTCTTAGTCTCCACATAATCATAAGGCCACTCACTAAACGCATAAGACATATCACTGATTGCACTAATATGACTCAGATTAATATTACGATTTTTCACCGTAGTCATACATGTAAAAGCCTCCGGTGCTTCCGTACTAATAATAACCGCTGTTGGCGTTACAAACACCATAATATGCTTTAATTCACGACCCTCGCATAAACGTACGATTGTATCTTCCACCCGCGAAGTTTCTGCCCCGCTGGTTAAAAGAATCTTACCCGCTAGTAACGCGATGTTTACAAACTCTTCCCTCGTCATTGCCATTACTTTTGACATCTTCTTTGCTCCCGCCGCCATTTAATATTTCTGCTACTGCCGTTTTAAACCGATTTGCTCCCCCCATAGAAGGATGCGGTACACTAACACATTCTATACCATAAGCACGCAAGGTGATAGCAGATTTTTGCCCAATCGCAATAATTTGTGTTGCCGCAGCTAAGTCCATCATCATTTTAGCATACTTTATGCCAATCTCTAATTCTACTTTATCCGGCGTTCTATTCGTCAATAAATTGTTTGCTTTATAAGGATGAAAAGGAAAAATATTCCATAAAATGGCCTTAAATGGCGAAATGCCATGCGTTGCCAAAACATTCCACATCACGGTTGCAGTTGGCTCATTAAAGCCCTCTTCCCGCTGTTTTTTATTCAAAAAACTGCAACGAGGATTACTAGTTCTTTGATAAATCCATTCTCCTAGTACCGATTGCGGCTTAATTGATTCATGAAAACCCAATAAAATGCGTTCAGAGGTCATTGCCATGCCAGAAAAATGTCCACCTTGATAACCTAGTCCCTCCGCAATAAATAAATATTGGGCATTTTGACGCAACTCTAAATAACGCTTTAAGTTAGCGGCTCTAATGCACGGTGCTTCTGGTCCAATATCATAAGTTGCATCATAATCTACCCAGGGATTAAAAACTTGTACTTTTTTATATTTTTGTAATTCTTCTAAAAATAACCTACAGTCCATATAACCTCCTCTAAAATACTATTTAAATATTCGACAAATAATAAAAAAAGCCTGTCGGCTTTTACCAACAGGCTAAAAATATTCCTACAAATTTTTACAGTAAAATAATCATTCCCACAATTAATGCTAAAGTTACACCGAGAGAATTACGTTTAGCAACTTCCATCGGATTGCAACCAGCAATACCTGCACAAATAATCGTAGCACCGGCAATAGGTGACATCGTCCGTCCCAAAGTACCACCCAAAGCTGCAATTGAACCCATATCAACCATATCAATACCAAACTGTGCCGCATGCGGCGTAATTGATTCATTAAAAGCTACCGTTGCCGCATCACCACTACCACTAATCATTCCTAATAAGAACGGACCAAAGGCCGCAGCGATTTTGATAAAGCCATCATAGCTAACCATTGCTTTCAAGAAGGCATCAATTAAACCCATCGCTTTCATTCCGCTAACAAAAACACCAACGGAAACAATAATACCTATGATATCAGCATAACCATTACCCATACCATTAAAAAAAGATTTAGTAAGTTCTGAAGGGTTACTACGAGTAACAACAAGCGAAACAATCGCACCAATTACCATTGCATGTGGTACGCCCATCTTAAGTGCCGGTATTTGAGTGGCACCTAACACCAAAATTACTACCGGCAATATTGGCATCAAAGCATAAAGAAAGTTAATTTTGATATTTTCATCCAGTTCAACAGCACCCTCTGGTTCATGCCCTTTATTCTCTTTTAAAACATACGCTAATAAAGTAATACTCGCTGCGGTCACTACAACAGCGGCAATATCAGCTATCATATGATTATTAATAACATCTATAATTTGCACATTCGCTAATTTGGCAATAACACCATTATGCATCAAACCCGGACTTAGCATACTACCAAAAGTACCCGACTTCACAGCTGCCGCAGCCATTGCCGGATGCACTCCAGCCGACATTAAAATAGGAATAAAAATCGCACCAACCGCTGCTGAACAACCAGCAGCACTAGGTAACGCAATATTAATAACAAAAGTCATAATAGTCGTTCCAGGAATTAAAAGTGGCCTAAACTTTTTTAAAAAGCCTGCCAATAAACAAATTAAATGGCGATCACAACCAGTATATTTCATCACCAGAGCAAAACCCATAACTGAACAAACCGAAGTAATCAGACCGCCGGAGGTCATCTCCTTAGCAAAAGCATCAAGTGCTGACATCGGTTTACCTGCCACCAAGGCCATCAAGATACCGGCACCAATCAATACCAATCTTGACTCATAGCGTTTCAGCAACAAATAAATCGCTGCTGCAATAATTGCAGCCCCTAAAGCTATCATCATAATAATAAAACCTCCCTTTGTAAAATAACTACACGACATGAAGTATTTTATCATTTAACCGATGTGCTTTTCTAGTCCTTTGCTGCAAGTATACAGTATACAACTTTTATCTATTTTTAAGTTTTAAGCTTTACATTAACTTTTCCCATTTTTGCATTAAATTATCAATCTTCTCTTGTAGCTCGCGGTATTCCTCTGCTAAACGTGCACTATCTTCTGGAGTGGCATGATTAAGTGGGTTGGACATCTGTTTTTCTAGAATGCCTAATAACGCCTCCTGTTCTCTAATTTGGAGTTCCACCTTTGCCAATTGTTTCTCACGATCCTGTTCGCTTAAAGTGCGATGACGCTCTGATTTAGCTACTGTTTTGGGCGCTTCTTTTGCTTTTTCCGCACAACTAACCGTCGCTACTTGAGGTGCCACTGACGCAGTTTCCAACTTCAGTTTTTGCTCGCAATAATAATTGTAATCACCATGATAATCTTGCACTTTGCCGTTAGTAATTTCCCAAATTCGACCTGCAATCTCACTAATAAAATACCGGTCATGACTGACTAACAATATTGTGCCGTCAAACGCCGCTAAAGCTTCTTCTACGGTTTCTCTCGCCGCAATATCTAAATGGTTAGTCGGTTCATCTAAAATTAACAGATTCGCACCATCTAAAACTAATTTTAATAAAACTAATCGTGCTTTTTGCCCACCAGATAATGTTTTAATTTGCTTTAACACCATCTCACCAGTAAACAACATGCCGCCTAACAGCGACCTAGTTTCTTCATCCGTCAAACCATATTCAATAAGAAAGTTATCTAAAACCGTCTCTTCAGGATTTAATCTTTCATAACTTTGCGAAAAATAACCAATCTGTACCCGCTTGCCAATTTGCACTCGACCAGTTAAAGGTGCTAGTTCACCCAAAATTGTTTTCAATAAGGTCGACTTTCCCGAACCATTAGCGCCTAGCAGTGCAATCTTTTCTTTTCGGCGACAAACTAAATTAATATCCGTAACTAAGGGTACATTCGCATAGCCTACACTCAAGTTTTCTAGTACAATTACGCGCTCTGCTGATTCCGTAGCAGGAGGCAAACGCAGCCCAAACTCTTCACGCACATAAGGCTTATCCAAACGTTCTAAACGATCCAAATGCGATTGACGCCCTCGTGCCATTTTACTTTTGATGCCCGCCTTAAAGCGTCTAATATACTCTTCGGTTTTTGCTATATGTTCTTGTTGCGCAGCATAAGCTGCAGTTTCCGTTGCAAACTGAATTTCTTTTTGAGCAAGATAAGCATCGTAGTTACCTTTAAAAATCTGTAACTGCTTATTTTGCATTTCTAAAACTTTAGTCACAACATTATTTAAAAAATAGCGATCATGGCTGACTAATAAAACTGTTCCTCTAAACTTCTTTAGATATTCTTCAAGCCACTCGGTCATGCCAATATCTAAATGATTAGTCGGTTCATCCAAGATCAAAAGATCCGGTTCTTGCACTAATGCCGCTGCGAGCAAGATGCGGGTCTTCTGCCCACCAGAAAACCAAGTAACCGGACGTTGCCATTCCTCTTCCGTAAACTTTAAACCATTAAGAATAATCTTAATACGCTGCTCATAATTATAGCCATCCACATGCTCATATAAAGAAGAAATACCGGCATATTCTGCCAGTACGCCTTCCAATTCTTCTGTTTGTGTTGTCGCTTGGGCAAGCTTTTTTTCAAGAGTCGCTATTTTATCACGCAATAGCAAAATTTCTTCGCCTGCCTTCAGCAGATATTCCCATAAAGTTCCCTCTTGTAAATTACCAAAGCCCTGCTCAACATACCCGATGCGCGTGCCATGCTCAAACCGGATACTTCCAGCATCAATGGTTTCCGGTGCCAATAAACACTTTAACAATGTACTCTTACCACCACCATTAACACCAACCAGGCCAACTTTTTCACCGTTTTCTAACATAAAACTAACATCACGAAAAATCTCATTAATACCAAAACTCTTACTAATTTTTTCAACAATCAACTGCATTTTTTCTCATCCTTAGCTTAAGCCTCTTCCCCGCCAATAAAAGCCAACAGTTCTTGTGTCTTTTCTTTGAGCAAGGCCTTATCACCACGCGTTTCCACATTCAAGCGGATAACAGGCTCTGTATTCGACATTCTTAAATTAAAGCGCCAGTTTGCAGCGTCCACCGTTAAGCCATCTAAATGATCGACCTCACCTAGCATGCCATATTTTTGTTCTGCGGCTTTAATCACTACACTCGCATCTTCTACCTTACGATTAATTTCACCACTACAAGGGAATAATTCCATACGTTCTTTAACTAAGGTGACTAGGCTCTTGCCCGTCTTTGAAATATGTTCTGCTAAAAGTAACCATGGTATCATACCGCTATCACAATACGAGAAATCACGGAAATAATGGTGAGAGGCCATTTCTCCCCCATAAATAATATCATGCGCACGCATACATTCTTTCATAAAAGCATGTCCACTTTTACACCTTACCGGCTCACCGCCATACTGCTTAATAATATCGAGCGTATTCCATGTTAGTCTAGGATCATACATAATCTTTTCCCCAGGGTACTTCTGAAGAAAAATTTCAGCCAAAAGACCAACAATATAATAACCTTCAATAAAATCTGCCTCTTCATCAAAAAAGAAACAACGATCAAAATCGCCATCCCAAGCAATACCCAGGTCGGCCTGTGCTTTTTGTACAGCACTTGCCGTAACAGCCCGATTTTGCACTAGCAAAGGATTCGGAACGCCATTAGGAAAAGTACCATCCGGTTCTGCATTGATTTTGACTATATTAAAAGGCAAGTGTTTTTCCAAATGTTCTAATACAAGGTTTGCTCCACCATTACCAGGATTTGCTACCAGCGTCAATGGCTTTAAAGCCTGAAGATCAATATAGCTCAATAAATGCGCAATATAGTCCTCCATAATATCCGCTTTACTGATAGAACCTTTGATTTTATCTAAATATACACCCTTTGGTAAAGCATCTTTTTTCACTAATTCTTTAATATCTAAAAGACCCGTATCAGCTGACACCGGACGCGCGCCACGCCGCACAATTTTCATGCCATTGTATTGAGCAGGATTATGACTAGCAGTAACCATAATGCCACCATCTGTTTTAAGATGAGCCGTAGCAAAATACACCATTTCCGTACCACACACACCAATATCAATAACATTGGCACCCCCGTGGCATAGCCCCTCTGACAAAGCTTCCACAATACTTTCACCCGTTGTTCTAATATCACGCCCTACAACTACATTTTCGGCGCCATACATAACTGCAAAAACACGCCCTACTAAATAAGCCAAATCTTCATTGACTTCTTCAGGAACAATTCCCCTAATATCATAGGCCTTAAAAGCATTTGTATTAATCATTTGTAATCTCCTTACCCACTTTTAATATAATCGAGCTCTTTATCAATTCTCTTTTAAAGAAAGAAAATCCTGCTTAAAGCAGGATTAAAATTCCTAGTTAAGAAAAGTGCTTTTTAAATTTTAAAATCTTCATATTCCAAGAAACGTTCTGCAAAAGGCCCTAAATACCACCTAATCACCGAAAAAAATGAGCGATAAACACCCTGCTCATCAGGTGCAAGCAATCCTGCCGCCAACCGCTCCAGGCATTCTTCAAACGATAAGCCTATTTTTAAACCACTTTCGATTTCCTCTTGCAAAACATTAATAACTACCATACGCATTCTTCTTAACCTGGGTGCATTGAGATTTAATTCTCTAATCGTATTTTCTGCTTTTACTAGTAATTGCTTTGGACAACTCTTCTTATTAACCAGCATTTTGCCATTATGCTCTACATAGCGAAAAATCGGCTTATCTGCTGGTATCTTGAGTGGATTTAAAATCATTGCCGCAAGATTGCGTCCGCCCTTTGGCACATCACAAGACCTATCACTTTTACGCTCTGAATAACGCCACTTCGCATCCGGCACACTCTTTTGACTGCCGCCGTGACACACGCCCAACATATTTTGCCAATTAAGATGCCAATTCTTACCATGCGGCGCCGTTTCACTTTTGGGATAAAAATGTTCTATGCGAAAATCATCAACATCGTCTTCATCTTCAGCAAATCGAATACTTATCTCGCAATAAGCACATAAACCATGCTGATCTTTATAAATCTGCGCTTTGACTTCTTGATAACCAGTTCTCGTCTGGCGGCGAAAATGTTCCCAAGTTTCCTTTGGATGCTTTTGCGCATATCTTTTTAAAGTTTCTGGCACATGGCGAGATTTATTAACCCTTTTCATTTTAAGCCTCGCCGATAAGCCCTCATGCGGATATCCATATCTGCTTTAATTAGTGCCGGTTCTCGATCTTTTCCCCACGCATCTAATTCTTTGCGCAAACTCTTCGCCTCTTTTGTATCCCATTTATCTTCACTTACTAGTTCTAAATAACGCATCAAAGTTTTTACTATCGGCAGTGCTTTAGGTCTGGTCTCAACATTTTGAATCTCTTGTAACAATTGATAGCTCTCGGCTCCCAGCGAAAACTCTGGACTAAAAACCTCCACTTCTTCGCCATGCCAGCGCAATGCTTTAATCGCCGTAGCAGGCACTGTCGTAAGCACTTGCGGGCTATGAGTAGTCAAAATAAATTGCACCAAAGGAAATGCTCTCCGCAAATCAGCAATAATACTTTGTTGCCACGATGGATGCAAATGCATATCGACTTCATCAATCAAAACAATACCCGGCGTTTTGAGCACCGCAGCACTCCCCAGATCCGGATTTAGCCGCACCATACGATAGGCGATATCCGCTACAATGCCAATAATGCTACGCACCCCATCACTCAAAGTCACAATTGGCAGTGCGCCTGATTTTTCATGTACAATAACCAAAGATTGCGTAGCCACGCTATACTCTAGGCCACGCCACCCTTGATTACCGACTACGGCCGCCACTGCACCCTTTACCGCCGTCACAACTTCACGATACGGATTTGTCCCTTGCTCACCCGTTTCCTTTTGATAATGTTCAAACTCTAAAGCACTTAACGTCGCATATTGAAACCATTGAACAAAACTTTGATAAGTCGCCGGCGGCTCAAAAGCTTCATAATAACCCGAGTCACGCTCCAAATTAATTTTTGTTAAACCAGCGGCCTTGACCTTACCATTTTGCCACAAACGAGCCGTTCCATAATAAGCAATAACCGGCAAAACTACTTTCTCATCATGCGCGCCATGTACAGCATGTTGCACCCGCTCGCCATATTCACGCAAAAAGTCTGCACCACTATCTTTTATCTGATCACCCTGCTTAGCCAAAAGTCGTTCCCATTTAAACGTTTCTCCACCAATTAGCCCCCGCGCCCGCACTACTACTGGATACTGTTTTTTTGTTCTAGGCAAACGCGTCTTAATCCCATCAGGTTCCTGACCGACCTGAAAAGCATCGTAATCATCAAACCCCCTGCCTTGCGCTCCATTAAAACTGCTCAGATAAGGGCTTAACGCAATAGCTATCGCATCTAAAACCGCCGATTTACCACTGCCATTTTCTGCCACAATAACATTTATATCCTCTTCTAAATTAATACTAAGATGTTTGAAACAACGGAAGTTATTTACTTCTAACCATTTTATTAACATAAAAGCACCTTCCTTTGTATACCTATTAACTTAATTATACCCTTTTTTGGCTTTTTTAGTATAATCAGCTATAATGATATCTATCAAATTTTAAAGGGTGATCGATTTGCATATCTTTTTTATTTTAGGCGCCGCAATGGCTCTAATTATTATCTTACTACGACGACATTATCCGATTGGACCTGCAATTCTTGCCGGCGGCCTTTTAATTTGGCTACTTAATGCACCCCAAATCAATCATCTATTCGATGCCGGTTACCAAACCCTCACTAAGCCACGTACCTACGATCTCTTACTAGCTCTTTACTTCGTCATGTGCTTGGAAATCGAGTTAAGAACTAGTGGTACCCTCTCCGGAATGATCGCGGCCCTTCAGCGTCTGTTTGCCAGTCCCAAAATAACGCTTGCGATTATGCCAGCCTTTCTTGGCCTATTACCCTCACTCGGTGGTGCCCGTTTTTCTGCACCAATTGTCGATGAAGCAAGCAAAGGCACGCCCATAACCGCCGAGCAAAAATCTACGATTAACTTTTGGTTTAGACATGCTTTTGAGTACATCAATCCCATAAATCCTGGTATGATTTTAGCTTGTAGTATTGCCATGATTCCGATTAGCTCACTAATTGTGCATATGGGCTGGCTCAGTATTTTTGCCTTCGCTTTCGGGTGGCTCGTCTGCCTAACACCACTAAAAGTTCCTTGCGAACGACCGCAAAATATTTCGCAAGCCGAACACCGCAGAAATATTTTTGATGTTTTTCTCTGTTTGACCCCAGTACTCGTCAACTTTTTATTAGTAGTACTCTTTGACTTTGGCGCCGCCTCTTCAATGGGACTTGTCGCCATTGGCATGGTCTTGCTCTTGCGCCTTACCTATCGCGTAGTTAATATTAAAGAAGTCTTTCTTGGTGCGATTGATCGCAAAATGCTGATTAATATCATCTGTATTCTTTACTTTATCCAACTACTAACGGTCACCGGCACCCTTGCTGAAATCGTCGATACCTTCCAACGTTCACCATTACCGATTCCCGTCATCATCGGCTCTATCTCTTTCGTCATTGGCGTACTTACTGGCCTTTCCCAAGGGCATGCCGCCATTGTACTACCCGTGGTTGCCGCCTTAGCGCCAGGCAATCTTGATTTAATCGCTTTAGCGATGATTGCCGGTATCGCAGGGCAAATGGTAACACCGACCCACGTCTGCCTGACCGTTACCCTCGACTATTTCAAAGCAGATTTCTTTAAAACCCTAAAACCCATCGTCTTGCTCGAACTACTGCTAGTCGGTGTTTTTATTCTCAAAACTTGGATATTGTAAAACTAGATTAAGACAAGGGGACGGTCCTTTTTCGTCTGATTTTTAAAATCAGACGAAAAAGGACCGTCCCCTTGTCTTACAGACTTTCTTCGATTCTCGCCATTGCTTCGACCGTTGCTTCGCGACTACCAAAAGCCGTTAAGCGTAAATAGCCTTCACCCATTTGTCCAAAGCCAGCACCTGGCGTTCCGACAATTGCTAACTTTTCTAACAAATAATCAAAAAACGCCCAAGAAGTCATGCCCTTCGGACATTCTAGCCAAATATATGGAGAATAAACTCCACCATAAAACTTTAGACCTTTTTTAGTAAAAGTATCCATCATAATTTTGGCGTTCTCGCGATAAAAGGCGAGCATCTCTTGGCATTCCTTTTGTCCTTCTTCACTAAATACAGCTTCTGCTGCACGCTGAATCACGTAAGGCACACCATTAAACTTGGTCGTCTGCCGACGTAACCACATTTTATTCAAGGACAGTTCCGTCCCATCAGCAGTCTTTCTTTTTAAATTATGAGGAACAACGGTATAACCACAACGTGTTCCGGTAAAGCCAGCGGTCTTAGATAAAGAACATAACTCAATTGCACATTCTTTAGCGCCTTCTACCACAAAAATACTTCTTGGAATCGCAGGATCCGTTACAAAAGCTTCATAAGCAGCATCGTATAAAATAACTGCATCGTTTTTCAGTGCATAAGTCACCCATTCTTCTAGCTGGGCTTTGGTATACGCCGCGCCCGTTGGATTATTCGGGGAGCAAAGATAAATAACATCAGCTTTAATACTGGCATCCGGCATTGGTAAAAATCCATTTTCTGGGGTGCCATTAATATAAAGAATTTTGCGTCCACGCATGATATTCGTATCGACGTACACAGGATAAACCGGATCCGGCACTAAAATCGTATTAGCGTCACTAAAAATATCTGTAATATTACCGCAGTCACTTTTCGCACCATCGCTTACAAAAATTTCTTCCCGCGCAAGCGTCACGCCCGCTGTTTCATAATACTTAACTAATGCATCGCGTAAAAAATCATAGCCTTGTTCTGGTCCATAACCTCTAAAGGTTTCTTTCGTCGCCATTTCTTCTACAGCTTTTTGCATCGCTTTAATTACGGCTGGTGCCAAAGGCAAAGTTACGTCCCCGATTCCCATTCTAATAACTTTTTTATCAGGATGCTCCGCCGTAAATGTCGTTACCTTGGCGGCAATTTGCGAGAATAAATAGCTCTCTTTTAAATTACAATAGTTTTCATTCATTAAAGCCATACACTAGTTCCCTCCATTTTTATGCTAAAGATTTATTTTTTATTTTATCATTTTAGCGCTAAAAAATATGCGCAACTTAAATTTTATTAATAATTGCTTCTGGAATTTCAATAACGCCATCAAAAACATGAGTTGCTGGTCCTTTAAGCAAAACATGATTGTCAGATTTGTACGTGATTTTTAATTCTCCGCCTTTGACTAACACCTTGAGTTCTTGATCTTTTTTGCCAGCATGATTTAGAAAAATCGAAGTTACAGCGACTGCACACGCACCAGTACCACACGCCCAAGTTTCACCACTACCACGCTCCCAAACTCTAAACTTCACGGTATTATCATCAAGCACCTGCACAAATTCTACATTCGTGCGTTCTGGAAATAAATGGTGATGTTCAATGCGTGGCCCAATTTCTTCAAGCTTAATCGCATCAACGTCTTCTACAAAAATCACAAAATGCGGATTTCCCATAGAAACAGCTGTACCATTATAAGTTAGGTCTTCATCAATTACTAAGCCTTGGTCCATAAATACGAAATGATCACTAATCATCGGGATTTCTTTAGTCTTAAAAATAGGTTCACCCATATCCACGGTAGCTTCTGTGACTTTGCCGTCAACCACTGTCATATCAATGGTTTTTATGCCTGATAAAGTTTCTAAGGTAATCGTTGTTTTATCTGTTAAACCATTATCATAAACATACTTTGCAACGCAGCGCGTACCATTACCGCACATTTTACCTTCTGATGCATCAGCATTAAACATCCGCATTCTAAAATCCGCCTTTTCCGAAGGCATAATCAAAATAAGTCCATCTGCACCTATACCAAACTGGCGATGACTAACATATTCTGAAATTGCTTCTGGGTTAGGCAATTCTGAATCCATACAATTCACGTACACATAATCATTACCACAACCATGCATCTTTGAAAATTCCATTCGCATTTATAGAAACCTCCTCATAGTTAAAGCCTTATTATAACTGTTAAACAAAATAAAAACAGCTATACTATGCTTGATTATTCAGTATTAATTATACCCGAAGTTTACGAAAAAAGGAAATAACTCCCACTTGTTCTGGTGTCTTTATTGACTACGGTATATAAACAAAAAAGCTTCATCATGTTTTAGCATGACAAAGCCCAACTTCATATAAAAGCACTGAACCTGTATTTTTTATTTTTTATCTCTTAAAGCAAACGAAAAACCCGCACTAACTTTTTGTCTTGTATTACCATCATTTTTTCATAAAAAAGTTTAAATCTACATCAAGTGAATCTGCTATTTTGAATAATAATAAAGCACTAATATTATACGTACCCTTTTCGATTTCAGCTAAGTATGACCTGCTCAAGCCAGCTTTTTCAGCTAAAGCTTTTTGCGTCATTAATTTATTAAGCCTTTTAGTTCTAATTAAGTCCCCTAAATCTTCTTTATTCATTGTATAGCCTCCCCAGGCTTATTGTACTGCATATCCAACATTAGGTCAATGGTATTCCGTCCCACAGTATGTTAAAATCTCATTAAGTCAGGAATACAATACAAGGTGGTTTAGTTATGAACTCCAAAAAGCTCGGTTTAAAAATAAAAGAATGTCGTCGCAGAAAAGGTTTAACTCAAGAAGCCCTCGCCAAACTAACCGCGCTCTCTCGTTCTTATATAGCCGGTATTGAAAGAAATGTCTACAATCCCAGCTTAGCTACGTTAAGTGCTATCGCTAGTAACTTAGAGATCTCCGTAGATTTTTTGCTTGGTAATGTAGCACATCCAGATAATCCGGCCCTTTATCCCTACATTAATAGTTCTTCTTTAGAGCCACTTCCTTCTACAGAGGTTGTTCTGGAAGCTTCCGCTAGCTACGCTGCTAGCTCACTTGCGCACCACGAACCAGCTATTTTTATCTTTGAGTGCGTCGATGACAGCTTGCAGTATCTCGGTATCACTGCTGGTGACCAAGCAATTATTCATCAGCAAGATACAGTCAAGGACGGTGACTTAGCGCTCGTACAATTACCCGATGGTAGTAAGCAGCTAAAGCGTCTTCGAATGCTCGACGACCTCTTTGTTCTGGAAACGGCCAATCCCGCCTACCCTACGCTAGTCTTAAAAAAAGCTGCATCTCCCGGTCTAAAAATTCTAGGCAAGGTTATTCAAATCCGTAAAAACTTCTAAAAACAAACTAAAAATAAAGACCTCGTACCTTAGCACTCTAGCTAACCTACGAGGTCTTTTACTTAACTAAAAATTATATTCATAACCCAATATAAAATTACGTCCCAACGTGTAATAGTTGGAAGTAGCATTAGTAGTAATATCTTTGCGATCCAAAAGATTATTTAAATGTAAATAAAGTTTATGTTCTTTAGTCGGTGTATAAGTCAAGTGCAAATCAGTAAATAATTGCGGTCTAATTTTCCTTTGTGTCTTTTCATTACTAGTGCGTTTTCCAACATAATTTGCATTTAAAGAAGATGTGAATTTATCTTTTTTATAATTTAAAGCCCCCGTCAACTGCACTTTACCGTAGGCATCATGCCACGCATGATCATTATAATCCGTATAAGATTTGTTTTGAGGATTATGCACCATCAGACCCCAAGCACTACTAAAATTATCATCATGTTCAATACCTAGCGATAACTCAGCCCCTGTATTTCTAACATCTTGATTGGTGTAAGTAATGCTATGTACTTCATTACTATCACGCACCACAACAGCATCAATTGAATCTTTGATGCGATAATTAAAGAGGGCAAAACGCCAAGTGCGCTTCCCTTCATTGAGTTTATAACCAAGCTCATAATGGGTGCCTTGTTCAGGTTTTAAAGCAACATTGGGATTTAATTCACCACTACCAAAGATTTGCGTTAAATTCGGCATGCGGAAGGACTTCCCTGCTTTTGCATATAGGCTACTTGTATCACTTAATTTATGTAAGTAATTAATTTCCGGTGTAAACTTACGCATGTTATCATTATCGACCTTACTTTCTACAGCTGTATCGAGGTTCTTTTGCCAACCAGTAACACCCCTCGCCCATGTTTGACGAACATTTACTAGTACATTATCGACATCAGTCACTGCCCAATCATAAGATGCGTATAACGAATAAGTATCTCTTTGAAAAACGCTAGTACTATGATTCTTACTTCTTCTAGAATTGGTATTAGCAAAAACATCCATATCTTCTTTTTTATAATCAGCACCAATAATTACTTTATTGCGTCCTAAATTAAAAAGTTTTTGTACATCGATATTAGTATTATGCCCTTTACGCCAGCCAGTAGTTTGTGGTGCTGCTATAATGCCCGCTAAACTTACTTTGCCTTGCCTAGAATCCTTTTCTTGCGTGCCATAAGCAAGGTTCGCACGCCAACCATCTTTATTATAATTTAGAAGAAAATCATTACTATGATTAATATAGTTATTAATCTGCGAAATTTTACCATTATAAGTAGTTGTTTTTAAATCACGCTGCCAATATTCATGTTTGTTATCAGAATAATTATGCGTAAAAGTTAAAGCATCACTAAAACGATATTTCCAGCTTATATTCTTGTGCTCACCGCCACCATAATCATAAAAAGTCGTGCTACTTGCACTGGGCGCACTTAGTGGCGACGCCTCACCACGATTTTCATAACCAGCGACTAGCGAAAACTTACCAGCACCTAGATTGAGGGCGTAACGCTCTTTACCGTAGTTACCCGCTGCTATTTTTAAACTATTTTGCACATTTTTTCTCGTAATAATATTAATGACGCCACCAGTTGCTTCACTACCATATAAGACCGCGCCGCCGCCTTTCACAACTTCAATACGCTCAATTGCGTCCGCTGCTATATCCTCCAGATTATATTTACCATCTTGATTAACCGCAATACCGTCCACTAAGACTAGCGTTCCTTTTTCCACACCTCGAATCATGATTTTACTAGTCATCGTGCCCATACTCGTACCGTTAAATCCCTGTGACTGTGTTACTACGCCTAAAGTGTTTTGTAGAATATCATAGGCATTAGCGCCACCCGTTTTTTCAATGCGCTCCCGATCATAAACCTCAATTGCTGCCGGTGTCTCTAATTCTTTGGTTTCCGTACGTTGTGCAGTAATTACTAACGGATCAAGATTAAATTCGCCAACCTCTTGTGCCGCTACGCTTTGCCCGCTCCAATAAAAATTACCTAAAATTACTGCGACTAACAGTGCCTTACCTTGTCTTTTGGACCCCAAACTACATCGCTCCTTCTCTTTTTTATTTCTCCTCTATACCTACAAGCTCTTCTAATCTACAGCTTGTTAAAACGAACAAATACCCTTAGTTAGCTTTCGCTAACTAAGGGTATTTTAACAAGATTGACTATCACTGTCAAGAAATCTTACGAAGGCCTAAGCTCCGTTAAGTTTCAGTTAAATCTTCGTTAAATTGCACATTTATCGCTAATTTAGTGAGAAAATAAAAGTATCTTAACCATAATAAAGGAGTTTTAACATGACTTTACCTAGTAAAACCACCAAAAATTCTTTTAATACTTGGCAAGAATGGCATCAAACAGACGGCGAGGCCCGTAAGCTAGATACGCGCTACCTCCCTTCTGCCCTTAAAACACTACCCAAACCGCTGACTAGTTTTTTATGTCAAGCACTGAATATTAATGATTTTTTACCACTGCACTCCAAGCTCCCACCTTGCACAACGCCTCAAGAATTTGCTGAGCACACACTAAGACTCCTGCAAACGAAAGTTAGCGTAAGCAGCAACGATCTAAGCAAAATACCTACTAGTGGAGCAACCGTTATCGTCTGCAATCACCCCTTTGGTGCGCTAGACGGCATAGCACTAATTGCCACGCTACTCAAAATACGACCTGATAGTAAATTCTTAGTCAACTCGGTCTTAGGGGTTTTTCCGGAATTACGTCATTGCTGCTTGCCATTAGATATCCTTACCTCTACTGCCAAAACCAAAGCTACCAATCAAGCTTCGCTGCGCCAAGCACACAAACACTTGTCTGAAGGTCACTTGTTAGTAGTCTTTCCCTCTGGCACCGTTTCACATTGGCAATTAGGTAAAGGCGTCAGTGACCCGCTTTGGCAAACAACCGCCGCCCGCCTTGCTATGCGCAATAACGCACCACTTCTTCCTGTTTTTTTCGCTGGTCAAAACAGTTTTGAATTTCAGACCTTAGGGCTAATTCATCCCTTCCTGCGTACCATGCTCTTACCTCGCGAGCTCAAAAAAAGAATCGGCACTACCGTAAGTTTTACGGTAGGCCGCTCGATAAAACCTGCGATCTACAAAATACTGGAAACCCCAGAAGCCGTTACTTGTTACTGCCGTGCACGCTGCTATGCCTTACACGAAGCGCAATTCGCTACTGCACCACTAGGACGCACCCTCGCACCACTCGCACCTCCTACACCCGTTACCGCACTTGCTAGTGCTTTTCAAAGACTACCCTCTTCTGCGCTACTAGTTAGTGAAGGTCCTTACCAAGTTTATTTATTAAAAAATACTGATGCACCGCTTATTATCGAAGAACTTGGTCGCACTCGTGAACTTACCTTTCGAGAAGCTCAAGAAGGGTCTGGCAAGCCTCGTGATTTAGATCTCTATGATGGTTATTATGAGCATCTAGTCCTTTGGCACAGCACCACGCAGCAAATAATCGGTGGCTATCGTCTACTGGCAACCACTCTATCTACTCACCACAAACCCCTTAAACCTTTTTACTCTTCCTCACTCTTTCAAATCAATCGAAAATTCTTTATGCAATACCCTAATTCTATGGAACTAGGTCGGGCCTTTATTCACCCCACTTTTCAAGCAGAATATGCACCACTTTTACTGCTTTGGAAAGGTATCGCCACCTTTTTAACACGCACCCCACAGATTCGCTGGCTCTTTGGTCCCGTCAGCCTAAGTCTCGACTACTCCAAGCTCGGTCTTGCCACCATTATCAAATATTTCAAAGACAATTACGAAGATAGTGAGCTTTCTAGTCTCGTCAAAGGCCGTAATTTTTCTTCCAAACTTTGTGCCAACGATAACGAATTTATCACCAAAAATATTAATTACAATCATTTATCCAATCTCGTTAAAGATATCGAAGGGAACCGCGGACTTCCCATCTTATTTAAACATTATCTTAAGCTAGGTGGCATCTTAGGCTCCTTCCATGTTGATTCTAAATTTAATACAATTGATGCTTTTTTGTTACTCGATTTAGCAAGCGCTCCACCCCATACTTTAAAACGTTACTTTTCCGCAAACGGTCTTGCACAATATTTAGCGCATCATCGCTCTTGCCAACAGCAAGATTAAAAACTTTTCGCCTGCTTTAACGATATAACTCTCTTAACAAAGCAATTTCGTGAGCATAACCATCTTGATCGTTCGGCGTTTCTAAATAGAAAGGCAAATCACGCAAAGCCGGATGATTAATAATACGTTCAAAAGCGGCTAGCCCAATATTACCCTCACCAATTTTAGCGTGCCGATCCTTGTGGCTCCCCAAAACATTCAAACTATCATTCAAATGCACTGCCTTTAATTTCTCTAACCCAATCAAACGATCAAACTCACTTAAAACACCATCTAAATCATTCACAATATCATACCCACCATCAAAAATATGACAAGTATCTAGGCAAACACCCATTTTGTGCTTTAATTCAACACCCGCCAGTATCGCCTGGAGTTCCTCAAAACTACGACCGACCTCCGTGCCTTTGCCTGCCATAGTTTCCAATAAGACAGTGGTGGTTTGCTCTTTTGTCAACACTTCATTTAAAAGTTCTGTAATATACTTTATACCAACCTCGACTCCCTGTTTCACATGGCTACCTGGATGAAAATTATAACAACTCCCCGGTGTATATTCCAGGCGCTGCAGGTCATCTACCATCAAACGTTTGGCTAATGCACGCAGTCCAGCATCGGCTGAACACGGATTCATTGTATAGGGTGCGTGAGCTAACAAAAATTGTAGGTCACTCGCTGCTGCAAACTCTCTATACGCCGCCACATCTTGTTCATCAAGAGCTTTGGCAACACTGCCACGAGGGTTACGCGAAAAAAACTGGAAAGTATCTGCACCAATGCGCACCGCCTCTTTGCCCATTGCCAGATAACCTTTAGACGAAGACAAATGGCACCCAATGCGTAAACGCCCTGTCTTTGGCGTCGTCTGAACTTTGCTATGACCTTCACTTATCGAATTTTCCATCTATTTCTATCCCTCCTTTATTAGACAAACTACAAATTTTTTGCTACTGCATTTTGCAGATATTGTAACATATTTTAGCGACTGAATTCTAAGTTATCACTTTTATTAGCTAATTAACGGCATAACTCATGCTTCTTCTAAGCTTAAATAGTGAAAAAATGAGTGCTACAGCAACAAAACGCTTGTAGCACTCATTTAGTGTTTTTTTAACAACAACTCTTAAAGTCTTAACGCTTAAACATTTTTACTTTGAGCCGAGCATAACAATTCCGCACCGCTTTTGTTATAGGTTTAATAAATAAAGGAATACTCACCGCAAGCATTGGTAAATAATTCATAACTGCTTTAAAAACTGTACCTGAATGCGCAAATGCTACCGATGGCATGACGAGCAAAGTTAGTAATATCACAGACGTTCTCATCTCAGGTTTCCTCCTCTAGTCTACTTAATATAATGGTCTATCGCCTCTTGTAATTCTTGTAAAAACTTCTCCTGCGTACCTTTCTCCAGCGCATGCAACATGCAATGCTCAAGGTGATCCTTTAAAATCACTTTAGCTGTATTATCAAGAGCCTTCCGAACAGCCGCTATTTGTAGCAACATTTCCGGGCAATCACGCCCCTCTTCCGCCATGCGTTTAATTGACCGCGCATGACCTTCAATGCGTGCTAATCTATTAATAATTTTCTTTTGATTAGGGTGTATATGTTTTTCCATAATAAATACCTCCACTTTTATTTTATCCCCCCCGGGGGGATAAGTCAATGTTTCAGCATAAAAAAAACAACCTCCCAAAAGTTAGCTTTTAAGTCTAACTTTTGAAAGGTCAGTATCTTGCGTAATTATTTTCTTAATGAAATAGCAAGTCCCACCACTGCACCGACGAGCATCGGCACAATCCAGCCCATGCCTAGATCATAAAACGGCAAATAAACGTGATAAAAATTCAAAATACTTTCGATAGTCGGCGTACTTTTAATAAGTTCTGGCATAGCATTTAAAGAATCACCAATACTACCAAACATTGTAAATAATGAAGTAGTAAAATATACACATCTTCGATCTTTAAACATGCGAGAAAATAATGCTAAAAAGATTAAAGCAATCGCTAACGGATAAATAAACATCAAAACCGGTATCGATAGCTTAATTAACTGCGTCAAGCCAATATTGGCCACTACACAAGAAAAAACAGTAAAAATAATGGTGTACTCTTTATACCCAAGTGCCTCTGGAAACATTTCTTCAAAAGTCTTAGAACAAGCAACAATCAAGCCAATGGCTGTTTTAAAACAAGCCAATGTAACGATAACCGCTAATAATAAACTACCATAATAACCAAAGAAATGATTAGAAATCTTGGCCCACGCAATACCACCATTAGCAGCTGGCTCCATCAAACCCGTACTAGTTGCACCCATCAAACCCAAGAACCAATAAATTAAACACATCAAAATTACACTAACAATACCCGCTTTAAAAGTTCCCCACGCAATTGCCTTAGGCTCCGTAACACCAAGTTCCTTAATATTTTGCACAACAATAATACCAAACGCTAAAGCTGCCAAGGCATCCATGGTATTATACCCCTCAGTAAAACCTTTCAAAAATGCTGACGTAGCGTAAATATCATGTACCGCAGCATTACTAACCGTTCCCATGGGATAAACCAAGCTAACAATAATTAAAATACTTAAAAAAACTAAAAAGATTGGATTTAAAACCTTACCTACCCAAGTCAAAATCTTATTAGGTCGTAAAGCAAAAAATAAGGCACCACCAAAAAATAAAATCGTAAACACCGCTAGCATCAGCGTTTGATCTTGCTCAGCAACAAACAGTGACAAACCAATTTCATAAGCGACCGTTCCTGTTCTAGGCAAAGCAAAGAAGGGGCCGATCGTCATATAAAGTAAAATCGTAAAGGCATAAGCATAATAAGGATGCACTCTACCAGCTAAATCAAATAAACCATCACTCCGTGATAACCCTATCGCCAAAATACCGAGAAAAGGTAAACCGACAGCCGTCACCACGAACCCTAAAGTTGCTGTAAATATTTCACTTCCAGCTAGTTGGCCCATATGTACTGGGAAAATTAAATTTCCCGCACCAAAAAATAAGCCAAACAACATTGAACCAATTGCTATATACTCCGAGATAGCTAGTTTTTTATGCATAAATACAGTCTCCTTTCGTTCAAAGGGAACGACTTTTATTTTTATATCAAATATTTACGAGCTGCACCAGACTACTCACGTAGCGATTACTCACCTTTAAGGTCCACTTATTTACACTTGATAATATTTACTATTTTAAACGTCTTTGGCAACTTAAGCAACTAAAATCAGTTATATTTGTTGCTTAAGTTAATTAAATCTTTAAAATCACCTAAAACACTAACAATTAAAAGCAGCATGCTGCATATGAATCCTCATACATAGCATGCTGCTCTTCAATTCTAGATCTTGTAACTAACTAAAAAAACATGATTACTAACCGCGTTAAATAAAGCACAATGATAGCATCAATAATTGGCGTTAAAAACAAGACTGGATAAAACAACTTGTTAGCATTCGTAACTAAAACGATGCGCGCAAAATGTCCCACCAAAGTTCCCATTGTTACACAAGCAGGTAAAAGCATAGTCGCCTGTGCAGCGTCGATTTTACCATCGCCAAATAAAGTTGCTGCAGCAGCACAGCCTGCCGCCTTTGAAAAGAAAGCTGCAATTAAGGCTACACTTGCGGCTCCTGGCAAACCAAAAACACCCATCACCGGATTTAAGAGATTACCAATAATCTCCATTGCTCCACTGATTTTTAAGAATTCGATTAATGCATAAGCCATGACCATTGCCGGTGCAATCAGTTCTACACCAATATAGAAACCTTTTTTTGCACCCTTCATAAATTCTTCTACAATTGAAGTCTTTGCCTCATCCATCAAGCACGCCCCCCTTCAACCAGAGGATGGCGTTTACGATAATAATGCAAATACAATCGAATTAAATTCGCACCAATAATTTTTACAATTACAATTAGCAAAATAACTACGCCTAAAGGCAATATCGATATCGGTAGCAGCGGTGCGCCTGTACCGATAGTATTGGCAACCGCTGCTGAACCAGCGTATTGATAAGCAACAAAAATTGTTCTCTCATCATCAGTAATTAAACCATCTTCTACAAGTTCTTTGGTCATTACTGCCCCTACATCAGAGCTGGTAAAACTACTTACAAAAGCCAAACCACAAACACCGGAAACACCCATTAGTGGCTTTAAAAGAGGTCTAAAGATTTTCTCCGCCGCTCTTAAAGCACCCAAGGACTCACAAACCTGAATAAGTCCTAGCGCTAACATAACCGTTGGTATGAGCGTTATCGTAAATAACAATCCTTCGCGAGCACCAAACCCACCCGCACCTTGGAAAATGTTTTTACTGCCAGCAATCGTGCCAAATTGACCGATTAACGCGGAAAAATCCAAAGCTCTTAAACCGGTGGGATTCTTCGCTAGCATTCCTGAAAAACAAATACAGATAAATAGTAAAGCCGCCCAGCCTTTCCACGTTACTTTCTCTTGATCATTTTTATTCGCAGTCATATTTCACCTCTTAATTATTCTGGAATTCGTCCATTCTTAGAATCAATGCCGTTAATAGTTTTGCACGTTCAAAGATACTGTCAACGACGGCATACTCTGTTTTACTATGATTGTTAGCACCTTTTACCCCCATCGAGCACAAGGTTGGCACGCCAGCAATAACAGTATACGCCGCATCAGAACCACCACCGGATTTCACAGGAACTGGTTTGCCAAAACCGTTTTCTTCACTAACTTTTGCCATGTAAGCAAAAAGATTTTCGACACCCTTAGTTGTTTGCATTGCTTGAATACCCACACGGAAATCCACTAATTCTGTAGTTGTGCCTTCAACATAAGTCTTAGCCAAAACTTTTTCAATGCGCTCTTTGATTTCTGGTACCAAATTAGGATCTACATAACGCACATCGACCTGCACTTCACAATAATCAGGAACAGCATTAAAAACTACGCCACCCTTAATAACACCAACATTAAAAGTAGTTTGTTCTTCCCAATTAGTTAGTTTTTGAATATCAATAACCTTATGCGCCATTTCTAAAATAGCACTACGTCCACCTTTAGGATTATTACCAGCATGAGCGGCTACACCATGCACTACTACTTTAAAGGTCGCTGTACCTTTTCTACCCACAACAATAGAATTATCAACAAAAGCAGTTTCGCAGTTAAAGGTCGCACCATAACCCTTAGCTTCCTGTTTAATTTTCTCAGCAGCATCTGAATGAACATGTCCGATTTCTTCGTCACCAGCAAACATAA
The DNA here is from genome assembly GCA_018714505.1 of Candidatus Avacidaminococcus intestinavium. Taxonomy (GTDB): domain Bacteria; phylum Bacillota; class Negativicutes; order Acidaminococcales; family Acidaminococcaceae; genus Avacidaminococcus; species Avacidaminococcus intestinavium. The sequence goes on from DVNI01000085.1 coordinate 28,512, forward strand.
CTTTGATTGGACGATCATTGTAACCACAAGCGTGCAAGGCTTTAGCAGCAAAAAGAGCTGCTACAACGCCACCTTTCATATCTAAAACGCCAGGACCATAAGCCTTACCATCTTCAATCTTGAACGGTCTTTTGGCAACTTCACCTTTAGGAAAAACTGTATCTAAATGTCCCATTAAAATTGCACCCGGTTTATCACCACCAGCATAGTTACCAACAACCATGTTCCCGGCTTTTTCATATTCATATACGTGCGTTTGGGCACCATTTTTTTCCAATTCTTCGCGAACTCTGTTAATAACAGCATCTACGCCCTCAATATCTTGGGAACCGCTTTCCATATTAACAAGTTCTTCCCATAATGACAATATTTCTTTCTTATTGTCATCAATAAAACTAAATACTTTTTCTTTCATGATAAAACCTCCCTAAAGAATATACTAATCAGTTTAACAAAATCAAACAGATTATATCATAGATTAACCAAAAATTACGTTTTTCCTGCTAGAATTAAAAGAAAAATGTCCAATAAAAGCTATTTTTATTTATTTACTACTTTTTCTACAAAAATCTTATGCGCTTGTTTTTCTGCTTCTATATAACTCAACGTTGGCATCGGCGTTCGCAAATTCGCATATTCCCGTTGCCATTTAATCGCCCTTCCCTCTTCATCCTTACGCATACGTACGCCCCACATAGACGAACTAACTGAGAATAAATCTATATAGCGATGCGGGCCAATACCGACAAATGGTTTAAAAAGAACCTTAGTCGTGCTTTCAGCTGCTTTTTCTGTTATTTCATGCGGATAAAGCTCCAAAGCTTTACTCTTCGGATAGGGCTCGATGTACGTCACACTAGCGATGCCCGCTGCAATCAAATGCTTAGCACAATTATGGCAAGGAAACGTAGTAACGTATAACGCCGCCCCTTTACAAGAGATATTATTACGCGCACACATAAGCAAAGCCTCCATCTCTCCATGCACAACACGCCCATATTCAGTTAAACTTCCAACTCCAGCATTTTTAATTTTAGTAACTAATTCCGCATTTTTTTCTAACCCTAACTCCCTTAAAATCGCATCAATAATTTTTTGTTGTTCTATTTTGTTAGAATCGTAGCCCAGCTTATAATCTCGACCCTCTTCTTCATCACAATAAGCCCTCTGCTCTTCGCTCCACAGCGGCCAATAAAGTCCGCCGCCAAACTTCGGACAATCATTCACGCCCGATGCGACAATCTCTTCTTCCTTCGTAATCACCGCGCCAATCTGCCGCGATAAATCAGCAGACCGTAATGACGCAGCATACGCCATAAACATCGCATATTCGTCAAAAGTCGGCGTCAGAAACGGTGCTCCAAAAAGCAAGTCAAGAAACCGATAAATACTGTTTTTTAATTCCATCTCCGAATCATCAGCCACAATAAAACAATCCGCATTTTGAAATGCCGCCTGCGTATGCTGACCATGCCCAATATCTTCATTAGCGTCTTGCGCTAACAACTCTTGTGCAGATGCCTTGGACATTTTTTTCTGTTGCTCTAAATATTGTAATCTATTCTCAAGTGTACTCGTTACCCCTAAGAGATAAAAACCAACACCATATACTGCACGTAAAAAAGCAATTTCCTCCGGATGCTTTAACGATTTAATAATATACGCCGTCCGTGCTTTAGGCTGCGGTGCCTGCTCATTACGACCCGCAAGAATCTTCGATAAAACACCTTTCATCAAGATTGAATTATCCTTCTTACCCGCACGCACACTATTACCAAGTGCGATTTGCGCTTTTATTCGTTCATATTCATCTTGCCACTTAACTTGCTGAGGCGCTAACTTTACTAAAACATCTTGCGCGATATTAATAACTTCCGTCCGATAAGCAAATTTTGCCAAATGTTCTTTAATATGCTTAATTGTAGCTTTAGTATCCGTACCAATCGGACTAATAATCCCGATAACAAGTTCACCGTTTATTTTGTCACCTAAAAACATCTCATCACCTATTTCAAAAAAATAAATACGTTACCAAACAGCTTTTGCTCACTTCTTTATTGTATCATAAAGAACTCTTAATGCAGAAAATCCTAGCTTTTTTACTACAAAAAAATCTCCACTTTACTCTCTGCTTACTTCTCAAATCAAACATTTAGCACTATAATTGTACAAAAGAATATTTTTAATTTAGGAAGGACTGGAAAAAAATGTCAGAAAAAATTGATACAGATAAAAACAAAAGTTTTTTTCGCTATATTGGCCCCGGTATTTTAGTTACCGTTGGCTTTATCGATCCCGGCAACTGGGCCGTCAATCTAGCAGCAGGCGCCGATTACGGCTACAGCCTGCTTTGGGTAATCACGCTCTCCACCCTGATGCTGATTTTATTACAACACAATGTAGCCCATCTAGGCATCGTCACCGGGCAATGCTTAGCCGAAGCCGCTACCACCTTTTTTAAACCAACCGTTTCACGCTTTTTACTAGGCACTGCACTCATTGCCGTCGTTGCCACCTCGCTCGCCGAACTCTTAGGTGCCGCTATCGCCCTCAATATGCTTTTTAAAATACCGATTATCCTCGGCGCCATGCTTACGGCCCTCTTATGCACAATAATGCTCTGGACTAATGCCTATCGCCGCTTAGAAATGTGGATTGCAGGCTTTGTTTCGCTAATCGCTTTTTCCTATTTATTCGAATTATCTTTAGTCAAGGTCAATTGGCCACTCGCTGCTACCGGCTGGGTAACACCAGCCTTGCCCTCCGGCTCCGTTTTTTTAGTCATGGGCATACTCGGTGCCGTCATCATGCCCCACAACCTCTTCTTACACTCCGAAGTCATTCAAAGTCGCCAATGGAATCTAGAAGACAAAGTCTTAATCGTCAAACAATTACGCTATGAGTTTCTCGATACCATTTTCTCTATGAGCATTGGCTGGGCAATTAATAGTGCGATGATTCTCCTTGCCGCCGCCACCTTCTTTGCTCATGGCGTCCGAGTTACCGAATTACAACAAGCCCAAGAAATGCTCATACCACTACTTGGCGAACACGCTGCAATCATCTTTGCCATCGCCCTTTTATTCGCCGGTATTGCCTCTACAACTACGGCCGGTATGGCAGGAGCAACGATTTTGGCCGGCTTATTTAATAAATCCTACGATATGAAAGACAGCTATTCACGCTGGGGACTCGTTGTTTCCTATGTTCCAGCCCTCTTTACCCTCTCTTTCATCACCGATCCTTTTTACGGACTAATCTTATCCCAAGCACTACTCAGTATTCAATTACCCTTCACCATTTTTATGCAGCTCTATCTTACCAGTTCACCACAAGTAATGGGACAATATGTTAACCAACGCGCTACTAAATATCTACTATTTACAGTAGGACTTCTCGTCACTGTACTTAATCTCTTTTTGATTTACGAAAGCTAAGAAAATAAGACAGGGACCGTCCCCCTGTCTTATTTTAAAAAGGCAAATATATTAATCCTGCTAACATAATAACTCCTAAAACCAAAAACGAAATAAAAGAATACGCCGCAAAATCTCTAAATTCTAGACCAGCGACTGCAATAAATGGAATCGCAAAAAAAGGCTGAATTAAGTTGGCCCAGTCACACCCAAACATATAAGCCGTCACGACTTTAGAGATTGGTATCCCTAAGTTGTTCGCTGCAGGCACTAAAAACGGTGCAACAACCGCCCACTTACTACCACCCGAAGGAATAAAATAACCAACTGCACCAGTTAAAAGCGCTACGACTCCAGTAAAAGTTTCATGTGTACTAAACCCGATTATCCAATTAGAAAAAACATCGACTAATCCAGTATGCGTCATAATCCCAAAGATTCCCGCATAAAATGGAAACTGGATAATAATACCGGTTGCCGCCGACGTTGACTCTTTCACTGCCGCAAGCAGTTTTGCCGGCGTACCATACAGCAAAATAATTAACATTAAAAAGATTGTATTTAAAATATTAATGTCCAGCGACTTACCTTGGCTAACAAAATGATAATACAAATAACCAACAAACATTATGCCCACAATATAGGACAAATAAGGCGTATTAGTTAACCACTGGCTCGGTGTCTCGATTTTTGTAGCAGCTACTACCTTATTTTCCATTTCCAAGGCAAAAAAGTCCGGTCGCAATTCACGCATTGTCTTTACTTTTGCTAAATCTTTTGGCACGAGAAACACCGCGTACAAAAGAACCACTGCGATAAAAGAAATCGCGGTCAGCGTCAGTGTATATGAACTAAACAAGGTTTCAGCGACAGGAATAACCCCAATTTCTTTCACCATAAAATGCGTCGGTGTCGCTACTAATAACGGTGCCGAGCCCGATAATCCCATATGAAAGAAATAATAGGAAGTCCAGTTCGCACCACAAAGCAAACGATAATCAACTTTAATTCCTTTGTAATCAGCCTGTTTGCCCAATTCTTTTGCTAATAAAGCGGCAAAAACCAAGCCAAAGCCCCAATTGAGATAATACGCAATCGAAGAAAAAACCACGCCCCACAAATAAACTTGTACACTACTACTCGGCATCATACAAATTGCTCGCATCAGCCTTTGACAAATCGGCGTTGTCGCCAATGCATAACCCGTAATAACGATCAACACCATTTGCATCGAAAATTCTAATAACACCCAAAACCCCTGCCCCCAAGCTTGCACAACTTCATAGGGCGTAGATGGCGTCAACGTTATTGCTAAAAGCAGAGCAAGCAGCGTTAAAGTCAAAGCAATGACATATGAATCAGGAATCCAATTATGCGCAAAGTTATTTATTCTTTCAACAATTCCTTGAGAAGTACCTTGAGCTTTTCCATGTTCATCACTCATTATTATCCCCCCTACGCAAAAGGCGTGCTAAGCGGCAACCTTCTTGCCTTAGTATGTTGTTCAAAAGAATAGGCAATTGCAATCAACCGCCCCTCGTCCCACGGTCTGCCAAAAATCTCAAGACCAACAGGAACGCCAATTGCTGCCTCTCGATTAGGTGCAGTGAACCCTGCAGGCACTACGATAGAAGGGAAACCAGTAACCGAACCTAAAGCACCATTACGTTCCGCTTGAATTTCGCCAACTGGTACAACTAGGCGCTTTTGATGCGGGTAAACTAACGCATCAACATCCATCCTAGCCATAAGTTCCAGTATCATTTTTTGCAATTCGGCACGTTTAATCAAACGCTGTTTATACTCAGCAGTGCCCGTACTTAAGCTTTGCGCTTGTTTAATATTTTCTTCAATGCTTGACGAATATTCTCCCGAGTCGATAATTGCTTGCAGCGAATGGTACTTAATTCGTGAACCTTGCGCTTGTAAATACTGATTCAAATGCTCCTTAAGATCATAAAGATGCACGCTAATATCGTTAACCAAAGCACCAGAATCAATTTCTTCCGTAATATCAAAAACTTCGGCGCCCGCTTGTTTGATGCTCTCAATAGCCTCCTCCATCACCCGATTCACTTCCTGATGAATAGCGTCTTGCCCGAAGAAACTTCTTAGCACACCGATTTTTCTGCCTTGTAAGCCATCTTTGTACAGATAGCTACTATATTGTTCTTTCCTCCCGTAAGCCCATGCGGTAGAGCAGTCATCAGGGTCAAAACCAGCAATTACTTCTAGTGTGCGTGCCGCATCGGTTACCGTCCGGCAAATAGGGCCAGCCGTGTCTTGCGTTAGCGAATAAGGAATAATTCCATTACGACTTACTAAGCCTAAAGTCGGGCGAATACCGACGATACTATTAGCCGAAGCTGGTGAACGCACTGAATTAATGGTATCCGTACCAATACCAATAATACCGTAGTTAGCAGCCACTGCAGCACCAGTCCCACCACTAGACCCCCCTGGCGTACGCCTCAAATCATAAGGATTTAAAGTTTGTCCACCCAAAGAACTCGTTGTTTCACCCCAAACTGCAAACTCATGCAAATTAGTCTTCGCCAAAATAATGGCACCCGCCTCCTTTAAGAGCTTGACAATATGTGCATCAGCTGCCGGCTGAAAATCCCGCAACGCCAAAGAACCCGCTGTCGTAATCATATCCGCAGTATCAACATTATCTTTTAGTAATACCGCAATCCCATGTAAAGGGCCCTTGAATCCATGCTCCCGATAATACTCGTCAAGCGCTGCCGCTTCGGCTCTAACCTTGGGATTCACCAAGATAACCGCATTAAGAGCAGGCCCCTGTTGATCAAACTTTTCAATTCTTGCTAAATACCAATCTACGAGTTCCCGTACGGTCAGTTCACCCGCCTCAATCGCTCGATGCACCTCTTCAATTCCCGCCTCAGGAAAAACAAATTTTGCCATTATTTCCGCCTCCTTTTGCACATTAACTTAAAAAATAAAAACAAAAACCTCTCCCAAATTAATAGGAGAGGTTCAAAAATCGACCATAAGCAAACCCACGAGCATTCTAAAACCTCTACCTTTTTCATAAAGAAAAATTGTTTTGAAGCGTTGTGTCGCTATTTAAAAAATAATTTTGTTAAATCTTTAATTGTAGTATAACATGCGAGCTTAATGCTTGTCTATTTTAACGCTTTAGCTGATAGTTGCCTGCAGTAACGAACAGAATCAGACAAAAAAGGACCGTCCCCCTGTCATAAAGAGGCTTGCAATTTATTATACGCATCTATTTGTGCTAGAATATGTTTTTTATCTTCGCCTCTTCCAAGATAAATCTTAAACATACTATCACCCTGCTTATCAAAAAACTGGATAGACAAAGATTCCATGCCCATAGCCGCTTTCTGAACAAAACAAATATGTGCCAAGTTAGCAACGTTAATATGTCCACTAATCGGCGACACATCATGCGCAAAATTAAAATAACCGCGACCATAAGTACCTTGTGGTACTATGCCCTTAATTTCTGCAATGACAGACCCGTTACGCACAATAAAAGTAATCTCACCCCAGTTCGTAACCTCTTGCATAATTTTGTCAAATGCCGCAGCATCGACTTCCTGCATTACTTCACTCGTCAATTGACTAACAACAGCCCATTCGCTCACGCCTAACTCTTGTGCAATCATTGTAGGAAATGCATTAGGCTGTTTTACCAATGCTTCGCGAATCTTCTCGTTAACCATTCTATTCATCCTCTCATTATTAATTTTATAGACTTACTTATAGTATTAGTTTCCACTATTTGCATTTTACCATAAAACATAAAAATGGTTATAGAAAAGAACAATCCCATGTCTAACGCTGTCTACATTTTCAATCTCAAATATATAAAAAAAGCTAAAGTATATGGCTATTCAACTAATTTTTTAAGTATCAATACTAATATTTAAAAGCAAACAAAGCTACCGTCATACTGATTATCTCATCAATATGGCGGTAGCTTCTATTTTTCAACGTATTAACTTCATAATCTAACCAAAATCAGACAAAAAAGGACCGTCCCCCTGTCTACCTCAGAACATTTTGAGCTTTGTGGAGTTTTAATGCTTGCCAATGAGTATGGTTTTACAGATTTCAAGCCCCTATCATATGGCAGCAGCCTAAGTGTTATTGATTTACAGGCGGGAACTATTACAATAGCAGAGAGTGTTAAGAAAATAATCTCCATCGAAAACCGTGCCAATTATCTCGAATATATTGCTAAAATGAAAAAGAATGACGAATTAGTATTATATCATGCCGGACATTACAGTCCGTCAAAGAAAAAGTTTTTCGTGGCAGTAAACAGTTCGATGCCAAAGGATTGTAACTGGTATCACTGGGGCGATATAGATTTAGGCGGCTTTAGTATGCTTGGGCGTTTGCGCAGAGAAATTAACCCGCATATTTTCCCGTACCGAATGAGTAAGGAAGAACTGATTCGTTATGATCAATATTGTGGAAAAATTACAGAATCATATGCTGATAAACTCAGACGCATTAAGGGCAAGCCAGAAATCATTGACTGCGCCTCTTGTATACAATATATGATTGACAAAAAAATCCGGCTTGAGCAAGAGTCGATGTTGTTGATGTAATAAATTTATCCTGTTCGGCATAATTATTGGATAGTACATTCAGTATGTTCAGTAGGTCAATCAAAAGAGAACATTATTGAGTTGTTGAAGGATGTAGAAAACACTTTCAATAATTACTCTGTTGAAGAAGCAAAGAAAAGATTCAGCGCCCCTTTATTAATGAAAAAATATCATGGGGATTAGTTTTGTATGTTCAGGCATTATTGTTCTCTAAATTTTAGTTAGTTTTGTTTGTTTGATTTATAATGAGTCACAAAAGCAAGAAGTCCTCTAACTTATTGTCAGAGGACTTCTTGCTTTGTAGAGATAATCTGATATGCGTTTTTACACTAAAGCTGTTGATAGTTATGACTGTATTTGAAACGCTTTCGTTAATGATCGCTTTTAGTTTATTGGTTATCACTATAATTTTAGTCTGTAAATAGGGTATGAAAAAAACCGTGTAAGCCAATCGGATTATCTCTTATTTGTAATGCTAGCACTTTCTTGTTTGGGGTGCAAGCCCATTATATTTGACAAGATGGGGAGGGGAAAACAGGAAAAATTAGAATTATAAGACAACTTTGGCTGCATAAATGTTATAATTGGGGTGGCGGAAAGATTAATATTAAAGGGTGAGGATTTGAGATGAAAAAGAAGCTTTGGTTTATAATGTCACTCTTTTTGGTTATCATGATACCGGTTGCTGCTTTTGCGGCAAATTATGTTGGTAATGCGCGATCGCATAAGTTTCATTACTCTTCTTGTCGATATGTAGGACAGATGAATGAAGGAAACAAAGTTTGATTTGATAACCGGCAGCAGGCAGTTAATTCCGGATATGTGCCATGCGAGGTTTGACGTCCTTAATTTTTTGTGAAAATGAATCGGAAGAACCGTGCCTGCGATGAAAAATATAAAATGGGAGGAATTTAAATGTTTAATAATAAAATCAAATTTTTGTTAGCTATTTTATTTAGTGTTTTTGTTTTTTATCCAAATATTTCGTCTGCTCAACTAAGTTCTGAAATCTACTCATTTAAAAGGACAAATGGAGATATTATTTATACTACATTGTCTGTTGCATCGAATAAAGGGCATCGTGGTGCTGCCTTTGATAAAGTTTATGAAAATGGAAAAAATGAGCCTGCATATTATATGTATTTTAAAGCAGATACAAGAATATTTAGGAATAAAAAAGAAGTTGTAGTAGAGTTTTCAGTTAATGGCGAAGTCGTTGATTTGCAACCATATATGATAAAAAAAGTTTTTGATAATACTGGAAGTCTCGAACATGTTTATAAATTACCAAAAGAACTTGTTGATGTGACGCTACCGGATGTTCAAGTTAATATTAAATATATAGCTGACGGAGAAGTGCTTAAAGAATTACCGGTTGATAATAGACATCTTATCCCGTGGCAAAAAGTAAAAGAATTAACTAAAGAGAACTATTTGCGTGAAGGCTTGTTTGTTAATTCTATAAAAGAGGCATCTAAGCGTGAAGGAGCCTTATATATGTATTTTCCGGAAACTTCATATGACAAAGTTTTGAAAGCAGTTATTTATAATTTTAAGAAGAAAAAACCAAGAGCAAAGCGATATGGACATTGGTTAATGTGGGCAGAGAACAAAGATGTTAATATTAATCAAAACATTTTGTTTGAAGGATTTGATGTAGACGCTTATAAATACTTTTCTGCTGTTCCCCATAAAAACGGCTCTTTATTTAGAGTATTTGACAGAAGAGGAAAAAATAATTTATTATTGAATCTCTGGGAAGAAGTGTTCTTTGATATCTGTGAAGAGTTCGGTGATACTGCTAATTATGGAATCGAATTCAAAATAGATAAAGGTAGTGGCGATAACGAGGGCAATGTATTTAATATTATCAGTATTGATAAGAACATGAAAGAACAATATCTTGGTATTAAAGTTGACGATCAAATAATCAGTATAAATGATCTAGATATTGAACCTATGAGAACGGAAGAAATAAAATTAATGTTGATGCAAGCGGTAGACGGAGCGAAGATTAAGTTTAAAGGTGATGGCGGTAAGTTAAAAGAAATTTTTGTTCGACCTATTATAAAAAAAGGCAATCCTAATGGTGAAATAGATTATGATGCATATTTTGCAGATTCGAAAAATCCAATAAAGTTAAAAGTGAAAAAAAGATTTGAGTATCCAAAAACATGGTTTTCAGCATACACGTTTTCGAAAGATGAAATAGAGGGTATAAATCTTCTTTTAACCCAATAAAGTTATTAAAGTGAATCACAAAAATTGTACCCGTAATTCTGTTTGGCCAAAGGTTTGGTTTGATAACCGGTAGCAGGCAGTTAATTCCGGATATGTGCCATGCAAGGTTTGACATCCTTAATGTTTTGTGAAAATGAATCAGAAGAACCGTCCGAGAGCACTGAAAAAGTAGCCTTTTAGATCATTTCCAAACGCAAAAATTTGCTATTCGAACAAATATTAGCTATTTTATCTAATGTTAATCTTAAATACAAAGGAACTAAAATATTTAAAGCGGATGCCAATTTGGCTATCCGCTTTAAATTTACCGCTAACACTGTTAATTTTGCTTGAATACGCATACTTCGTAAACCGTAACCTTTGGTTCGGTTTAATCCGTGAAATCTTTTTAATTCAGCATTTTTGGACGGTCCTCAATTGTCACAATAAAACAAAGCTACCGTCATACTGATTATTTCATCAATATGACGGTAGCTTCTATTTTTTCAACGTATTAACTTCATAATTTAACCAAAATCAGACAAAAAAGGACCGTCCCCCTGTCTACCTTGCTTTAAACCACTCAGCAAATTTACTTAAACCTTCTTGGATTGATGTATTTGGTTTAAAGTCAAAGTCACGCATAAGTTCGCTAACATCGGCATAAGTTCTATAAACATCGCCTGGTTGCATTGGTAAAAATTCTTTTTTTGCCTTTTTTCCTAAAACCTCTTCTAAGGTAGAGATGAAATCCATTAGTTTTTCTGGTTGATTATTGCCGATATTATAAACCTTATGCCTAACACCATCACTATCAGCAATTGGCGGATTATCCAAAATGTTTTCTAAGCCTTGTACTACGTCATCAACATAAGTGAAATCACGATACATATCACCATTATTAAAAATTTTAATCGGTTCATCTCGCATAATCTTTTCAGCAAATGAAAAATATGCCATATCCGGTCTACCATATGGACCATACACAGTAAAAAACCTTAGACCAGTAGCTGGAACTTGATACAAATGGCTATAAGTATAAGCCATTAATTCATTGGCTTTCTTGGTCGCAGCATAAAGGCTCACTGGTTTATCTGTTTGATCCGTAGTTGCAAAAGGGATTTTGGTATTAGCACCATACACCGAGCTAGAAGATGCATATACTAAATGCTCTACACCAAAATTACGACAAGTTTCTAAAATATTTAAAAACCCTGCTAAATTAGAATGTAAATATGCTTTAGGATTAGTAATACTGTAGCGTACTCCAGCTTGCGCCGCTAAATTCACTACGATTGCAAATTTGTGCTGTTCAAAAAGAGTCGTTAACGTTCCTTCATCGGCTATATCTGCCTTAACAAAAGTAAATTTAGATGCTTTACGCAAGATGGACAAACGTTCCTCTTTTAATTTAACATCATAATAATCATTAAGATTATCAATTCCCACAACTGCTACCCCTAATGCTAATAAACGTTGCGTCAGATGAAATCCAATAAAACCCGCAGCTCCAGTCACTAGAATCTTCTTAGCAACATCAAGCGTTCTAAACTTACTCATTACGCCTACTTCCTTTCAAGTAACCTAATCGTTTAATATTCTTGTCAGATAAAATAATGCCTCTATCCAAAACAAAAACGCAGTAGGAATAAACTAGTTATTCCATACCACGCTTTTAATTTAAATGTCTAGCCATAAAGTCATCAGCATTCTTTTTGAAATCTTTTAAGTCATAAAACTGTTTGTCAGCGGCGCTCATAAGCAGTTTTCTTTGTGTTTTGGGTAATTCATCAACATTCTCATTAACCACAACAGCCCAAAAAGGTAATCCTTCCTTTTGAAATGATAGTATTGATATAACTGCTGATTGCGCTTTTGCAATCCCTTTTACCGCAAATAAATAAATAGGTTTATCTCTAGTTACAAACACATAATCAACAACCAGTTCTTCTCTATCCGCAATAGGCCTTTGATCGACCTGCGGATTGTACTTTTTTAAGTTTGTAACTATATACTCCTGTACTTGATCATAAAAAAGATTTGTTATATTTGATCTTTGCAAAATCTTCATATTGCAGACTTTAGCAATAACCTGTGACATCTTCATTATTGTCGGAAAAAGAAACTCTACTGTAGTTTCCATATAAATATTACCATCAGCAAAAAAAGCTTCATTTTCTCTAAGTAAATTAGCTAAAATACTTTTCTTGTTTTCGGTATCAAGATCATAGGTATACGAAAGGCGCATTAATGACATGCCAGAATCACAGACCTTTATTACATCGTCACTTTCACTTATTTTCAAGAAAATATCAAGCATATCACCATCAGGATGGTATAGTGGAGAGAATAGTTGAAAAAAATTTTTCTTCCTTTCAACTAATTTAAATCTTGAATAAAAATTATCGGCGATAATACTTTCTAGTTTTTCCTTATTCAACATGATTTACTCCCCCTTCCTAATCTTATTATATTATAAATGCCACATATTTTAAAATAAAGATTGCATTTGCTGTTTAATAAATGGAAAATATTTTTCCGCATCTTGAATATTACAAATTCGGCAAAAGTATACTATAGCATCATCCATGGTAACATATTCTTGTGTACATTCTATTTGTGACTCAGACATTCTCTCTTCATCCAAATAATGAATATGCGGGGTAAAATGTGGGTTATCTAAATTATAACAACCACCGTGCGGACCATTACATCTGAACAAAATAACTTTTTTACCCTCTTCATCTTCAACAAGTAAACCAACCGAAAAGTTATCAGGAAACTCTTTATTTTGCCTAATAAACATACTAAATCGTTTAGTACCATCCGTTGAAAGCAATTGCAAATCTTTACGCAAACTTCCAGACACTGCCTTAAATTCTTTTTGTGGAGGCTTGATAACTATTTTAGGGCAATTAATTAAATCGAACAACTCCTTATTCATCCAATAATTCCCTCCTTAGTAACCACCTAATCGTTGTCTAGCCTTATTATCTCCCGATTGAATAATACTCAACGCCAGCTTCTTGCATCTCGCTAACAGCATGAATATTACGTCCATCATAAACAAGAGCTGGTTTCATTAGTGCTTTATAAGTCGCAGGTGGAACTGCTTTAATCTCTTTCCACTCAGTAAAAATAAAACAAACACTAGAATCTTTTAGTGCCTTTTCTGGAGTATCAACATAGGTAATCGAACCATTTAAATTCTTACCTTCTGGATAGAATCTTTGGTAGTTTTTAATACCAACTGGATCATAAGCATAGATTTCTGCGCCTTGCTCTAGCAATAGCTTAATATTATCTAAAGACGGTGCTTCTCTAAGATCATCCGTACCCGGTTTAAAAGTTAGTCCTAAAACAGCTACCTTAAGATTCTGAAACGTAATTAAGCGATCAGCTGCTTTACGAAAAAGCACTGTTTTTTGCGCTTCATTAACAGCAACCCCCGCCTCAACCGTCCTTAATCTATAACCAACTTTATTAGCTAAGAATTTCAAAGCTTTCGTGTCTTTTGGGAAACAAGAACCACCATAGCCAACACCAGCATTTAAGAAATTCGCTCCAATCCTCGCATCATAGCTCATACCTTTCGCTACATCTTGAACATCTGCCCCCACCAATTCACACAAATTCGCAATATCATTCATATAACTAATTTTGAGCGCCAAAAAATCATTAGAAGCATATTTAATCATTTCTGCAGAACGGCGACTAACCGAAACAATCGGTAAATTAAACGGCTCATAAATAGCTAATAACTTAGCTTCTGCTTCTTTACTCTCTGTACCAATAATAATCCGTGCTGCGTGTAAAGTATCATGCACAGCCGTACCTTGCGCCAAAAATTCCGGATTAGATGCGACTTCAACCTTCACGTCACGCACCAAAAAGTCTTGGATAAACTGTTCAACCTTATCATTAGT
>DVNI01000086.1 GCA_018714505.1 Candidatus Avacidaminococcus intestinavium
TTTTTATAGTAAGCCAATCCATTTCCAGTAAGTTGCACTGAAAATTAAAATAAGGATATAGCCGATAATTGTAATGGGTAGCCCTGCTTTAAAGAAGTCTTTAACTGTAAATGATCCCGTACCATACGCCAACATATTTTGTGGTGCGTTAACAGGTAATAGGAAACCAAAGCTAATGACAAATTGTTGTATTAACACAAAGCCTACAGGGTTCACGTCTGAGCCAAGTGTTGAAGCTAGCACTAATACAATTGGGATTAATGCCGATGCTAGTGCCGTTGCACTTGCAAATCCTAAGTGAATTAAGATGTTAAATAGCGCAAGTAAGGCGATGGTTGCAAGTAACGGCATACTATCTAAGCCCATCATGCCAAACATTTTATCTGATAGCCACTGTGCTCCGTCTGTCGCAAGCAAAATTGAGCCGAGCGCAATACCTACCGCAAAGACAATAATTGTTCCCCAAGGAATTAACTTCTCCACTTGCTTCCAAGTAAATACGCCTATCTTTGGTAATAATAAAATTGCTACTGCTACAATCGTTACTGTCGTAGAGTCAAATGGATGGAAACGCTTCTCTGTTGCCCAGAAGAATAATAACGCTAATGAAATAATAATTAAACGTTTTTCTTCTGCACGCAGCGGTCCAAGCTCTTTAAGATTTTTTCGTACGATATCCGTACCACCATCAAGCACTTTTGTTTCAGGCTTAATGACGTTAATCATTACAAAGTATAAAACGATTGACATGATGATCGACCAAGGTGCTGCATAAATAAACCATTGCCCCCAAGACACGTCTACACCAAATTGTTCATAAATAAAATCGAGCGCTACCATGTTTTGAGCAGCTGCTGTTTTGATACCAACATTCCAAATTGAAATTGATTGAACTGCGGTAATAATAAGTAATGCACCAAGACGACTGTTGGCTGGTAAACCAAACGCTGCCACCATACCTAATAAAATTGGTACAATAGCGCCTGCACGAGCCGTTGCACTTGGTACGAAGAAAGCTAAAATAATCGATACTAAAATTGCACCAAAAACAATAGCTCCTGTTTTAGCTCCTACCTTTGATAAAATATACAAAGCTAGGCGCTTATGTAGATTGGTTGCTTGCATAGCAGCCGCTAAGAAAAGCGCACCTGCAACTAATGCTACTGCTGGACTAGCAAACCCGCCAAGCGCCATTTTTAACGCTTCCTTCGTTGTTAGTAGCTCGTCTGGATTATCAAGCTTAGGTGATAACCCTAATAATAATGTGAGTAATGAAACTATCATTGCTGCACTTACAGGATAAGTTACCGCTTCTGTCACCCATAAAATAATTGCGAATGCCAGTACCGCTAAAGCCCTGTGCCCCATAATTGGTAAATCATCTGGTGTTGGCAATAGCAATACGCCAATTAATACGATAAATGATAAACCAAGAAAATAAGGCTTTAAATTTCTTTTTTTCTGTTCTGCCATTTCATTACCTCCCTATTACCTTACTATACTGTTATATTGTTGAGCCATTGTAAAGTGACAATATTTTTACATAAAAAATCCCACCTTGTTATTTTACAAATGGTAGTGACCCCTTAAAGTTAGAGTTTTTTTTATTATGCAGCTAATTGGCTGGCATGTGTCCGATATTTTATCGGGCTCATGCCGGCCAGTTTTTGTTTAATTCGATCATTGTTGTAGTAATCGATATATTGCTCAATTCTCTTTTGTAACACTTCGTAGGAGACTAATTCTTCCCCGTAATACATTTCCTGTTTTAATAAGCCAAAGAAGTTCTCCATTGCGGCATTGTCTGCACACGTTGCTTTACGAGACATGCTTTGGAAAATCTTGTTCTGCTTTAAGGTTTTGACCCATGATTTATGTTGATAATGCCAGCCTTGATCTGAGTGAATTGTTGTACGATATTCAGCTCGTTCTTGAATGATTGGTAGCGCTTGTTCCAGTGATTTCATGACGAATTCAAGCGTAGGCCTCTTGGACATACTGAAACCGATAATTTCTCCATTATATAAATCCATTAGGGGACTCAAATAAAGTTTCTCACCATTTGTACATTTAAATTCAGTTACGTCAGTCACTAGTTTTTGAAGGGCGTATGGCGTATAGAAACGTCGGTTTAATCGGTTTTTTGCGATTTTTCCAACAGTGCCTTTATAAGATTTATAACGTGATTTACGTCCGAATTTCTCGCATTTCAAATTCAAATCCCGCATAATTCTTTGCACTTTCTTGTGATTAATCGTATAACCTTTCGCCTTTAGCTGTGAGTGAATTCGACGATAGCCATAACGACTTTCATGTTCCTCAAACAGCTCTATTATCAACGTTTTCAAAGCTTGATCTGGATCTGCTTTCGCCATTTGTTTCATGTGATAATGATACGTTGCTTCTGGTAAATCGACACGCTTCAATACATCTTTTAATCGGAATCCTTCTTCTTTGAGTTCAAAGGCAATCACTGCTTGTGCTTTTCGAGGAAGGTATCCGGGTTCTCTCGAAAAGCTTTCAACTTTTTTAAATAGGCGACCTCCAATCGAAGCAGTTCATTTTCACGCTCCAATTGCTCCTCACGTGACATTTCTTTTTCTTTTTTTATTGATGTTGTTTTTGTTTTTTTAGACATAGATGGGCGCCCCTTTGCTTTTTCTTGCAGGCCCTCTATCCCTTCTTTAAGAAATTTACTGTTCCAATTGGCAATTACACTCGGGTTATTCAGCTTAAATTGAATCGCCGTCTCTTGATAAGAAGCACCTGTTTGTTTCATAAAGTGTAATACATCCACTTTGAATTGAACAGAATAAATCGTCTTCTTTTTCTTAACAGCTAATCCTTTACGTCCAAACGCTTTGTAAGCACGTACCCAACGTCTGACTATAGAATGATCAGAAAGTCCGTATTTTTTCGAAACTAATTTCATTCCTAATGAACCTTCTAAATACTCTTGCACAACGCTCCATTTAAATTCTTCACTATATTTAGCCATAAAAAAATCACCCCAAAAAGTTAGTTTTTGGTATGGCAACACTTTTGAACAACTTTTATAAGGGTGCTCTTAAAGCATAAGGGGCGTACAAGTTGCTTGACATGGAGCCTCTATGGGCATGACTCCTTGCGCCAGAAAGCCAGCTATATCAGGCTGGCTTAGCCAAACGAGGCTATCATGCCCATTGCTCCACGTAAAGCCCTTCTTCGTTGATAGGATTAGGAATTCTCCTTATCCCTTATAATTAATGTCCAACTAAATGTAGCCTATCCATTTTACTCTAACTTTTGGGGTGCAGCACCATAACCGGTGGGTAGTTAAATTCATTAATATGCTGGTACATCTTCACCAGTATAATTTGAAAACTTATTATATTGTTTATTGAAAGCTAATTTAACTGTGCCTGTAGGACCATTACGTTGCTTGGCTAAAATAATTTCGATTAAGTCATTAGGCGGTGCATCTTCTTCTTTATTGTAATAATCATCACGATAAAGGAAGGATACAATAT
>DVNI01000087.1 GCA_018714505.1 Candidatus Avacidaminococcus intestinavium
TGCGGTGTCTAAAGCATTTACTGTTTCTTGTAATAATGCTTGCTCAGGTTCTGTTAAACTACGCTCTGTTACTTGTTGAAAAAAAGCAGAGAACAATTCTAGTGGTCCTAGCTTGCGTTGAGCGCTTGTCGTATTAGTATCCTTTGTTGCTGCTTGTAGTCTTGTATATTCTAAATGTAAGATATGTGGATAAACACTTTCTAGGCGATACTTAGCATCGAGAATAGGAGCATCATCTTCTAAGATGATTTGTAGATAATTTGTTTGTGCTTCTAACTGTGGCTTGTTCAGCAAATCAGCGAAAGTTCCTTTAAGCACCGCTAATTCATGACGTGGTTTTAAAAATATGGTTTCAACGGAGCAGTTACCGCTGGCGTCAAGATCTACAATATGAATACCTTTTGTTTGGTTTACTTCATTAAAAGAATATTTTAATAGTGAACCACTATAACGGATTGTATTGCCTGCTTGTTGGCAGGCGTGTAAATGACCGAGGGCTGTATAATTGAAGGACTTGAAATAATCGGCACTTACGGTGGTGGTGCCGCCGATTGAAAGCGGTCGCTCGCTATCTGGTGATTCTTCACTACCCGTTAAAAAAACATGAGCCAAAGCTACCTTACGTGCTTGCGCGGGAATGAAAGGCGCCATATCACGCAATTGCCAGGCTAAGGCATCTTCATGTAAACTAATAGTTTCACCACTTAAAACAGCGGCTTCCGGTGGCTCGGTATAAGTGAAAGGCGCAAAATAAACAGGTCCAGTTTTATCTTCGAGAATGACGGGTTGCGTACCTAAAACTGGTGTGCCATAAATAAAAAGGCGACTTTCGGCTAATAATTTCTTACCGAAACCAAGGCGTGCCGGATTATCATGATTACCAGCGATCATGATAACAGGTATATTATGTTTTTGAATTAATAAAGATAACGTTTCATCTAAGAGGTTAACCGCTTGGGTTGGCGGGACCGCACGATCGTAGATGTCGCCAGCGATTAATATTGCATCGACCTTAGCTTCAACTGCTAAGGCGACTAGTTCATTTAAAACATAAGCCTGATCCTCGGTGAGGTGCAGGCCGTGAAAAATTCGTCCAAGATGCCAGTCGGCAGTATGTAAAAATCTCATAATAGAACTCCTTTAATGATTTGCCAGTTTTAAAATAGCTGGTAGTGCTTCTAAGGCACATTCAGTGCCATGGTCGTGTAGTTTAATGAGTTCTGGTGGTTTACGATCCATTCGCTTGATGGTTAAAGGCGTTTGCGGTCTGATTACGACAGCTTTGCCCTCTTTTTCTAATTGTTCAACTAAGGCTAGTTGTCGATTGTAATTGATAGAGCGTTGTAATAAGGTTGCAATCATGCGTGGATACTGCGGATAGCGCAATTTTAAGATCCATTCAGAATAAGATTCGGTATTACGATAACCCTCATTACGTGTAAGCACTACGACTAATTTTTTGTAACCATCAGCTAAGGCTTTATCAATAGGAATGGGGGCAATCAAGCCACCATCTAATAGTTTGTAACCATTAAAGTTAACGATAGGTGAAATAAAAGGTAAAGAGGCAGAGGCGCGTAAAGGCGTAAAATCTAGCCCCATATCCTCTTTTTTAAACCAAACAGCTGTACCTGATTGACAATCAGTAGCTCCTACTTGTAAATTGCAAGGAGAAGCATTAAAAGCAGTATAGTCAAAAGGCAAAAGCTTTTGAGGAATTTCTTTTAAGATGAAGTCAAAATCAAACATCGAACCTTTTAAAAACAGGTTACGCATACTACAATAACGAGCATCGGCGACATAGTCTTCGATAATTTTTTTGGTACGAAAGGGTTGTTTGGATAAATAGGATGCGATGTTACAAGCACCAGCAGAAACCGCAGTCGCATAAGGAAAATCTATATTTTTTTGCATAAAAGCTTCAAAGACGCCGGCTGAAAACATACCGCGCATGCCGCCGCCTTCTAATACAAGAGCGATATCTTTGAGCATTGTCATTAGTGGAACTCCTTTAGAATTGTTGTTTTCAAATTAACTTAATGATAACATGGCAAAAAATCAACTGCAAGAAGAGAGGGAAATTTCACTTTGTGTAGAATTTTTACAAGATAAAAGCAAGATTGAGGGTGATGGCAATGCAGGTACTAACAGGAATCAAAGTGCTGGACTTAACGAAATGGTTGCCTGGGCAGTATTGTACAATGGTGCTTGGTGATTTTGGTGCAGAAGTAATTAAGGTAGAAGACCTTAAGGGTGATGCCACGAGGCAGTTTCAGCCACAAAAAAGCTCTGATATGAGTTTTTGGCATCTAGCGCTTAATCGTAATAAGAAAGGTCTGGCCGTAGACTTGCGGTCCGTAGAGGGACGCCAGATTATACGCAAGTTAATGCTGGAAGCTGATGTCGTCGTTGAAAGTTTTAGGCCAGGTATTATGACGAAGATGGACGCGGACTACGAAACTATCAAAAAACTAAAGCCTTCAATAATCTATTGTTCCTTAACGGGTTTTGGGCAAACTGGTAAGTATAAAAACATGCCAGCGCATGACTTAAATATTGTCGGCTTGGCTGGTATAACAACGCTAGATATGGCTGGTAATGCCGCAGTGAGTCCGGTGCAAGTATCAGGTATCGGCGGAAGCATGAATGCAGTAACGGGTATTTTATTAGCCTTATTGGCAAGAGAAAGAACGGGAGTAGGACAATATATAGATATCGGGCTATATAATTCAGCACTTAATTTTGAGGTGACGAGTATTGCCGCGTTATTTGGCCAACTGGAAGTAGACGGTGAGGCCGGCGCAGAACGCATTGGACATTATTATAATTTGTATCAAACCAAAGATGATAGATATCTGACCGTTGGCACGATTGAACCAAAGTTTTGGCGTGAACTATGTCTTTTGATCGAAAAGCCAGAGCTTAGTGAGCACCAGTTTGATTTTCAACATAGTGCTAAACTAAGAAGTATTTTAAAAGAAACATTTTTGACGAAAACTTTAGCTGAATGGGTTGCTTTAATTGGTAAGAAAGAATTTTGTGTGACGCCAGTGCTTTCGCTAGAAGAAGCTATGGCAAGTGAAATCGCTTCAGAGAGCGGACTTTTAACTAAGCGTAGCGAGGAATGGGGCGATACTTCATATTTAAAAAGCGCAATTAAGCTCTCAGCTACGCCTGCTACAATCGAAAGACGTGCTCCTTATTTAGGTGAGCATACGGAGGAAGTCTTACGTTCTTTAGGTTATACGGAGCAAAAATTATTGGCACTTAAAGAACAGGGCATTATATAATAAAACAAGAAGGAGGTGCATTTATGCGCAAAATATTTATCGCGATTTGTATGGCGGTTACTTTTTTCTTCGGTGTACAGGTGCCAGCGGAAGCGGCTTTAATTGGTAAAAATCAAGAGATTTCCATGGGGCAAGAAGTTGCGGCACAATTAGAGAATCAATATGGTGTGGTACAAGATGCAGCTTTGCAAGCTCGAGTTAATGCGATTGGACAAAGATTGGTTGCAGTGTCAGATCGGCAAGATTTAGAATATACTTTTAAGGTTTTAAATAGTGACGAAGTAAATGCTCTAGCTGTGCCGGGCGGTTTTATCTATGTTTTTAAAGGTTTGATAGATTTTATGCCTTCTGATGATGAATTAGCGGGTGTACTAGGACATGAGATTGGGCACGTCGTCAAAAGGCATTCGGTTAAACAAATAGAGAAACAAATGGCTTTAACGTTGTTAACGATTATTTTAACGAAGGGGCAGGGGTTTATTCTTGCCGATGCAGCCATGCAAGCTTTGATGGCTGGGTATAGCCGCTCTGATGAGCGCCAAGCTGATGAACAAGGTTTTATGCTCACTAATAAAGCTGGCTATAATCCATATAGTATGTTAATTACAGTTAATAAATTACAAGATTTATCAGAGCTTAAAGGTAATCCGGGGTATGGGTTATTTTCAAGTCACCCTGAGCCAGAAAAAAGAGTAGAGCGTGTTAATAAAGCATTAGCTAAAATGAAAATTACACCAACTGTTACGATCAATGACGGTGGGATAGCAACTGTAAATGAAGGCAACTGGAACTTTAATATCACGAAGACGCATGGTACAGATAAGCCAGAATATCGAGCAAAATTAATGGCAGGAGCATTATATCTGATCAAAAAAGGTGAACAGATTGATGAAACTAGATTTATTACGGTCGATAACTATAATTATTCTGATATTTATTATGACGATATTCATGTATTGCGCGTATATGAGGAAGACGCTTATGGTTTTGGTAGTATCAGTGATTATGCTGGAGCAGTAGCACTTATGTTACAAGATTGGACACGCGCAGTAAAATATTAAATGAGCAATGACTTGTCAAAAAGAGAATAAAAACAGTAAAAAAACGGTTTGTTTGGTAAACAAACCGTTTTTTATTGCTTTTTCCCATTAAAATAGTATAATTATATAGAGAATCATTCTAAAAAAGAAACTATTACGTTATGGTGATAATTATATGAATTTATGTAAAAGCAATAAACAAAAAAATAAGGGCTTTATCTTAGTCGATGCGATTGTTGCTGTTTTAATCGTGGCAATCGGTTTAGCAGCACTGGCCTATATGTATACAAATAGCGTTAAGACACGTATTGCCGCTGAACGGTTGCAAGTAGCTGTACAATTAGCGGGGCAGGAAATGGAACGACTCAAGACCTTTGAAAAGGATGCTAGGCTAGATACTAATGATTTAAAGACCAAAGCAAAAGTACAGGTTGGTACGCCAAAAGCTGGTGCAGTAGAATATGAAGTTACTAGTACTGTTGATCGCACGGTAGTAGGCGATCCCTTAAAAGACGAGCAATCAACAAAAATGTTGCAACCAGTGAAAGTAATTGTTGAATGGCAGGATCCTATGCCAGCAAAAACAGAATTAGAAAGCTATATTATTGTAGATAATAATAAATGAGGTGCAGTTAGTGAAAGGCAAACAAGGTTTTACCTTAGTTGAATTAATAGTAGGCATGTTAATAACAATTTTAATTATGGGTGCAATCGTTTCTTTATTTTCTACATCGGTACAGTCGGGTATCTCGGGCTTTAATCAACAGGAAGCCTATGCACAAGCACGTGCTGTGATGAATGATGTTAAGACAACCTTACGCTACGCAGAAGGACCGGCTGTTTTTTATGATGATAGTGGTAATAAGATTGATAAGCCAACTCATGAAAACACCAAAAACGCTAGTAAAGTAACTTATGTAAGCAAAATCTATAACGCAGATAAAGGTAAGACCGAAGAGCTGACGATGGAAATAAGCTGGGCTCCTAACAGTAATAAAAAACAATTGCTCATCACAAAATATAAAGATAAGAATAAGGATAGAGAAGAAATATATTTTCCAAGTGATAAAAGTGATAAAAATATAGAGAAAAAAAGTGCCTTTAGCGGTAAAGGTGATGATTTCCCTATTACAATTAGCAAAGATAATGATAAACTGTATAGAATTACCTTACTCTATCAATATCAGTTTGCACTCTTAGGAAATAAGGTAGACGAATTAATTACGGATGTGCTACGACAAGCGGAAGCGGAAGCAGACAATGTGCCACCGATATTGATGCGAGGTGGTAAGTTAGTAGTGCAAAATGGTTCTATTCGGACAGAATCAGATGAAACGTTACTGGTTATTGGCAATAATAATATTGATTTAAATGATAATTGGGCTAAAAATAACTTCAAGTTACTCATAAAATATAAAGGGCAAAATCAAGATCCTAAGCGTTTAAAGAAAGTTACAGTTTTAGATACATATAATGGTGAAACAGCCGAGAAGGCGATTGAAGAAAATATTAAAAAGTATAGTCGGGCAGGAAAATATATGTATAATAATAGTGGCGATAGTTGGACAAATGATGAAGTAAATAATAAAAAAAATCAAGATTTTAAAAATAATCAAAGTATAAAAACGAATAATGTTAGATTAACCCTTAATGTTCAAGATGGTAAGGTAATTAGCGTGTATGGGAATAATGCTTTTTATGCTAATGAAATTATTTTGCAAGCGCCTGATAATGTTGTTAATCAGATTGTGTTACATACTGGACAAAAAAAAGGTCAATTAATATTACACGCTTCTACTAATGCCAAGTTAAGAAACATTTATGTTCCAGAAGAAGTTGCTTTAATAATTTATGGGGCTCAAGGGGTTGAAATCGAAAACTGTGAATTTAGAAATGCTATAATATTTACTAATGGTGGAACCGCTACTATTAAAAACTCGAAAATATTTGGTATGGTGGATGCCAATTCTGGGGAACTAAAAATAGTAGGTGAATGTACTTTCGGTACTTTTAAAGGTACGCCAACGGCATTAAGCGTTTTTGATGATTATTTTAAGGTGAAACTTTAGAAAATAGAAATAGTAAGAAGAGGTTGACAATGAAATCTACTCGTGGCTCAGCAGCGATAATAGCAATAATTTTTATGATGTTTTTACTAATCGTGGGTATTAGTTTTATACCGATGATTAATTCTGAATTGCGTCATGCCAAAATGGACGAAGATGAACAAAAAGCATGGTATGCGGCGGAAGCTGGTAAAAAATATGTTGAGGTATTTAAGAACGATAAAAACAAGATAGTTGATGCTAGTAATGAGGCTATGCCTGTTAATCGGAGTAATAATACGCAAAGAAATCATTTTCAATTGCGTTTAGATGAAGATGTGCCAGACAATTCTAAAACGAAAACCAATAATGGCAAAAAGAATGCTGCCACTTTACAGCCTGGTACGAAGTATAATGTTTATTCCGAAGGAACATTTAATGGCATTACCAAAGTGATTGAGCTAGAATGGACAGTTCCTGCTAAGTAGTTGGCAGGAATGTATAGGGATTTATAGAATTTTAGAGATAGAGAGGTGATTTAAATGGCTAAATATACTTTTCCCGTTACAAGGGAGGAATTCTTACAACTAAATTTGCCGGAGCGTCTGAAACTTTGGGCGGAAGACCGAGAATTAGAAGAATATATCAAGGAAAAGGCTTTTGTGGCTAATCCACCATCAAAACGGGTACCACGTGGTACTCCAGAACAAAAAGTTGCGATAATTGGTTCTGGGCCGGCGGGTTTAGGGTGTGCGGATGAATTAGCTAGTCTGGGGTTTTCTGTGACGGTTTTTGAGCGAGATGATCGGGCGGGCGGACTTTTAGTCTATGGTGTACCGAATATTAAACTACCAAAGATGTTATTAAAAGAAAAACTGCAAGCTATGCAGGCGAAAGGCGTCGAGTTTCGGTTAAACACTTTGGTTGGTAAAGATATTCTTTGGCAAGATTTAGAACGAGAATTTGCTGCGATTGTGGTTTGTACTGGTAGTACAAAAGAACGAGAATTAAAGGTGCCAGGAGCGGATCTTGCTGGCGTCGTTTATGCAAAAGAATATTTGCAATCGACAACGCGCAGTTTATTAGAGCAAGAGTTAGCAGTTGGCACATATGTAGATGCTAAAGATAAAAACGTTTTGATTATCGGTGGTGGCGATACGGGCGCTGATTGTTCGGCACTAGCGCTAGCACAGGGAGCAAAAACAATCTTGCAACTAGAATTACAGGAATGTGAAATGACCCGTAATGTCAATCAAGAAGGTTTTTGCGAGATTACGGCAGGTGATGTGACGCTGAAGTATACAACAAAACTGGTGGCACTCAAAGGTGATCCTAGTGGTAAACTTACGCAAGCCGAAATAGTGCAAGTAGCTTGGGGCTTTTCTGAAAGTGGTTTACCAATTAGCGAAGAAAAGCCTGGAACTAATCAAGTGTTGGCTATTGATTTAGCGATTGTGGCGATTGGCTTTACCGGACCAGAACCGTTGATTTTTGAAAGTTCGGGCATTACCAAAACACCACTAGGAACGGCGTGGAATGTTAGTGGTTCTTTTGCGACAGCTAAGGCGGGCATTTTTGTTGCTGGTGACGTACGTCGTGGTGGCGGCATGGTGGAATGGGCTTTTGCCGAAGGTCGTGATGCGGCAGCGGAAGTCGCAGTTTATTTAGCAAAACAATGAAAGATGGCGAGGTCTGCTTAGTGCGGGCCTCGTTTTTTACTAATGCTTGCTTGTTTTTAAATCGTGAAGCAGGTATAATTACTTGGAAAATAATTGAGGACGAAGGGGAGGACCTTTTTATGGCAGAAAAAGAAATTGATAAAAAATTTCAACATTATATGAATCTTTTTAAGAAAGATGCTGAACTTGCAAAGATGTTACAGCTGGTTTCTTTTGAAAACTTGTTTAACCCAGATTTCTTGAAAGAAAATAGTAAATTTACCTCTATGGATGATATGATTTGGCGTAGTGGTTTTGGTATTATGAATTTATTAGAAGTAGAATATGTTAATCAAGATAAGTGGAATCAATATATAGCAGCTAATTCAGATTGCACAACGTGGTATGAATTTGGAAAACTAGCAATGATTGCTTGGATGGAAGCTCGTTTAGCTGAAAAGCAAAACTAACGTAGTTTAGACCATTAAGACGCTGATATAAATTAGAAGAAAATACGAAAAACAACCTAAACCACAATATGTTGTGGTTTAGGTTGTTGCGTTATACTATATTTATGGTATAATACTCTCGAAGCAAGGAAAATACTTTAGCAAACAGAGAAACAATAAAGGCGAACAAATTTTCGCTTTTGCTCTTGTCAAACCTGTTTGTTCGTGTTATCATACAAATAACGAACAAGTGTTTTGGGAGGAAACGGCTATGAAAAAATTTCTAATGGCTTTATGCTTAAGTATAGCAGTATATTCTGGTTATAATGTCGTGACAATGGAGGCCGCTAATCATTGGCATCATGAACAGATCGTAGTGCATGGTGGTGATACTTTGTGGGCGATTGCTGGTCGTTGGGCTGAAGATGGTGAAGATGTCAGAGCTGTTATTCACCGCATTTGTGAAGTTAATCAACTTTCGAATAATACTTATCTTTTACCTGGACAAAAGATCGTAGTACCTGTGCGTACGAATTCGACACTGCTAGCACAACGTTAAACTGGTTTAAAAGCTATAAAAACAAAACAGAGAAAAACACTATGAATTATTGCTAAATGTAACCGCTTGTTGTAGAATAAAAACTACTATAACAAGCGGATTTTTTTGCTGGAGGATGGATTTAAAATGATCAAGAATGAACCTAATATCTATCGTCCTTTTTTAACAGCTGTTGATGTCAAAGAAGCGAAGCGTTATGCTGGTTTGCGTAAGGGGCAAGTGTTCCCTGAGGAAATTGTGCAAGAGGCATGTAATATTGTGATGATGTATAAAGCGCCACAAGCTGTTTGGCAAGTTTATGCTTATGATGCTAAGCAGGGCATTGTCTTAGCACCAACGTCTTATACGATTCCAAGTAAGAATTTGTGCAAACATCTTGGCAGTGCTGAGCAAGTAGTTTTTTTAGCGGCAACTGCAGGTGAAATGGTGGAAGAAGCGGCAACCGAAGCTTTTAATAAGGGTAATTATGCTTTGGGTCTTTTGATTGATGCTGCGGCTACCGCTATTGTGGAACAAATTGCTGATGAAACTGAAAAACTATTAATAAATAGGTTTGCAAAAGCAGGCTTTGGACTTATTACCCGCTTTAGTCCGGGCTATGGTGATTGGGATTTACAAGAACAAGTTAGTGTGGCGTCGTTAGCGCAAGCAGAAGCAATTGGCGTGACGCTAACAGAATCTTTGATGCTTATGCCGCGCAAGAGTATTACCGCTATTATTGGTTTGACTACAGCAAACGAGAAGGCTCAAGGCTTACAGGGTTGCGCCGGTTGCACCAAAAGTGATTGTACATTGAGGAAGGGTTGAGTTAAATGATAAAAATTTTTGAAGGTGCGATGGGTACTAGGTTGCAAGCACTTGGCATTGCCGAGCAACCTTGCCCAGAATATGCGTCGGTTACCCACCCAGAAGAAGTAACAGCTATTCATAAAATGTATGCGGCAGCTGGTGCAGATATTTTGGAAACAAATACTTTTGGGGCTAGTCCTTTAAAATTAGCTTATTTTGATTTGGCAGATGAAACTGAAAAAATTATTACTGCTGGCGTAAACGCAGCGCGTAGAGCTTTACTGCCGGGAATGCAATTAGCTGGGAATTTGGGCCCGAGTGGCAGGCTAATTGCGCCACTTGGAAACCTAGGCTTTGAGGAGGCCTGCGAAGCTTATGCGAGGCAAGTACGTGCTTTAGCGGCGGCGGGCGTCGACTATATTTTATTTGAAACGATTATCGATTTACAGGAAATGCGTGCTGGTGTATTGGCGGCAAAGAGTGTTGCTAATTTGCCGATTATTTGTCAGCTCACCTATGATGCACAAGGCAGAACGGTAACGGGCACTGATCCGACAACGGCGGCAGCAGTTTTAGAACCATTAGGGGCCGCAATTATTGGCATGAATTGCTCGTTGGGGCCTGAACAACTCTATCCTTTGGTGCAGGAATTAGCGGCAGCGACAAGTTTGCCGATTAGCGTGCAACCTAATGCAGGACTGCCGATTTTAAAAAATGGCGAGACGATTTTTCCGCTTTCGCCGGCGGAGATGGCAGCGTGGGTGCCTAAGCTTGTGGCAGCAGGCGCTAGTATTATAGGCGGGTGCTGTGGCACAACTGCGGAACATATTAGAGCAATTAAAGAAGCAAGTCAAACTTTAAAACCTAAGGTAAGAGCCGTAGCAAATCATGGTGTGCGTTTAGCTTCACGCACGCAAACAGTTTGTATAAGTAGTGCGGCACCGACCGTTTTAATCGGTGAACGAATTAATCCGAGTGGACGTAAGGCTTTAGCGGCTACAATTAAAAGTGGCGATTTAACCATGGTCAAAAGAGAGGCGCTAACGCAAGTGCAGGCAGGAGCGGAAGTCCTCGATATTAATATGGGCGTGCCAGGGGTTGATCAAGAACCATTGATGCAAAACGTAGTTTCTACGCTGTCTATGTTAGTCGATGTACCGTTTAGTATTGATAGTACTGAACCCGCGGTTATTGAGGCGGGACTAAGAAGTTTCCCAGGCCGGGCGCTCATTAACTCAGTGAGTGACAAACCTGGAGTAAAAGAACAGATTTTTGCTTTAGCAAAACAATATGGCGCAGCAGTTTTGCTTTTGCCTTTAGAAGAACGGGGCTTACCACAAACCGCAGAAGAGCGTTTGGTAATTGCGAAACGTTTAGCGGCAGAGGGTAAGGAGTATGGTTTGCAAGATACGGACTTTATGCTTGATCCATTGGTATTAACCGCTGCTTCTGATGGGAAGGCACCTCGCGAGACACTCCGTACTTTGCGTTTATATCGTGAGGAGTTAGGGTATCCGACGACAATGGGCCTGAGTAATGTTTCTTTTGGTTTACCAGGACGCGCAGATATTAATTTGGCATTCTTCTTGATGGCGATTGAGGCGGGGCTTGATGCACCAATTATTAATCCAAGTGCAGAGGGCGTTGCCGCTATGAGAAGCGCAGCACAGGTTATTCGAGGAACAGATAGTCAGGGATTACAATTTAGTCAAAATTATGTGCAAAGAGCTACTGGTACTGCTGAGGTAGTAACTAACGCTGTAACGCAAGAAAATGTTTTAGAGCAGCTTTGTCAGGCGGTTATGCTAGGCGAAAAAGAAAGGGCGGCAACGCTAGCTATTGAAGCTTTGGCAGCTGGACATGCTCCTGCGGTAATCACGAGTCAGGCTTTGGTCAAAGGAATGCATTTAATTGGCGAAGATTTTGGCGCAGGACGAACTTTTTTACCGCAGGTAATGTTAGCGGCAGAAACGATGAAGGCTGCTTTTGACGCGGTACGTAGTAGTATTAACGCAGAAGATATTCCCTATGCTGGTAAGGTCTTATTAGCAACGGTTAAAGGAGATATTCATGATCTGGGTAAAAACATCGTTAGTGCGCTTTTGAAAAACAGTGGTTTTGCTGTTGTGGACTTAGGCAAGGACGTTGACCCACAGACTATTTTAACCGCTGTACGTGAAGAACGACCAGAAATCATAGGTCTTTGTGCATTGATGACGACAACGCTTGGCAGTATGGAAGAGACTATTCGGCTCTTGAAAGAGGCGGGAGAAGACGTGAAAATTATGGTGGGTGGCGCTGTTTTGACCGCGGATTACGCCGAGGAGATTAAAGCAGATGTATATGCAAAAGACGGAGTACAAGCTGTGCGTTTGGCCGAGAATTTGCTTGCGAAGTCATAACAGACGAGTTTGTCACAGAATCTTTACTTTCAGGTAAAAAGGATTTTAAAAATCTATGTTGAAGATTCTAAAGTATAGTGATTTAAATAATGGAGGTGGTTGGAAGATGTTTAGTAAAGCAAAGAAGGTTTTGGTAACAGGGGCAATTGCGAGTTTTTTATTGGTAAATACAACCCCGACAGTTAGTGCGAATATTTTGGGTGATGTACTCAAAATTGGCGGTATTGGTTATTTAGTAGATCGGTATGCAGGTGAACTTAATAATTTTATTAATACATTGACGGTAAAACACGGTGTTAGCTCAGAATATGCGACTAAAGTAGTACCAGTTATTACTGTTGGTAATAGTAGCTATGTTGGAGCAGCGCAGGTTTCTGGACCACAAGAATTAGTCGATAAATGCCAAGCGGCATTACAATTAGAGGGCAATTTCTTTAATCGAGTTTATCGTATAAAAG
>DVNI01000088.1 GCA_018714505.1 Candidatus Avacidaminococcus intestinavium
CCAGAAACAAACTGTGAACGCACTAACGCTTTTTCTGCTTTAAAAATATCTGCATAAATAAGATCCAAGGTATCACGACCAACATCGGAATAAGCATAACCAGTTGACGGTTTTAAATAATAATCTGAAACTTTGTGCTTTCTAAAAGCCTCAATAACTTTTTTAGTATTAAATAGTGCTGCTTCTTCATATGGTACTATTAAAGTTTGTAATTCTTGTAAAGCTTCCTTTTCTATTTTTGCGTAATCTATGGCCACTCAACAATCACCCTTCATTAATTAAGAATTCTTTATAGTTGTCGATTTGTTCTGCTGTTAAATTAACCGTAATCAAAATTCCATTGTCCAAATATTTTTGGTCTTTTATATTGGCCACATCATGCAGTTTTGCTGCTTTTGCCGCTTTGTCATAAGGAAATAACAACCGTGTTTCTACAAATTGAAAGGATAAGTTTTCACTAATAAGATTTAGTAATTCCTCCATGCCAATTGCCTGTTTTGCAGATATTAGTACACTATTTTCTTCTCGTTCAAGCTTTGCTAAAAATGTTTCTTTATCTTGCACTTTATCTATTTTATTATATACCGTCAGGATTTTCTTATCAGCAGCACCAATTTCGTGTAAGACAGACAATACTGAATCCATTTGCTTTCTATAATTAATATGGCTCAAATCTACAACATGCAACAATAAATCAGCATCACTTACTTCTTCTAACGTTGATTTAAACGCTGTAACTAATTGATGTGGTAACCGTTGAATAAAACCAACCGTATCAGTCAAAATAGCTTCTTCTTTTTCTGGTAGAGCTAATTTACGTGTCGTAGGATCTAGTGTAGCAAATAATTGGTCATGTGCATATATATCAGATGCAGTTAATGTATTAAGCAAGGTTGACTTTCCGGCATTAGTATAACCAACTAGGGCAACGGTAATCACGCGTTTCTTTTTTCTACTTGCCTTATGCACGTCACGCACAGCTTTAACTTTAGCTACGCTTTCTTTTATAAAAGCAATGCGATCTCTAATACGCCTTTTATCAACTTCTAGTTTTGTCTCTCCTGGACCACGCGTGCCAATGCCACCACCTAAGCGAGACAGAGATAGTCCTTGCCCAGTAAGCCTTGGTAGCGTGTATTGTAGCTGCGCCAATTCCACTTGTAATTTGCCTTCGTTAGAACGTGCTCGCTGAGCAAAAATATCTAGTATCAAACCAGTCCGATCGATAACACGTGCGCCAATTACCATTTCCAGATTACGTTGTTGTGCAGGCGTTAACTCATCATCAAATATGCACAGCTCAATATCTTCTTCGCGAACTAAATGAGCAATCTCTTCCACTTTACCTTTACCGATAAAAAATGCGGGATCAGGTTTAGCTTTCTTTTGTATAATTTTAGCAATGACAAGTGCACCAGCTGTATCAGCTAATTGTTTTAATTCTTCTAAAGAATCTTCAGAAGACCAAAGAGAAAGATTTCTACCTGTATCCATACCAATTAATACGCACTTTTCAGCTGTTGTTGTTAAATTTTTCTTAACAGAAATTTGTTTATCAAGAATTTTTTCAATGGATAAGACTAAATTAGTAAAATTAAACTCTAATACCTCTGGTAATTTATATGGCCCAAACTCATTTGTGATAAAATGTTCATCTTTATCTATTCCTGCTATAAAGGCAAAAGAAAGTAACGTTTGTTTCTCGTTCTGTCCATCATAGCTAAGTGCAATCATTGCATCAAATTTATTATTACGTAATGCAGAATGGTCAAGTCCACTTAACACAGAACTTCCATTTAAATGTGTATGGATACATCTATAACCACTTAATCGATTAATACCACGCCTACCACTAAATTCTGGTAATTGAACCGTCTCTCCAGTTCCAATAGCAATATTTTTTATTTCACCGCTACGAGTGACATAGAGGGATATTTCTTTGCCAATCCGACCAGATAATTCTAATAAGCGCATAGCTAGCTCAGAACTAATGATTTGCTTTTGATCAATCACTTCTGTATATAACGCTTTAATTTCTTCTAACACACTATCTTTGATACCTTTTAAGTTTCCTTGTATTTCAGCCATGCAATCACCTTCTTTACTTCTCTTTTTTTCACTCACATAAGGAACGGCGATCAATATAAAAAAAATGCCGCGAACGCGGCATTTTTAATATTACTTTCTAAGTTTCAATTTAGCGATTATTGTACGATAACGTTCAATATCTTTTTCCATCAAATAGTTTAGAAGTCCACGTCTTTGACCTACCATTTTTAATAGTCCGCGACGGGAATGGTGATCTTTTTTGTGTTCTTTCAAATGATCGGTAAGATATAGAATGCGATCCGTTAAAATTGCAATCTGAACTTCTGGAGAGCCGGTATCTCCTTCATGTACGCGATATGTTTCAATAAGTTCTTGTTTTCTTTCTGGTGTAATCATTTTAAATTCCTCCATTTTTAATATTTAATTCCCTAGCATAGAAAGCCGCCGGAGAGTCGAACCCCCACGCAAGGGTCAAATACTTTTCTATTTTAGCATAAATAACGACAAAGTTCAATGTATCTTCACTTTATCTCAAGTTTATTTATTCAAAAGAGCAAAATAATCTCTAATTTGTTTTTCATCTTTATGCATTTGCACTAATAATTCGTTAATTGAATTAAATTTAGACTCACTTCTTATATAAGCATTTAATATAATTTTTAAAGACTTACCATAGAGGTCCGCTTTAAAATCAAAGATATTAACTTCCAGACGCTTTTTGTAAACATCACCAAAAGTAGGACTGTAACCAATATTTGCCATACCATGCAATTCAAAATCACTGCCTTGTACTGTTACTGCGTAAACACCAGACGCTGGTACTAATAATTCTTGGTTAACAAATTCAATATTAGCGGTTGGAAAACCTAAACCGTTTCCTCGCCCAGCACCTTTTACTACAATACCAGTAATCGTAAACTCCCGTCCTAGTAACCTATTAGCTAATTTTAATTGTCCATTTTTTATTAATGAACGAATGCTAGAACTACTTATTACTTGCTGATCAACAGCAATCAGTTTTCGAATTATAACTTCAAAGCCTTTTTTCTTTGCGCTATTTCGTAAAAGAGTAACATTGCCCTGACCACGATACCCATATGTATAATTCTCACCAACAACTAAGCATTTAAAATTAAAAGCTCCTAATTTATCTAAAAAATCTTCCGGTGTTAAGTGAGAAAAATCAGCTGTAAAAGGCACATTAACTAAAACGTCAACGCCAAGTTCTTCAAATAACTTTATTTTATCCTCTTCACTGATTAGTTTCTCTGGAATGGCATCAGGTTTAATTTCCGCTAAAGGATGATTACTAAACGTAAACACTAATAACTTTAAAGACTTATTCACTGCATACCGATGTGCGGCCTTAATCACATCAAGATGACCAAGATGCAAACCATCAAAAGTGCCTAAGGCTATTACGCTCCCCTCGGCAAAAGTATTTTGTTCAAAAAAATTGTCAATAATCTGCATAACCACTCCAACCTCTGCTGCTAATAAAAGGGATTAATAATTTTTTCTGGTTTTAGTTTGCTATTTTCAGCTCTAGCAATACCAATAAATGTTTTTTGTTCAGTATATAAACTATACAACTGATTTTCTTCTAAACCATTTACCGATGTAATTACACCTTGACTTAATCTAAGAGCTTGATTATCAGTTAGTGTAAACTTCGGTAAAGAAGTTACAGCAGTATCCAGCCCTAATAAGCAGGCTTCTGGTTCTTTAGCAATCTCAGCTAGTGATTTTGCTTCTGATAATAAAAATCCACCGGATAGTGAGCGGAGCAAAAAGCTTACAGTACCACACATGCCAAAAGCTTCTGCAATATCTTCACAAAGTGTTCTAATGTAGGTTCCTTTAGAGCAAACTATGCGTAATAACAAGTAGTCTAAGCCGTAATAAACTGCTTCTAACTCATAAACGTTAATTTCTCTTGCTTTACGTTCTACTTCTAGGCCTTTGCGAGCTAACTCGTAAAGCTTTTTTCCTTGATAGCGAACCGCAGAATACATAGGTGGAACTTGCTCTTGAAGTCCGGTAAAGGACTTAAGAACGTCGTTTATTTCTTCCCTAGTAAGTTCTTTTATAGATGAAGTTTTGATGATTTTTCCACTGTCATCAGCCGTATCAGTCATATAACCTAAAGTAAGTTCTGCATAATAAGCTTTACGCTCTTCTCCAGCATACTCAATCAAACGTGTAGCCTTACCTAAATATACAACAAGAACTCCAGCCGCATCAGGATCTAAAGTGCCTGAATGACCTATTTTCTTCATCTGCAAAACGCGTCGTAAATAACCAATTACGTCATGAGAAGTCATGCCCGGTGGTTTTAAAACATTGATAACGCCATCATACATGATATTCATCCAATTCTTTCTGAATCTCACTTAATAATTGAGATGCTGCATGTTGTAAATCTCCGTTAATTGTACAGCCAGCAGCTTTTTTATGTCCGCCTCCATCAAATAATAAGGCAACTTTACTAACATCAATACTACGCGAACGCATACTGACCCTAGTAATATTCTTTTCAACAGCTTTAAATAAAACTGCTACTTCCACTCCATTGATATAGCATGCAAATTGTACAAAGGAATCCGTGGATAGAGTTGCATCATAATTTTCGTTAGAAAGCATAAGAGTCGCAATTTTTCCACTCTTATAAAAAGTCAAAGTATCTAGCACTTTGGTTAAAAGCTCAATCTCTGCCTTTGATTTCATTTCCAAATGATCTGAAATCTCTTCTGATTTAACACCATATTTTAATAATTCTGCCGCAATACACAAAGAATTAGATGTGGTATTTGAATATTTAAAATAACCACAATCAGTAACAATTGCCACATATAAAGCAACTGCTATCTTATGGTCAAACTGCACTTTTAACAAGTTGAGTAAAGCATAAATAATTTCTCCAGTCGCTGCAGCCTTATCATCTAAGTATAAGTAATCAGCATAATGCGTATTTGAGATATGATGATCAATATTAAGGATTGGCATTCCAGCATTCTTTTGATTCTTTAACGCACCAATTCGATCAAGTGAACTAGCATCAGTAACAACAAGTAAATCACCTTGTAATACTGTATCTGGTTGTGCTCTAACGAATTCTGTAACCCCAGGTATAAAGTTATAGTAAGACGAAATATCATCATCAATAACCATTGTGATTTTTTTACCTAATTGTTTAAGTCCTGTTGCTAATGCTATCGTAGAACCGATAGCATCTCCATCAGGGCTAATATGACTAGTTATGATAATATTATCTGCAGCTAAAAGACGTTTTGCTGCATTTTCAAGTGTGATACGTTCACTCATTTTGTCCCTCGTCTTGTTTAATCTTATTCAACAGTGTCTGAATGTGAGCACTATATTCTAACGATGTATCCTTAACAAAAACCAGTGATGGCGCAACACGTAAACGTATTCTTTTAGCAATTTCTGAACGAATAAAACCTAATGCTTTATTTAGAGAAAGCCATACTTCTTCTTTTTCATTTTCTGCACCATAAAAGCTCACGTAGACTTTTGCAAAACTTAAATCATCTGTTAATTCAACACCCGTTACTGAAACAAATTTGATACGAGGGTCTTTAATGTCTTTCAGCAAGATTTTGCTTATTTCTTGTTTTATTACTTCTTGCAATTTTTCGACACGTAGCCTAGCCACATTATCACCTCAAACACCTTATAATTTTATTTCTTCCATAGTGTATGCTTCAAAAATATCGCCAACCTTGACTTCGCGATACTTATCTAACGTTATACCACATTCAAAACCTGTCATAACTTCTTTTACATCATCTTTAAAGCGACGTAAGGATTCAATATCACCTTCATGTACAACTATACCATCACGTATTAAACGAATTTTTGATGAATTGGTTACCTTACCTTCCAAAACATAACAACCAGCAATCATCATTTTGGAGATAGTAATAATTTGGCGAACTTCAACTCTACCTTGAATTACCTCTTTATATTTCGGCGCTAACATACCTTTTATAGCTGCTTCTACATCATTTAATGCATCATAGATTACTCTATAAGTCCGCACATCTACCTTCTCTACCTCTGCTGCCTTCCGTGCATTAGCATCTGGTCGTACATTAAAGCCAATAATAAGTGCATTAGCCGCTGAAGCCAACATAACATCTGATTCATTAATTGTGCCAACACCTGAATGCACAACAACAACTTTAACTTCTTCATTTTTGATATTAGCCAAAGATTGTTTTAAAGCTTCAATTGTACCTTGTACATCTGCTTTCACAACTATATTTAATTCTTTTAATTCGCCTTCTTGAATCCGTTGAAAAATATCATCTAAAGAAACTTTTGCTTGTTGTTGCACCTCTTCTGTTTTACGCTTTGCAATACGTTTTTCAGCAACAGCACGAGCAACACGTTCTTCTGTAGCATCTAAACTATCACCAGCTAAAGGTACATCATTGAGACCCAAAACCTCAACAGGAGTAGCTGGTCCAGCTTTTTTTACTTTTTCACCACGATCATTAATCATTGCTCTAACTTTACCGTAAGAGGTTCCCGCGATAATTGTATCTCCAATACGTAAAGTTCCTCGTTCAACCAATACTGTTGCGACTGCACCTCGTCCTTTATCAAGTTGTGCTTCAATAATCGTGCCATGAGCAGGTAGATCTGGATTAGCTTTTAAATCTTGTATCTCAGCAACTAACAAGATCATTTCTAATAACTCTGAAATGCCGGTTTGTTTATGTGCTGATACTGGAACCATAATTGTATCGCCACCCCAATCCTCTGGTATGAGTTCATGTTCAGCTAATTGTTGCTTAACATGATCAGGGTTAGCTCCTTCTCTATCCATTTTATTAATAGCTACAATAATTGGCACTTTTGCTGCTTTCGCATGATTAATTGCCTCAATAGTTTGTGGCATTACACCATCATCA
>DVNI01000089.1 GCA_018714505.1 Candidatus Avacidaminococcus intestinavium
CGTGAAGAAGGAACGGCAGCCGCATTGATGGCTAAACAAATTGATGAACAGGTTAAGCAAGAACGTTATCATGAATTAATGGCTATTCAAGCTGGTGTTTCTGAAAAAATTCATATAGATTTAGAAGAGGAAGTTTTCGAAGTGCTAATTGAGGGCTTTGATAGTGAAAATAAAAACATTGCAATTGGTAGATCTTTTAGAGAAGCACCAGAAATTGATGGTATAATATATGTAGAAAACGCTCCGCATGTTCATGTTGGTGATTTTGTAAAGGTGAAAATCTCACAAGGTTTTACCTATGAATTAGCAGGAGAGCTTCAATAAAAAGGCGAGGGGGTCGCAGACTATTGATTGTTGAGGTTATTAATACAGGAACTGAATTGTTACTGGGTGAAATACTTAACACTAATTTTCAATACCTTTCTCAAGAACTAAATCGTCGTGGCTACGATGTATTATTTCAAACTACGGTTGGAGATAATGAAAAAAGATTGCAAGATGTTTTACAAATTGCATGGCAAAGAGCCGATATCGTTATCACAACTGGAGGACTTGGTCCTACAAGAGGCGATATCACAAAAGAAGTAGTTGCTTCATGCTTAGGCTTACCACTAGAAATGGATGATGAATCTTTA
The DNA here is from genome assembly GCA_018714505.1 of Candidatus Avacidaminococcus intestinavium. Lineage (GTDB taxonomy): Bacteria > Bacillota > Negativicutes > Acidaminococcales > Acidaminococcaceae > Avacidaminococcus > Avacidaminococcus intestinavium. The sequence continues at coordinate 636 of DVNI01000089.1, forward strand.
CAAAGAATACAAGGATTTTTTGCTAATCGTGGTGCTGTAATGCCTAAAAACAATTTAAAACAAGCATTAAAGCCACTTGGTGCTGTCATTTTAAAAAATGATACAGGAACAGCTCCAGGTCTTGCGGTAGAACATGGCAAGAACTTGACGGTCTTATTACCTGGGCCGCCTAATGAAATGAAGCACGTTTTTAAAAATGCAGTATTACCTTTTTTAGAACATAAATTTTTGCAACAGGGGATTATTCAATCACGCGTTCTCAAATTACGAGGTATTGGTGAATCAACTGTAGCAGAAAAACTTGACGACATTATACTTGCTCAGTCTAATCCTACGATTGCTATCTATGCTAGAAGTGGAGAAATTGTCATTCGCATCACAGCAAAAGGCAGCAACGAAAGCGAAGCAGAAGTATTAATTAATGGGATGGCAGAAAGAGTAGAACGTCGGTTGGAAGGTAAGATTTATGGCAGTGATGGTGAGTCTCTGCCACAAAAACTCGGAAACGAGTTATTAAAAAGAAAATGCAGTATTGCGTTTGCAGAGTCTTGTACTGGAGGACTCGCAAGCAGCATGTTGACCGACATACCGGGCAGTTCAGAATATTTGCTTGGTTCAGTTGTGTCGTACAGTAATATGGCTAAGGAAAAGGTTTTAAATGTTTCGTCAGCCAGCTTACATAAATACGGTGCGGTCAGTGAACAAGTTGCCATAGAAATGGCAGAAGGTGTGCGGCTTTTACTAGGTACTTCACTTGGTGTTTCTATTACTGGGATAGCAGGACCTGGTGGTGGAACTAGTGATAAGCCAGTTGGCTTAGTTTATATAGCTGTATCTTCTCCTTATGGCACAGTATGGAAAAAATTAAATTTTTCCGGAACACGGACGGATAACAAGTTGCGTAGCGCGCTTAATGCTTTTTCCTTAGCTTTAGACAAATTAACAGAAGAATTTTAGGAGGATTTATGACAACAAACACTAAAGAAAATTTTGGTGAACTACTTTTAGACAAAAAAATTGTAACCGCATTAACTGATATGGGGTTTGAAGAACCATCACCTATTCAAAGAGAAACTATCCCTTTTGTTTTAGAGGGAAATGACGTTATTGGACAAGCACAAACAGGTACTGGTAAAACAGCGGCTTTTGGTATCCCAATTATCCAAAATATTGCAGACTCAAGACATATTCAGGCTCTAATTATGACGCCAACAAGAGAGCTTGCTATTCAAGTGGCTGAAGAAGTTGGCAAAATTGGCCGTACAAGTCGTATTAAGGCTTTACCGGTATATGGTGGACAGCCTATCGATCGTCAAATTAGAGCACTAAAATCTGGCGTACAAATTGTTATTGGTACACCAGGTAGATTACTTGATCACTTGCATCGGGGCACGATTAAACTTGATGGCATTAGATTTCTAGTTGTTGATGAAGCTGACGAAATGCTAGATATGGGCTTTATTGAAGATATGGAAGAAATTATGAAAAACCTTCCTGTTGAGCGCCAAACTCTATTGTTTTCAGCAACGATGCCACGCCCCATTTTAAGCTTAACTAAAAAATACATGAAAGCGCCTAAAGTGGTAGCAATTCATAAAGAAGTAGTTACAGCACCATCTGTTGACCAATTTTATTACGAAACTAAAGATAAAGTAGACGGTCTTTCCCGTTTGCTTGATGTGGAAATTAATGGTAAATTAATTATTTTCTGTCGTACTAAAAAGGGTGTTGATGAGCTTGTTATTGCACTTGGCACTAGAGGATATTTGGCAGAAGGCTTACACGGTGATTTAAGTCAAAATCAACGTGATCGTGTTATGAAAAAGTTTAGAGCTGGTAGAGTTGATATTTTAATTGCTACTGATGTTGCAGCTAGAGGTTTGGATATTGAAAACATTACTCATGTTGTTAACTTTGATATCCCACAGGATCCAGAAAGCTATGTTCATCGTATCGGAAGAACGGGTAGAGCTGGTAATAAAGGGGTAGCATTAACATTTATTACACCACGTGAATTCCGTCAATTAAAATTGATTGAAAGAGCAGTAAATATTAAAATTATTCGTAGACAATTGCCTACTGATGCCAATGTATTAGAAAAGCAACGTGAAATTATTGTTTCGAAATTGCAAAGCGTGCTTGATCAAAATAACTATGGTGAGTATCTTTCTATTATCTCTACTTTAACTAAAGACTATTCAGTTGAAGATGTTGCTGCTGCTGCTGTTAAACTTATGCAAGAGGGCAGTAAGGCACTTGAAATTTCTTCAGAAACTAGAGTTATGCCTTCAGATTTCACTAATACTGGTGCTAGACCGGGTATGGTAAGAATGTTCATGAATATTGGTAGAAGTCAAAAAATAACTGTTAAAGATATTATTCAGACAATTGCTATTGAAGCTGATATTCCGGGCAAAGTAATTGGTACTATTAATATTTATGATAAATTTACTTTTGTAGAAATACCAGAAGATGTTGCGGAAAAAGTGCTTGCTGTTATGCATAAAAATACAATTAAGGGCTACAAGGTTAATGTTGAACCTGCTAGAGCTCGTGACTAACATTGTTGGTTATCAGCTGTTTCACAAATGTGAAACAGCTGATTTTATATTTTTTATACCAAAAAACAAATAAAATAGAGGGTATTTGCTTTTTTTGTCGAAATTATGGAAAGTAAATAAAAAAAAGAGTGAGAGATTAAGAGGAGGAAACTATAATAATGCATAGTTATAGTATGGAGCTTGGCGGTAGAACATTGACAGTTGAAGCTGGCAAGGTTGCTAAACAAGCTAATGGCTCAGTAATGGTTCGCTATGGTGATACTGTAGTGGTAGTAGCAGCAACAGGAACAAAGGTTCCAAGGGAAGGCGTTGACTTTTTCCCGCTAACGGTTGATTTTGAAGAAAAAATGTACGCTGTGGGTAAAATTCCTGGCGGATTTATAAAAAGAGAAGGTAGACCTAGTGAAGCGGCTATATTAACCAGTCGTTTGATTGATAGACCAATAAGACCAATGTTTCCAGATGGTTATCATAATGATGTGCAGATTGTAGCAACTGCTGTATCTGTTGATCAAGATAATGCACCGGACATGGTTGCTATGCTTGGCGCATCTTGTGCTTTATCTATTTCTGATATTCCTTTTGATGGTCCGATTGCTGGCGTTCGTATTGGCTTAATTGCTGGTGAATTTATTGTCAATCCTAATGTAGAAGAAACAGCAAACAGCGAATTAAGTTTAGCTGTTGCTGGTACTAAAGATGCTATCTTGATGGTTGAAGCTGGTGCCAAAGAAGTTTCTGAAGAAGTTATGCTGGATGCAATTTGGTTTGCTCACGGGATTATCAAAGAATTAGTTGAATTCCAAGAGAAAATACAAACTGAAATTGGCAAAGTTAAAATGGAAGTACCGGTTTATGTACCGCCTGCAGAATTAGTTGACGAAATTACTGCTTTTGGAGCAGAAAAACTAAAAGCTGCTTTAATGGACGCTGATAAATTGCATCGTGAAGAGATGGTTGATGCTGTAAAAGCTGAGATTGCAGAATGCTTTAATGAAAAATATCCAGATAATGGTAAGGATATTGCTTATATTATTAAGAGTCTAATCAAAAAAGTTGTTAGAAGAACTATCTCCGTTGATAAAATTAGACCTGATGGCCGTCAATTAGATGAAGTGCGTGCTGTTAGCTGTGAAGTAGGTATTTTGCCTCGTCCACATGGTTCTTCATTATTTACGCGTGGTCAAACACAAATTTTAAACGTTTTGGCGCTTGCGCCTCTCCGCGAAGTGCAAATTATTGATGGTCTTGGTGTAGAAGAAACCAAGCGTTATATTCATCATTATAATTTTCCGCCATATAGCGTTGGTGAAACAAAGCCTTTGCGCTCTCCAGGCAGACGTGAAATAGGGCATGGAGCACTGGCTGAAAGAGCATTATTGCCGGTTATTCCTTCGGAAGAAGATTTCCCGTATGCAATTCGTCTAGTTTCTGAAGTACTAGAATCAAATGGATCTTCTTCAATGGGTAGTGTTTGTGGTAGTACCTTATCTTTGATGGATGCTGGCGTACCAATTAAAGCTCCAGTTTCTGGTGTTGCAATGGGTCTAGTCAAAGATGGTGAACACTTTACAATCCTTACTGATATCCAAGGCTTAGAAGATGCTTTAGGTGATATGGACTTCAAAGTTGCTGGTACAGCTAAAGGTATTACAGCTATTCAAATGGATATTAAAATTGACGGCATTAATAAAGAAATCTTTACTCAAGCTTTAGCGCAAGCTAAAAAAGGTAGAGCGTTTATCTTAGATAAAATGATGGAAGCTATTACAGAGCCGCGTGTTAATCTTTCTCAATATGCACCAAAAATTACAACAATTACAATTAACCCTGATAAAATCCGTGAGTTAATTGGACCAGGTGGTAAAACAATTAAGAAAATAGTTGAAGAAACTGGTGTAAAAATAGACGTTGACGATAGCGGTAAGGTTTTTGTTGCTGCAGTAAATAGCGAAGCAGCAGCTAAAGCATTAGCTATTATTGAAGGCATTATTGCTGAAGCTGAAGTCGGTAAAACGTATACTGGTAAAGTAACGCGTCTTATGAATTTCGGTGCTTTTGTTGAAATTTTACCGGGCAAAGAAGGTTTGGTACATATTTCACAACTTTCTACAGAAAGAGTAGAAAAAGTTGAAGATGTGGTTTCTGTTGGTGATGAAATCGCTGTTAAAGTTATTGAAATTGATCAAAAAGGCAGAATAAATCTTTCGCGTAAAGCTGTTTTGAATAGCTAATTTTGTTGCGGACAGGCGTTAAAAAATAACCCTGTCCGTTTTTTTAGAAGGAGATCTTTATGAAAAAACGTGGTTTTGAAAAAATTACTAACTATCAAAAAATAGAGTTTTCGGTACCAGTGCGCAAGACCGAGCGCTCTGCTGGTTATGATTTTTATTTACCTGAAGATGTTATTATTAAATCAAATGCGGTAACCTTAGTACCTACAGGAATTAAGGCATATATGCAAAATGATGAATATTTAGGTATGCATATTCGTTCTGGTACAGCAATGAAAATGAATTTGACTTTGATTAATTCACAAGGTATTGTTGATGCCGACTACTATAACAACGAAGAGAATGAAGGACATATCATGTTATTGATTTATAGTTTCAATAAAAATGATGTGCATCTAAAAAAAGGTGAAAGAATTGCTCAAGGTATTTTTTATAAGTTTTTATTAGCAGACGATGATGATAAAAACGCAAAAAAAGTACGTGAGGGTGGTTTTGGTAGCACTAGGTAACTTATTTGTTTGACAAATAAGACCAATTTGGGCTATAATAGCTTAAATATAATATATGGATAGAGGAGCGGAAAACATCAGTAATTCGTGGAGAAGGGATTTGTTGAAACGGATGAAAGGGTTACCGCCGAAGTTTGGTAGTGGCCGCACTGCCGGGCTGGGCCGCCGGTGAAGAACTGTCGGACTGTCGCCGTTATCATGGTGGAGTGCTATCAGTCAATGCCGATAAATACTACAAGCGAATACAGTAGTATGAAAAGCCGTTGGGATAGCCCAGCGGCTTTTATTTTATAATAAGGGAGCGATACTTGTGCTACGTGTTTTGGTTAATGGAGCCTTAGGACGAATGGGTTGCGAAGTAGTAAAGACTGTTTTAAACGCAGAAGATATGGAGCTAGTTGGCGCTGTTGATTGTACTCCGGAACTTTGTCATATTGCAGGTAAACAAATAACCGTTACAGACAATTTAGCAAGTGCTTTAGAGAAAACAAAACCAGATATTGTAGTTGATTTTACTAGACCTAATGTGGTAATGGCTAATTTACGAATTATCTTACAGCATAAGGTGAATGCCGTTGTAGGAACTACTGGATTTACACCAGAGGATTTAGCAGAATTAGATTTGTTAGCGCAAGAAAATCAAACAGGAATTTTAATTGCTCCAAACTTTGCATTAGGTGCTATACTAATGATGAAAATGGCGTGCGAAGCAGCTAAATATTTCCCACAAGTTGAAATTATAGAATTACATCATGATCAAAAATTAGATGCGCCTTCTGGTACCGCTGTATTAACTGCACAAAAATTGGCAGAGGTGCGTGGTAGTAATATACAACAGGGTCATCCAAATGAAGTTGAACGATTAGCGGGTGCTAGAGGAGCGAACTTTGAAGGTATGAGAATTCATAGTGTGCGTCTACCAGGGTTTGTAGCATCACAAGAGATCATTTTTGGCAGTAGTGGTGAAACCTTAAAAATTAGAAATGATTCGATTAACAGAGAATGTTATATGCCTGGTGTTATGTTAGGCTGTCATAAAATTATTGGTGTTAAAGGGCTAATTTATGGATTAGATAAATTATTAGATTAAAGTAAAAAAGGAGATGACGGAATGAAAAGGTATAACATAGCTATTTTAGGAGCAACCGGAGCAGTGGGGCAGGAGTTTTTAAAATTAATTGAGGAAAGAAACTTTCCTTTTGCTGAATTAAGATTATTAGCATCTAGTCGTAGCGCTGGTAAAGAGATTGTGTTTATGGGGAAAACTTATATAGTGGAAGAAGCAACAAAAGATTCTTTTGCTAATATCGACATTGCCTTGTTTGCTGGTGGCTCAGTTAGCAAAGAGTTTGCACCGTATGCTGTAAAAGCAGGTGCTGTTGTAATTGATAATTCCAGTGCATTCCGTATGGATCCAGAGGTTCCTTTAATAGTTCCAGAAGTTAATCCAGAAGCAATACTTAAACATAAAGGAATCATTGCCAATCCTAATTGTTCTACTATTATTATGGTAATGGCGTTAAAACCAATTTATGATTTGGCCAAAATTAAACGAGTTGTAGTTTCAACTTATCAAGCAGTTTCAGGAGCTGGTAAAGAAGGCATTGATGAACTAGATAATCAAGTTCGTGAGCATAGTGAGGGGAAAACAATGACTGCAAATATTTTGCCAAGTTCTAGCTTACCTAAGCACTATCCAATTGCTTTTAATCTCATACCGCAAATTGATGCTTTTCTAGATAATCTTTATACTAAAGAAGAAATTAAAATGATTGATGAAACAAAAAAAATCATGGAAGATTATGAAATGAAGATAACAGCAACAACTGTTCGTGTTCCCGTATATCGCAGTCATTCAGAATCTATTAATATTGAATTAGAGCAACCACTGACACTCGCTGCTATTAAAACAGCACTAGCAAGCTTTCCCGGTGTGCAAGTACAAGATAATCCAAAAGAGCAAATCTATCCAATGCCGCTCTTTACTTCAGAGGTTGATGATGTTTTTGTTGGTAGGATAAGAGAAGATAATTCGGCGCCTAATGCTTATAATATGTGGGTGGTCGGTGATCAAATTCGTAAGGGCGCGGCTCTTAATACCTTGCAGATTGCTGAAATGATGATTAAGAATGAGTGGCTTTGATATTTATAGTAAAGGAACATGCTTATGAAGATAGTTGTACAAAAGTTCGGCGGTACCTCTGTTGCAACACCTGAAGCACGTGCAGCAGTGCGTAAAAAAATTATTGAAGCAGTAAGCAATGGTTTTTCTCCTATTGTTGTAGTATCAGCTATGGGTAGAAGCGGCGATGCTTATGCTACTGATAGCTTAATTGATGTCATAAAAAACGAATACAGATCTGTTAGTGCTCGTAATTTAGATACTATTATGTGTTGTGGTGAATTAATTTCCGCTGCAGTCATGGCAGCGTCTTTAGAATCAGAGGGCCTACAAGCTGTTGCCTTGACTGGTGGACAAGCTGGTATTTGGACCGATGATAATTTTGGGGCTGCGGATATAATAGATATTGATGTAAAAGTTTTAAAAAGTTATTTGGCTAAGGCTATTATTCCAGTTGTGTGCGGCTTTCAGGGGCGAACAGAGGATGGTATTTTTACAACATTAGGTAGAGGTGGCAGTGATACTACTGCAGCAGCTTTAGGTGCTGCTCTTCAAGCTGAAGCTGTTGAAATTTATACCGATGTTGATGGCATTATGACCGCTGATCCTCGTGTTGTTTCTAAAGCGAATATATTAGATTGTGTATCGTATGCTGACGTCTGTCAAATGGCACATCAAGGAGCAAAGGTTATTCATCCGCGTGCTGTTGAAATCGCAATGAAAAAAGAGATTCCTATTATTGTTAAGTCTACGTTTTCCGATGCACCAGGAACTTTGATTTGCACGGAAGAGGCTGTTAGCAGAACTAGTAATCATCTGACGAGAATTATTAGTGGCGTAGCTTATTTAAAAGATTTAGCGCAATTTAAAGTACAGTTAGATTCTAAAATACCACAGCTTGGCAAACATTTATATGATGAGTTAGCTAAGAATAAAATCAGCGTGGGGTGTTTAAATTTACAACCAGAATTATCGATGTTTTCTGTATTCATGTTTGATTGTGAAAAAACCCATGCTTTATTAACCAATGATGGTTTTGATTTCGAGGTGCATAATGATTGTGCAAAAGTCTCTATTGTTGGCTCAGGTATGCGTGGTGTACATGGAATCATGGCTACTTTTGTTGCCGCTTTAACTGAAAATGGTATTACTATTTTACAAATGGTCGATTCAGATACCACGATTTCAGCAATTGTGCATCAAGAACAACTTAATAATGCAGTGACAGCATTACATGATGCTTTTGGTTTGTAATTTAATGAAATGGGAGGATTTTTTATGAAAAACCCTTATTTTGGAAGAATACTTACAGCTATGGTGACACCCATGAACGAGGATGGTAGTGTTAATTTTACTGCCTTAGGAGATTTGGCGGAATGGTTAATTGCTAACGGTTCTGATGGTTTGGTCGTTTGTGGAACAACGGGTGAATCACCAACCTTAACTACAGAAGAAAAGCTAGAAATGTTTAGGACAGTGGTTAAAAGAATTAATAAAAGAGTACCTGTTATTGCTGGTACCGGCTCGTATAATACAGCAGCTAGCATTGAAATGTCTATGCAAGCTGAAAAAATAGGTGTGGATGGCCTTTTAGTCGTTGGGCCTTATTATAATAAACCGCCACAAGAAGGCTTTTATGGTCATTTTAAAGCGATAGCTGATAGTACAAAATTACCAATGATTATTTATAATGTTCCTCCACGTACATCTTCTAATATTTTGCCAGCAACAGTTGCACGTTTAGCTAAAGATTGTCCAAATATCGTTGCGATTAAAGAAGCGGCTGGTAACGTAGCTCAAGTAGCGGAACTTTATTCGCTTTTACCTAAAGATTTTAGTATTTATAGTGGTGATGATGTATTGATTTTACCGTTTATGTCTGTTGGAGCTACTGGTTTAATCAGTGTACTGAGCAACATCGGTGGACAGATGCTGCAAGATTTAATGCAAGCATTTGAAGCTGGTAAAGTAAAAGAAGCAATGGATATTAATACAAAAATGTTACCTTTAGCTCATGCTATGTTTGTTACGACAAATCCAATTCCCGTTAAAGAGTCGGTATCGTTAGTAACTCCGATTAAGGCAGGACCAGTTCGCTTACCGCTTGTTAAAATGTCCGTTGAAGAACATCAGCAAGTAGCACAAGTTCTTAAAGAATATGATTTAATTAAACATTAAATATTAATCTGCCGTTCTTTTGAATGGCAGATTTTTCATCTAAAAAATTTGGAGTGTGATTAGAATGTCTGTTATAAAAAATGAATGTAAAAACTTTCCGTATATATCACTAGGTACTAGTACCGATCTTAAACAGCTAATACAACAAGAAATTTTACTTGTTTTTATACATAAAAATCAAAAAGTACATTTAAGTGAAGAATTAAATCTATTCATCGAAAAGATTCTGCTTACTTACCAAAATAATTGGTTTGAAGGCAAAACAATTACTTTTTATGCAACTTTAAAGACAGGCTTGCAGAGAGTAGTGTTAGTGGGGTTACCAGATAAAAAAGATTTAAGCAGTAATGTTTTGCGTAAATTGACTGGCAATGCAGCGAGAGTGATTGCTGAATTACCAGAAACAAGTATTGGTATATATTGTGATTATTTATTTGATGCTACTAAAGAAGATTATTTGTCGGCTATTTTAGAAGGAATGTTGCTGGGAGCATATACTTTTACAGAATTAAAAAGTCAGCAAAAGGAAGTTCAGTTTAAAGAGCTTTTAATCTTAAGCAAGATAGAAAAGTGTGCAGATCTTTTAAAGGAAGCCTATATTTTATCTTCTAATATTGCCTGGAGCAGAAATCTGATTAATAGACCGGGCAATCTAGTTAAACCAGAAACTTTGGCTGAAGAAGCAGTAGCGATTGCTGCTGAGTATGATTTATCAATTGAGGTTCTTGCGGAAAAAGAACTTGAGGCCAAAGGTATGGGAGCAATTCTTGCTGTTGGACAAGGTTCTGCTGCTGAATCGAAGATGATTACAATAAAATATGAAGGG
>DVNI01000090.1 GCA_018714505.1 Candidatus Avacidaminococcus intestinavium
TTGCCATGTTTCTTTATTTCTGCACTTTGGCAAAATGGGCAGTTTTTTATTCATATTTCAAAAAGAGGGCTTAAAGCCTTGTACTATAAGGCTTTAAGCCACTTTTTAGCAACAATTTTGTCTACTATGCCTTTTTAAATCATATAGATACATAAAATCAATGCCATTTCTTGCAATATAATTACTGTGTATTTATACAGTATTGAATGTTATAATATCACCTGTTTAATGATCCAAAATGATCACTAAAGAAATGAATTGCACACGATTTACACACGAATTCATTTTAAAATGTTACAAGATTTAACAAATTTAACGTAAAAAATGACTAAATCTGGCTGGTTTTATCCAAATAAGACGCTATCAATTTTTATTGAACCTTTTATAACACTAAAGAACATCATCATATAAATTGATGCTTGGTGCTATTCTTTGCTTATCCCAAATGAATATTTTTTAGCCGCATTTATTCTATCGCTCTTTCTATAACGAAAGCACTCACTATCGATATCGAAAATAAAAGCACCATTTTGTCTATTTTTTATCAAAAAAAACTTTAATTTTTAAAAAAATCTTGCAAAAAATCAGAAAGAGTGTATAGTAACGCACATCTAACGCGGGGTGGAGCAGCTTGGTAGCTCGTCGGGCTCATAACCCGAAGGTCGTTGGTTCAAATCCAGCCCCCGCAACCAATTCCAATTTACCTCCAAAAATTTCATAGTAATTTTTTATTATTTCCTGCAAAATAGGTATATTCTTTATTTCCAAAATAGATTTTATGGTTTCGTCTAAAGATGTTGCAGCAAAAGCGGGTGTATCACAGACAACTGTTTCTAGAGTTCTAAATGCACCAAATACAGTAAAAGAGCCTACTAGATTAAGAGTATTAAAAGCAATAGAAGACTTAGGATATATCCCTAATGCCAATGCTAGGAATTTGGTTTGCCAAAAGACTCATACTATTTCTTTAATATCCGGTCCTTTACATAACCCATTTTATGTTGATACAACATCAGAAATTGTGAATTTCGCAACCCAAGTAGGATATAAAGTCAATGTCCATTTTACTACTACAGAGAACACGTCCGAAGCTTATGATTTGGCATTGAGTAACAAAATTGATGGGCTTATTTTATCTTGCATTCTATTTAATGATCCTATTATCAATAGATTAAAGAAATTAGACATTCCGTTCATCAGTTTTAACCGAAAGCATGAATATGCTGGAAATTTTGTTGAAATTGATAATACTCTCGCTGGTCAACAAGCATTAGAACATCTTATAGACTATGGTCATAGGGATATTTTATGGATCGGAGCTACTGATATAGTCAGTACATTTAGAAACAGGCTAATGGGATTTAAGATAGCCTATGAAAAATTTAAATTAAAATATTCCGATCTTCGTATTAGGGCAATTAATTACAAACAATTAGATAAACCTGATTTACATAATATGTTAACCACTTTGGTTCATAGTCAGAGATTACCAACTGCAATTTGTGCCGCAACTGATTCTATTGCTATTGACGCAATTGATATTTTAATTTCTCTTGGTGTTTCCGTTCCTGATCAGATCAGTGTGATTGGAATTGATAATGTAGATATCAGTAAAAATAAGTTAATTCAACTAACTACAATTGGCACAGAAGATAATAGCCGTTTAGGATTAATTGCTATACAAGAACTAATTTCATTGATTGAAGCTAAAGAACAAAATATCTATTATCAAACGCCTCGCATTACTAAACCGACAACACTCTATCTAAGGGGTTCAACCCGAAAACTATAAAATTCTTAATAATCTTATCAATATTTCCTGTATAAAAAGTGATCTTCATCACAAATGTGAAATTTTTGTTTTAAACATATTGCTTATTTGTTTCTTTCTTTTCATTATGAATACGTAACCAAAAAAATGGTTACGCATTCATTTTTTTATATACAGGAGGATATTTATGTCCAAAAATAGCTATATTCCTTTAGGTCCATTTCAATTAAGGCTTCCGTTCATACACTATAGGATCGAATTGCCTGATTACTGTCAAGGATTGCTTATGTGTGCTGTAGATTTAGCAGCCATCCCTCTTTTAACTTCTCTTCTAGGAATGCCTTTTGAAGTAGCTCTTGCCATTGTAATGCTGAATGGTCTTTTATATCTTACACACCATTTATTAGGAGATCCTTGTGTCCCCGGTTGGGTTACTCCTGCAATTCCTCTAATTATGGCTTATTGTCAACAATTTCCTATGGGAATAGAAAGGACACATGCTCTTATTGCCTTTCAAATGACATTAGGAATTTTATCTCTCTTTTTAGGTGTTACTGGTTTATCACAAAAAATTGTAAAAATTATTCCCTCTGCCATTAAAGCCGGAATCATTATTGGTGCTGGTTTAGCAGCAATTATTTCTATTTTTAAAGTTGGTGGGCGATTTGAAACTTTCCCATACTCAATTACCGTTTGTGTCGGAATTGCCTTTTACCTTCTTTATTCAAATCATTTTTCCAAATTACAAGAAAAGTCTACTATTCTTGCTACCATTGGAAAATTAGGTATTCTACCGATCATTTTGTTAGCTGTTATCATTGCTCCTATATTTTCAGAAGCTCCACTACCAACAATAAAATGGGGATTTTCTACTCCGGATTTTGTCACTTTATGGAATGAATATAGTGTTTTTGGTATCGGATTTCCTCCTTTTGAAATGTACATTTCGGCTATTCCAACCGTACTGGCCGCATATATCGTCTTATTTGGCGACATACTGCAAAACAGAGCTTTAATTTCATCTGGGCAAACTTTTCGACCTGATGATAAAGTCGAATATCATGCCAACAGAGCCCATCTTATCTTTGGAGGAAGAAATGCTTTTATGAGTATTTTTGGTCCAGATGTTACGATGTGCGGTCCTATTTGGTCTGCAATGCAAGTTGTGATGGTAGAGCGCTGGAAGAAAGGACGACAAGCGATGCAATCTTTCTGGGGAGGAATTGGCTCATTCCGTTGGGGAACTAATACAGGTTTACTTTGTATGCCTATCATTAGTTTAGTCGAACCGATTCTTGGTGTCGCTCTTGCTCTAACATTACTAATTCAAGGCTATGTCAATATGAAAATTGGCATTCTTGAGGCTAAAAGTGGCAAAGACCTCGGTATCGCCGGAATTATCGCCGCACTACTTTGTGTAAAAGGTGCTTCCTGGGCATTTGCAGCAGGCATCCTATTGTGCTTATTTATCTATGGTAAAGATTTCTTCATCGGTGAAATAGATTTTACATTCACTAAAGATCATCAAAAACAATTATCGGAGGAAGCAAATGATTAAAACAACTTTTGTACAAACAAATTATCATGGCTGGGGTTGCTTATCCCTATTACCAGAACAAGTACAAAAACTAAATGCAAAAAATGTACTTATTATTGGGGATCCTATCTTAGCAAAAATTGGGCTTATTCCGAAAATAGAAAAAAGTCTCTCTGATTTAGGCATAAATTGCATCATTAATACAAACGTTGTTGCCGAACCTCCATTATCCATTGGGGAAGAATTAGTTCAATTTTCTCGCCAACACGCTATTGATTTAGTTATAGGAATTGGAGGTGGAAGTGCATTAGATTTAGCGAAGTTAGTTGCTGCACTGACTCCGCAAGCAGGGAAAGTTGAAGACTATTTAAACCTTACCGGTATGCTTAAAATTGTTAAGCCTAGTCTACCAAAATTTATGTTACCAACAACATCAGGAACGGGATCAGAAGTGACTAATATTTCCGTATTATCTTTAGAAAACAGTAAAGATGTAGTTGTTGATGATGCTTTGTTAGCAGATATTGTCATCGTGGATCCAGAAATTACAATATCCGTTCCACCGAGAGTCACCGCGGCTACCGGTATTGATGCGCTAACACACGCTATTGAATCTTATGTGTCTGTTTTAGCAACGCCTATTAGCGAACCGCTTTCTTTACAGGCAATAAAATTAATTGGACGCTCCTTATTACAGGCAGTAAACAATGGAGAAGATAAACAAGCAAGAACAGATATGAGCTATGGCAGTTATTTGGCAGGTTTAGCTTTCTTTAATGCTGGCTGCGCTGCAGTACATGCTCTCGCTTATCCACTTGGAGGACAATTTCATATAGCACACGGTGAATCTAATGCTGTTCTGCTTCCTTACGTTATGGGATATATTCGACACTCTTGTGAGCAAAAATTAAAGGATATATACCAAGCTCTAGGCTACGATGCTCAAAATCTAACCGCAGAAGAAGCCTCTATTAAATGTATCAAGGTGCTACAACAACTCGTAGCTTCAGTAGGAATTCCTAACACCTTAAAAGAGTTTAATATCCCATCATCTGCAATACCTGCACTTACAGATGCCGCTTTTTTACAAAAGCGTTTGTTAAGTCGTAGTCCTCTAGCTCTACAAAAAGCAGATATTGAAAGAATATATCAAGCTTCCTTTAATGGTGAAAAATTCTGCTAATAAGAAGTACAGTAGGAGAAAACCTACTGTACTTACCATTTGGCTAATTTACTCCTCTCCCCCAACAAAAACTCAATCACTGCTTTTACTCGTTTTAATTGTTGATGTTTAGGAAAATAATAGAGATAAAAAGCAGGAAATGATCGCCAATAAGGTTCTAATACCGGGATTAATTCCTGTTGTAGGTTTAACTGTTGATAACGTAAGTCAAAGATTCTGCCAATTCCCATTCCTTGTATAATTGCATCCATCATTATTTCAGTGTCATTAAAAATTAATTGTGATTCAAGTGCAATTTGCCGTTCTTCACCGTCAATATTTAAAGTTAATGGGTTTAAACGATTATGCGTCATAAACCGATGTCCGATAAATCGGTGATTTTTGAGATCCGCTATGGATTGAGGCACACCATATCTTTGCGCATATTCTTTGCTGACAAATAAACCTTCCCGCATTGGTGCCGTAAGTTGATGGGCAATCATTCCCTCCTCAATGCTATGTCCGAATC
>DVNI01000091.1 GCA_018714505.1 Candidatus Avacidaminococcus intestinavium
CCTTTTCCAAAATTGTGCCGCCACCAATGACGATATCACCATCATAAAAAACCGCTGCTTGACCTGGAGTAATAGCTCGCTGCGGTTCTATAAATGTTACTTTAATCTTATCATCAGCAACTGGCTCAATCACAGCCGGCATAGCATTCATCCGATAGCGAGTCTTGCAAGTTATCTCTAAGGGCTGCTCTAGCTTTTCTACTGCAATCAAATTACAGTCTGTAACAAAGAAACTACTTTGATAAAGTTCACTGTCCGGACCAACAATAACCGTATTTTGCTTAGCATCTTTTGCCAAAACATACAGTGGATAAGCGTAAGCAATACCTAAACCTTTGCGTTGCCCTACCGTATAATGAATAAGCCCCTTATGTTTACCGATAACTGTACCATCCGCTAAAACAAAATTTCCGGGTTTAGCTGATTCTTTGCGATAAAACTCGATAAAGCCGGCATAATTACCATCTGGCACAAAACAAATATCCTGACTATCTGGTTTATCAGCATTAATTAGTCCCGCAGAAGTTGCTTTTTGGCGCACTTGCGTCTTTTGTAAATTACCTAATGGAAACAACAAATGGCTTAATTCATGTTGAGTTAGTGCATAGAGCATATAAGTTTGATCCTTCGATAAATCTTCTGCTCTAGCCAAAAGCCAACGATTTCTTTGTTCATCAAAATAAACTTTTGCATAATGGCCTGTGGCTAAGTAATCCATACCTAACAACAGTGCGCGTTGCAAAAGTTCTGGGAATTTCACATATTTATTGCAATTAATACAGGGATTAGGTGTTCTACCTGCTTCATAATCTGCAACAAAAGGTTCAATCACTGTTTGCTTAAAACTTTCTCCCATATTATAGGTGTAATGTGGCGCACCAATTTTACGCGATGCTAGTCTTGCATCTTCAATATCAGCCAGAGAACAGCATCGACTTTCGCCCACAATTCCTATTTCCTCATTAACGAACATACGACAAGTTACGCCAACTACATCATAACCCTCTTCACGTAAAAGCACAGCAACAGCAGAGCTGTCTACTCCTCCGCTCATCGCCACCATTACTTTCTTGTTAGAATGTCCCTGTGATTCACTATTTATTTTATTACTATCTAAGTTTGACATCCTTTTCTACCTTTCCTATCTTCTTTATTCCGAGTTGACTAAAACGCAACCGTTCAACAATCTTAGGCAATTCTACCAACAAATAGTCTACTTCTTCCTCTGTTGTAAACTCCGATAAGGTAAGTCGCAACGAACCGCGTGCTAATTCAGGTGACAAACCAATTGCTAGTAGAACATGTGACGGATCTAAAGCCCCTGCTGAACAAGCTGATCCGCTGGAGGCAGCAATCCCTGCCAAATCTAGCAAGAGCAAAAGTGTCTCTCCTTCAATATCGCTAATACTAAAATTTACATTATTAGGTAAACGTTGCTCTTGGTGACCATTTAATCTAACTCCGCTAATATTACTCCTAATACCGTCTATGAGTTTATTACGTAATGCTGTAATTTTTCTTCTATTCTCCAGCATATGCTCAACTGCATGTGAACATGCTAGACCTAAACCTAGAATACCTGACGTATTTTCAGTACCAGCTCTCAAGCCTTTTTCTTGCGCACCACCATAAATAAGAGGTTTGAGTGTAATACCTTGCCTTATGTAAACAGCACCTGTACCTTTTGGTCCATGAAATTTGTGTGCGGTAAGCGTCAATAAGTCAATATTATCTGCTTGCACATCGATTGGAATGTGCCCTGCGGCTTGTACAGCATCAGTATGAAACAAAATGCCGTGTTTACGAGCAATAGCGCCAATTTCTTTAATCGGCATAATTGTTCCAATTTCATTATTTGCATACATTACAGAAATCAAAATAGTCTCTTTAGTAAGGGCCGCTTCAACTGTTTCTGGTGCAACTAGCCCCTGCTCATCAACTGGTAAATATGTAACAGTAAATCCTTCTTTTTCTAATTGCTGACAAGTATGTAAAATAGCATGATGTTCAACAGCAGTTGTCACAATATGCTTTCCTTTTGTACTAAACGCTTGTGCCACACCACGTAAGAGCATTGTGTCGCCTTCACTACCACCACCGGTAAAAATAATTTCTTTAGGTGAAGCCGTGAGCAGCTCCGCAACTCTTTCCCGTGCATCATCAAGCACTTCTTTGCCTTGCTGTCCTAATCTATAGATACTAGAAGGATTGCCATAATTATTTACCATAGCATCAGCCATAGCCGTAGCTATTTGCGGCAAAACTTTAGTTGTAGCTCCATTATCAAAATATACATTCTGCATAACAAAACCTTCTTTCTTCCTTAAAGTATATCAAAATATATGGTGATATACCAATATGAGTTTAAATATTCTATCAACATCTGGTATTTTTGTCAAAATTTCATCCTCTAAAATCTGTAGACAGGCGAGTTAAAGCACTTATTAAAAACTCCTTTTTCTTATTTAATTACAGCGAACAAATTACTTAATAAGGTTAATTCTTACCTTTTTTAATGATTTTTGATATAATTATCACTTTTTAGGAAAATAGTACCTAAAATCACTAAGTTTTAGTTGACATAGCCCGCTTTTTTGCAAATAATAAGGAGTAATGATAATTGAAAATAGTAGGAGATGACCTTTAATGAACAAAAAAGTATCCCACCTAATTCTTGCTCTATTATTATTTCTAATCGTCGGTTGGGTCTTACCAACTCCAGATGCACTACCAGCTGCTGGTAAAATGGCCTTAGCAGTTGGCGTCTTCGCTATTGCCGTTTGGATTACGGGCTGTATTGAAGGGGCATTAAGTGGTTTAATGATTGTCTTTATGCTCACTATTACGGGCGCAGCAAACTTAAATCAGGCCTTTTCTGGTTTTTCTAGTACCTCTTTGTGGCTCATTGTTATTGGTTTTCTTATGGCGGGTGTCATGGAATATTCCGGTTTATCTAAGAGAATCGCCTTACATTTAGTCGCTTTATCCAAAGGAGTAAGTTCGCGCATTTATTGGTCTATCGCAGCTTCTATTGCTCTTTTAACTTTTTTTGTTCCTTCAATTACTGCACGTACTCTTTTAATGTTACCTATTATCCTTGGTATTGGCGAATCTTTTAAAGCTAAAGAAGGGGAAAGTAATATTGTAAAGGCGCTGCTCTTAATTGTAGCAATGAGTGGAACAATGATGAGTATCGGTGTCTTAACCTCTCACGTCGCTAACCCTATCACTGTCGGCCTGATTCAAAACGCAACTGGCACCTTAGTTACTTGGGCAGAATGGTTTAAAGTCGGTGGTCCACCTGCTTTTTTACTAGGTTTCATCTCTGTTTTTCTTATTAAAATTATGTATCCACCGGAAGTGGAAAATATTGGTGACGGTGGTTCTTACGTACAAAAAGAACTTACGGCCATGGGGCCGATTACCAAACGAGAAATTTATACTTTAGTGATTTTTTTGTTCACGTTATGCCTTTGGGCTACAGATACTTATACTAAAATACCGGTTGTTACCGTTGGCCTACTTTCTGTTATTCTCTTACTTTTGCCAGGTATCGGTGTTATGGATTGGAAAGAAGCACAAGCCAAAATTCCTTGGAGCGTCTATGTCTTATATGGTGGCGGACTTTCTCTAGGTGCAGTACTAGTTTCTTCTGGTGCTGCTAAGTGGCTTGCCAATACCTTACTTTATCCATTAATACCATTGTCTAGCACGATGCAAATCATCGCTTTAATTTGGATTGTAACCTTCTTACAAATTCTCTTTACTGGCGGTGGTCCTAAAACAACAGCACTCACACCCATCGTAATTGCTTTTGCTGGTACTGTTGGCGCTGATCCTTTAATCATGGCACTAGTCTTAGGCATGAATATGCAACACCAATATTTATTGCCAGTCAGTAATATGCCAAATGCCGTAATTGTCGGTACACCCCATATTTCAGAACGAGAACTCATGAAAACAGGTGCTCTAATGAGTATTTTAGGCGCAGGATTCTTTTCCATCGTTGTCTTAACTTACTGGCGTTGGATTGGTCTATTATAATTATATTGACGAAGGGAGTTGCTTGAATGAATTATCAAAAAATTACAACTGAAACCTTAGCACTTATTAAACAAATTGTTGGTGCTGATAATGTGCTAACCTCGGAGGAATTGATGCAGCCGTATTCGCACGATGAAGTTACCGATCCAGCTTACCACCATATGCCGGAAGTCGTAGCTTTTGCCTCTACAACAGAAGAGGTGGCCGCCATCGTAAAATTAGCTAATGAAAAAATGTTTCCAGTTGTACCTCGCGGTGCTGGTACTGGTCTTGCCTGTGGCGCTGTTCCTATTTATGGTGGTCTGGTTCTAGCACTTGAAAAAATGAATAAAATTTTAGAAATAAATGCAGAGGCAATGTATGCAACCGTAGAACCAGGTGTTCGTACTGATGATTTACAAAAAGCAGTTAATGAAATAGACCTCTTCTACGCAGGCGATCCTTGCAGTGGTGATAGTTGTTTTATTGGCGGTAATATTGCAACTAATGCGGGCGGTAATAAAGCTGTTAAATATGGTACAACCCGTCATCAAGTTTATGAAATCGAAGTAGTTTCTCCTAAAGGCGAGATTTTAAATTTAGGAGCACGTTTAAACAAAATGACCACTGGCTACAGCCTAGAACAATTAATCATGGGTTCTGAAGGCACACTAGGAATCATTACAAAAGCTACGGTAAAATTATTACCAAATCCTAAATACATGGTTGACTTATTAGCTGTTTTCCCTACTGTAGATGCAGCAATTAGCATTGTTAATAAAGTAATTAAAGCCGGTATTACTCCAACTTGCGTTGAATTTATGGATAACATTACAATCAAATCAGTAGAACGTTATCTTAACGAAAGCTTACCTGATAGTGCAAATGGCAATTATATCATTATCCAAGTCGAAGGCACTAGTGAAGATGACCTAGATGAAAAAATGGTGCTCCTTGATGAGTTATGTACGGAAAATGGCGCTAGTAGCGTTTTGGTCGCTGACTCTGCCAAAATCTGGCAAGCTCGCAAAGCTTTCGCTGAAGCCGTTAGAGCCGAAAGTATCATTGTTTGTAAAGAAGACATCGTAGTCCCTGTGGATCAAGGTCCTCTCATCATTCAAGAGATTTTAGCTTTAGCACAAAAATATGACTTAATTACTAGAATTGCTAGTCATGCTGGCGATGGCAATATCCATCTAAATATCCTCAAAAATGAGCATCTTACCCATGATGAATGGGAAGAAAAAATCAGCATTTTCCAAAAAGAGCTATATACCGAAGTCTATAAATTAGGTGGTCGCCTTTCTGGTGAACATGGTATTGGCTTTAAACGCAAAGCTTTAATGGCCGAGTTCACAGCACCAGCTGAACTTGAAGTAATGCGTTCTATCAAACAAGCTATGGATCCTAATCTCATTCTTAATCCTGGTAAAATTCTGGATATTTAAGCAAGAGCAAAATAAAAAGCTCGTACACTTATTCTTAAGTGTACGAGCTTTTCTTATACTTATTTTTGCTATAACCCGTTTCTTAGCAAGATGCTAAGTCTTTTAAAACAATAATACTATTTTTTTATTACTTTTAAATAACTATCCTTATAATAAACTTAACTATTTAAATTATAGGCTTCTAAATCAAGAATTGCCTTCTTAATCATCTCTCTTGTGATTACATATGGCACATGTTCAATATCTTTAGTTGCCACTGCCTTATCAAGCACTTTTTCTAAGTCTTCATCAGTTGTAATATCAAGATCCGCTAATTTAGTAGGCAAACCTATGCTTTTATTAAATCTAAAGATGCGTTCTAATTCTGTTTGTTGCTGATCAAGCATCAAGAGCACGAGTACTCCATACGCAACAATTTCACCATGCAAATGCTTTTCTGCTACGGCATCTACTGCAGTCGAACCATAATAAATGGAATGAGCAAGAGCACTATTATAATCATTAATAACTAGATTCGAAACTAACCCTGTGCTAACAATAATTGCCAAAATAATTTGCTCCATTGCCGCACTAGTTTGGTCTTTCTTGCTATCTTCCATTGCTTGTTTACCATATTTAACTAGTGGTTCAGCGCTCATCGTGCTAATGTTTACACCTAGCGCATTAAAGTGCTCTAGCTCATCATTACGCGAAGAAAAAACCGATTCATAGTGTTTAGCTAATGTATCACCAATACCTGCCCACAGATATTCATCCGGAGCTGCGGCAATAACTTGTGTTGGAATGAAAATATGATTAGCTGGAACATCCGATAAATACAAATCTCTAAATTCACCATTAGGATAATAATAAACTGCTACACCCGTGCAAGCAGCACAGGTACTGGCAATGGTCGGTACCGTCATAAATGGCATGTTAAGATCATGAGCAAGCATTTTGCAGGTATCAATAGCACGGCCACCACCAACTGCAAATAACATATCAGCATTTTGTACTGCAGGGTTATTTTTCAAAGTAGCTACATGCTCTAAAGTGGCTTCTCCACCATACCATAACATATCTAGAATTTCTAGCTCACTACCTTCTACTGCTTTTTCCAAATCAGCTGCAACTTTACTAAGTGCTGTTTTGCCTCCAATGACCGTAATCTTAGTACCATACCTTTGGCAAATATTCGGTACTTCTGTAAAAGGATTTTCTCCAATTGTGTAATTTGGAAATAAAATAGTATAACTCATTTTAAAGCCTCCATTATTTTATATTACTCATTACTGAGCTAAATGCGTTAAGCGCATTCAAAGTAGTTTAATATTTTTTTAAAACCAGTGGTATTGCACAAACCGTAGCAAATAAACCGTTCGCTACAAGAACCATCAGTCCAGCGTTATATGTTCCAGTAAACGCAATCAACCAGCCAATAATAGCCGGAATCAAAGCCGAATAAATATTCGTGATACCATTCATAATACCTCCAGCAGTCCCTACAGAATGAGAAGGAATAATGCGTTGTTGTATTGTCCATGCTGGTGAAATTCCAAA
The DNA here is from genome assembly GCA_018714505.1 of Candidatus Avacidaminococcus intestinavium. Lineage (GTDB taxonomy): Bacteria > Bacillota > Negativicutes > Acidaminococcales > Acidaminococcaceae > Avacidaminococcus > Avacidaminococcus intestinavium. Next base: position 7,011 of record DVNI01000091.1, read on the forward strand.
ACCAATAGCACCAACACCAAAGGTCAGCCACATCGCTGCCGCTACATTATCAACTGCTTGTGCACCAAGATAAATACCTACCGCTGCGGAAAACATTGAGATTGCACATAATAAGGCGCGGCGATTATATTTGTCCCCCAAATAACCTGATGCCATGATGCAAATAATGCCAAAAACATAAGGCATTGAAGCCCAAATGCCCATACTGCTCCAGCTAAAGCCCCTTGCCATTTTTAAATATGAGGGTAGCCAAGCCATAGCACCCCACAAAATTGATCCTAAGCAAGTATAATATAGGGTAATCAAGATAAACTTATAATTACCAGCCAACATCTTTAATGTCTGACTTAAAGAGGGTTTCTCTTCTACATCTTTTTGTTGCTCCTCTGCCGCTTCTTTAGCCAAGGCTTCCTCAATATATAGTAGCTCTGCTTGGTTAACACCTTTATGATCAGCAGGCTTATCAGCAGTATGTGCCCATAATAGATAAACAGGAATTAAACCAATGGCCGCCAAAGCAAAGAAGCTATCACGCCAACCAAAAGTATCAATAATTGTTGTAAAAAACGGCATCGCAATCGCAGGTCCTGCCATAATTCCTACGATCCAAGTAGCATTGGCCCTACCACGTTCATGTGGTGGAAACCAGTTTTTAACAAATTTACTTTGCATAGGGAAGTGCAAACCTTCCCCCAAACCAAGCAAGATCCTGCTAGCCAACATAATACCAAAAGATTGAGCTAAGCCTCCAATAACAGAAGAAATTGCCCATAATAACAATGCTAAAATCATTGTTTTCCTAGCACCTAATTTGTCACCAAACGGCGTTAAAATAAAATTAGCAATGCCGTAAGATGCTACAAAGAAAGAAGTTAATAGTCCCATCTCAAATGGTTTTCCATTAATTCCCATGGCTTCCAAAAAAGCGGGATCAGCAATTAACACAGAAACGTTTACCCGATCTAAATAAGCCACGAGCACCGTAAACAACAAGATAATTACTAAGGCCACCCTCTTTTTCGTTGGTTCTTCATAGCGAGCCGTTACGGCAACAGTGCTCTTGCCTACATTGTTCATTTTCACTCCATCCTTTTCAAATATAATTTATATTAACCATCATTATGGTTATATAGCAAAAAACAAAAACGCCCCTGCCGATGCAATTGCATCAGCAGGGGCGTATAAAATACGCGGTACCACCCTAACTTATAACTTTTCTAACCGATCTAACAATCAGTTCAGCCTTAACGCAGCTGCTGCGTACTAAACTATTTGAAATAAGAATACTTATTTCGTTCGCCAGTCAGTTCATGGGTGATTTACTCAATCAGGGCTCCATACCGATTTTCACCAACCATCGGCTCTCTGTAATTTCACACACTGTTTTTCTTCCCAATCATCACTTTTAAAATTACATATGTTTTTGATATACGTAGAATGTTAACAAAACCTTTTTATTCTGTCAAGCAAAATAAAAAATTACTAATTTTAAAAAATATTTACTTTAACTTTGTAAGTTTTGTATCAAATATTAAGCTTGCCTTTTATCATTACTATAATTTACATCAAATACAGAATCCAGTAATGATTTAGAATAAGGATGCAGGCAATCTTCACAAATATCAGAAACCTTTTCCATAACACTACCTAAATACATAATAGCTATCTCATCTGACACCTGATTTGCAAGCGCTAAATCGTGGCAAATAAAGATATAAGTTATATTATGTTTTTTCTGTAAATCTTTCAAAAGATCAATAATACTTTTTTGTACTGAGACGTCTAATGCCGAAGTTGCCTCATCAAAAATAATAATTTCTGGATTAAGCACTAATGCTCGTGCAATAGCAACACGTTGTCGTTGTCCGCCACTCATACTATGAGGATAACGATTAGCAAATTCTACTGGTAAACCGACCTGTTGTAGCATTTCTTCAGCTTTTGCCTGCACCTCATCTCTTTTAATAAGATTAAAGTTCTGTAGCGGCTCGCAAATAATATCTTTAATTAGCATCTTCGGATTAAAGGATGCAGTCGGATCTTGGAATACCATTTGAATACGTCTACGATTTTGCCTTGCTTTATTACCACTCAACTTAGTAATATCCTCGCCCATAAAATACACACTGCCAGAAGTAGGTTTATACATCTGGACAATCATCTTGACCAGCGTGCTTTTTCCCGAGCCACTCTCACCAACAATCCCTAAGGTTTTACCACGATAAACATCTAGCGAAATATTATTACAAGCTACAATTTTAGCATTTTCTGATATCGCAAACTCTTTGGTAAGATCCTTAGTTTCTAGCAATACATCTGCTCTAGTTAGTTCTGTTAGTTCTGTTTTACCCTTATGGGTTTTGTCTCCAAGTTTAGGTATTGCATCCAGCAAAAGTCTAGTATAGGAATTATTGGAACCGTTAATAATCTGTTCTTTCGAACCATAATCAACGATTTGCCCCTCTTTCATAATCATGATCTTATCAGCCATATGTGCGGCAACACCAATATTATGAGTAACAATAATAATTGATACACCAAGTTCTTCCTTCATTTGCATCATATCTTTAATTATTTGCGCTTGTGTCGTAACATCTAACGCACTAGTTGGTTCATCTGCAAGGAGCAAACAAGGATTTAAAGCTAAAGCCATGGCAATACCAACTCTTTGGCGCATACCACCAGAAAGTTCAAAAATAAAGCTACGTAAAATATTTTCCGGATTAGGCAGTTTTACTCGTTCAATCATCTTAATCGCTTGCTCATGCGCTTCTTTCTTATCGATAATTCCATGGTTTTTTAAATATGCATAAATCTGTTCGCCAACTGTTTTAACAGGGTTTAGCATATTACCACAATCTTGGAAAATCATAGAAATTTCTGTGCCACACAAATTACGTTTCTCTTTTGTACTCTGCTTCAAGAGATCTTTTCCTTTAAAAATGATTTCTCCATGATTCACCTTACCACCAATAGGAAGGCAGTTTTGAATAGCTCTAATAACAGTTGTTTTCCCACTGCCACTTTCACCTACGATAGCAAGCACCTCTCCCTGCTTGAGATCAAAGCTTACTTCGCTCAAGACAGGTTTGTTTCTACCATATGAAATTTCTAAGTCTTTTACTTGTAATAGCATACTGTAGCCCTCTTATTTAGCAAGAATTATTGTAATAAAACTAATTTGCCGCTGAAATTTCTTTGGTCAACCAATAATAATCAGCTGGTAATATTTTTGCTCCTTTTATAGAAGAGCTGCTAACCATATTCGTCGTAGGATAAGCAAAGAATAAGCACGCACCATCATCTAACAAAATTTGTTGCATACCAATAATATATTCTTTTCGTTTTGACGCATCAAATTCAACGCGCAATTTATCGCTCAAGCTATCAAACTCCGCATTACTATATCCAGAACCATTCTGTGGATTATTATTATTAACATTAGTTCTCCAGTACCAATTCAAATAGATTTCAGGATCACCAGTGTTTGCTGTAATAATATTAGAAATCGAAAGATCGTATTCACCACGAATTGACAAGCCATCTAAGATATTGTAATCAACATTTTTTAAATTAACTTTTATACCAATTTTTTTGGCATCTGCTTGAGTTGCTTCAGCCAACAAAGGTAATTCCGGTCTACCACTATAATAAATAAAATCAAGTTCTAATGTCTTACCATCTTTTTCTACATAACCATCGCCATCAGTGTCTTTCCAACCAGCTTCAGCCAAAAGTTGTTGAGCTCGTTCTACATTATAAGCATTAGGATCATTTAATTGATCATATCCATAATCTAATGATGGTGGCACTGGTGCTTTACCTGGTAAAAACGTACCTTGCAACAATACATCTGCATAAGTTTGCCTATCACAAGCACTAATCAAAGCGGCTCTTACTTTAGGATCACTCAAATAATGTCCTTCACCTACATTAAGACGTGCCAAAACAGTGCGCAACGAAGCAATTTCTGAAACATTAAACTTATCATTTTTAAATAGTTGTAAATCACCAGGTGCAACATTAACAATAATATCAACTTCTCCAGATTGTAAAGCCATCGCTCTAGTATTAGGATCATCAATTGATTTTATTTCTACATTTTTAAAAGGAACTGGTCCATCCCAATAATGAGGATTTGCTTCCATTTGTGCACTAGCCTTACTAAATTCTTTCACCATATAAGGTCCTGTACAAATAGGTCCCATCACACGATAATCTCTATCTGTTACGCTAGTATCAATAATAATAAACAAAGGATCAGCTAGCATTCCTGGCAAACCTGGTACTGGACTTTCCGTCTTAATGGTAAGTTTTTGACCATCAGCAACAATTTGCTCATATTTAAAGAATGTTTGCGCCCTATTAGATTTTTCAAAAACACGTTCTAAAGCTGATTTAACTGCCTCAGCTGTAACCTTATTGCCGTTAGAAAATTTTGCTCTGTCATCAATTTCAAACGTCCAAGTTAGCTTATCATCACCAATTGACCATTTTTGCGCTAACCATGGCACCGAATTCATTTTATCATCAAATTTAACAAGACATTCACCCAAACCGTAACGCATTAAAACCCAGCCAAAATAATTATCTGTGGGTTCTAAACTATCAGCAAAGTTCGTAACCCCCATTTTTAACATATCCTTTGAACTAACTGGCTTTTCACTACTACAACCAGTTACCAGTACTGCTACCACAAGCACCATTGATAGAATTGTTACAATTCTTCCCATAATTTTACTCATCAACAATAACCTCCTGTTTTTTTTATTTATTCTTCGCGAGGATCCATAACATCTCTTAAACTGTCTCCCCACAAATTAAAAATAACTACAGTAATAAAAATTGCCATACCTGGAAAAATCATGAGCCACGGCGCATTTTGCAATTGCTGCCGTCCTTCATTAATCATCGCACCCCATTCTGGTGCTGGTGGCTGTATACCAAAGCCTAGAAAAGATAGGCCGGCTAATTCTAACATCAAAGAACCAATATCAGTGACACTAGTTACAATAATCAAAGGTAAAATGTTCGGTAAAATATGTTGCCATAAAATATGTCTAGGCGTACCACCATTTACGACGGCAGCCGCAACAAAATCTTTTTCTCTAATTTTTAAAACTAGGCTCCGTGCCAACCTTGCATATTTAGGCCAAGTTACAATAACTAAAGCAATAACAGAATTAATCAAACTTCCGCCAAGCATACCAGCTACCGTAATTGCTAAGATAACACCTGGAAATGAAATCATAATATCGGCTAAACGCATAATTAGCGTATCAATTTTGCCGCCAAAATATCCAGCAATCGTACCCAAAGCGGTTCCTATCGCAAACACCAAAAATACTAAAATCAGCACACCACTTAATGAATTTCTTGCACCATAAATAATTCTAGAAAAATTATCTCTTCCAAGCTTGTCTGTACCAAACCAGTATTCAGCTGACGGTGCTTGAAAAGCGCTCCTCATGTTAGCTTGCACTGGATCATGACTTGTAATATAAGGCGCAAATATTGCGATTAATAACAATAATACAACGAGAAAGCTAAAAAATGCAAAGTAACGATTGTGTTTAAGTCCCCAGATTAGTTTATTCATCGTTATTTCCTTTCTTTCGCATAATAGGATTAAAGTGTAGATATAGCAAATCAATTGTAATATTAATTACCATATACATAAAAGCAATCCATACAACTATTCCTTGCAAAAGTTTAAAATCACGATAATTAATTGCGTCAACAGCCAGACGTCCTAACCCCGGCCACCCAAAAACAATTTCAACAACAGCAGAACCACCTAAAAGCGATCCCATGCTTAAACCAAAGATTGTAAGCAATGGCAAAATGGCATTAGGCAAAACTTCTTTATAAAGGATATGGTGCTCACTCATGCCACGTGCTCTAGCACCAATCACATAATCTTGATTTAATTCGTCTAAAACTGCACTACGTACTTGTCTTGTATACTTAGCTGACATTGCAATCGCAAGGGTAAGTGCCGGTAACACAACCGTATTAAAACCAACATTACTACTAATGATTGGAAACCACCCTAGTTTTAAGCCAAAAAACCATAACAACATTAATCCTACCCAAAACCCTGGTAAAGATGCACCTAAAAAAGCACCAATTCTCACAATATAGTCAATAAATTGATTCCTGTGTACAGCTGACATAATTCCTAATGGAATAGAAACTACTAACATTATGATTAACGAAGTTGCTGTCAAGTACAAGGTTGCAGGAAGGCACTCTATTATTTTATCCGTTACAGCTTTTTTAGCCATATAGGAAAACCCAAAATCCCCCTGCACTGCATTAAATACCCAATTCCCAAATTGCACGAGAAATGGTTGGTCTAACCCCAATTCTTTACGTACGGCTTCTATTTCTTCTGGTGTTACAATAATGTCTTCAGAACCCGTAATTAATTGCTTAGCAATATCTTCTGTACTAAGCATCGTAAAGGAGAATGTTATAAACCCTATCCCCACTAAAATAATTACAATTTGTGCTAAATAAGAAAAAAACTTCTTTTTACCCACAGAGTCGCCACCTTTTACTTTTTTAAGTTTATTATTTAATAAATACTAAACAAAATAAAAAATTCCCCATTAGCGGGGAGGGTTCTATCCTAAAATAGGCAAAAAAATAATGCCAGAGCATTTATTTTTTACTCGCTCCCTCATCCTTCGTAAGGTACTCATTCATGAAACAGGCAGTTCTTCTGGCTCGGATTCATCGCTCGTTCCGTCTTCCCAAGTAACTAAAAACTCAGTGACATAATGAAACTCACTCATCCTTACAGCGGCGGGACCGCACCGGAATTCAACCGGTTTATC
>DVNI01000092.1 GCA_018714505.1 Candidatus Avacidaminococcus intestinavium
CGCTATTTTGTTGCTCTTTTCGCATTATCTAAAAAAATGGTATAATGAGTAAAGGAAAGTGAGGCGGTAGACCAGTGATAAAAATAATGGATGGTGCGGAGCAGTATTATTGGCCTAGTGGAAAACAGGGCGTACTATTAATTCACGGTTATACTGGCTCACCAGCAGAACTCAAGCTTTTAGGAGAATTTTTATATCAGGCTGGATATTCTGTTTTAGGCGTTAGACTACCAGGGCACGGCACTACACCAGAGGAGCTAAATTCAACAACTTGGCATGATTGGTATGCCAAGGTTATGGAGTGTTATTTAGAAATTCAAAAAGATTGCAGAGAAGTGTCTGTTATTGGCTTATCGATGGGAGCACTTTTAGCAATGAAGTTAGCAAGTGAGCAGAAAATAGATAAGGCAGTTTTTCTATCGGCCCCTATTTATATTTATGATAAAAGGATACCACTAGTTTTCTTAGCTAAGAACTTTATTAAATGGATAAAAAAAGGCAAGCGTTCTTATTCAGTACCTGAACAATATAATGTTGCATATAGCGTAATGCCATTAAAAGCATTAGATAGTTTATTAAGGCTAATTAAACATATTAAAAAAGATGTTCTAAAAAAAATAACAAGACCTTGTTTGATTATTCAATCGAAAAAAGAGCATACTGTACGCCCTGAAAGCGCAGACTATATTTTTCAAAAGATTAGGAGCAAACAGAAAAAGTTGCTATGGGTAGAACAGGGTGGACATATTCTTACTTTGAGTGATGAGAGAAAGCAAGTATTTTTCAGTATTAAACAATTTCTAGAGGAATAGAGGAGTACAAGATGGTTGAAAGAAAATTATACGATTGGTGCTTTGCGTGTGGCAAGGAAAACCCCATAGGTTTGCACCTAAAATTTAAAAAAAATGATGAAGAATTAGTAACAGAATTTGTGCCTCAAAAAGAGCATCAAAGCTATGATGGACGTATGCATGGTGGCTTAATTTCAACTTTACTAGATGAAGCAATGGGTCAATTTCTTTATATGCATACAGGAAAACCAGCTTATACTGCAAAACTAGAAGTGCGTTTTAAACAACCAGTATTGATTGGTGAGAAGATAACAGTTAGAACGAAAGTAATAAAACAAAAAGGCAGGTTAGTAGAAATGAGTGCAGAGATGACTAAAGCTGAGGGAATGATTGTTGCTACGGCTGAAGCAAAATTAATGTACGAAGGTGCATGATGAAAAAAGATATTAAAGCAATGATACTTGCGTATATGCAAAAGAATAGTAGTGCCCCCTTTAGCAGTGATCTTCTAATTGAAGAACTGCAGTTAAAAGGGGTAATGATTAAAGAGTTTTGGCAGGTATTAGCGGAACTAGAAGATAATGGAGAAATTGTTAAAACCCGTTTTTCTACTTATGGCTTACCAGAGAAGATGGGCCTTGTTGTGGGACGCTTTCAATTAACTAGCAAAGGTTTTGGCTTTGTTATTCCTGATCATAAAAGTGATGATGGTGATGTATTTATTCCACCAAGAGCATTAGGAAGTGCAATGAACAATGATCGAGTAATGGCTCGATTAGATGCAAAATCTTTTGGTAGTAAAAGAGAAGGCGAAATTATTCGCATTATTAAAAGGGCTAATAATAAAGTTGTTGGTACATTCATTAAGACCGGAGACTTTGGTTTTGTCGTTCCTGATGATAAAAAAATTGGACGAGATATATACATAACTCGGAAAGGCTTTGGTGGAGCAGCGCATAATCAAAAGGTCGTAGTGGAAATAACTGCATGGCCAGAAGAACGCAAGAGTGCAGAAGGAAAAGTTATTGAGGTTTTGGGTAGTGTTGGTGATGTTGGCTTAGAAATACTTTCTATCATTAAACAAAATGATTTGCCATTGGAATTCCCAGAAGAAGTACTTAATGCGGCCTCTCGTATACCAGAAAAAATTAAAAAATCGGAACTTACAGGGCGCCGCGACTTAAGAGCTTTACCAATTATTACTATTGATGGTGCTGATGCAAAAGATCTTGACGACGCTGTATATGTAAAAAAACAAGGTAAAGATTATGTGCTAGGCGTATATATTGCTGATGTGAGTTATTATGTTCATAATAAAAGTGCAGTAGATAATGAAGCTAAGCATAGGGGAACTAGTGTTTATCTGGTTGATCGGGTTATTCCTATGCTGCCAGAGCGCCTGTCTAATGGGATTTGCAGCCTTAATGCAGGAGAAGACCGTCTATGCATGTCGTGTGAAATGCTTATTGGGCAAGACGGACAGGTTAAAACTTATGATATTTTTACAGGGGTTATTAACGTTTTGCATCGCATGACTTATGATGATGTGCGCGAAATTTTGGTAAATAACGATGAAGCTCTTAAAATAAAATATCAAGATATAGTACCTATGCTTAGAGAAATGGAAGAGCTTTGTAATATTTTGCGGAGTAAAAGATTGCGACGTGGAGCAATTGATTTTGATTTGCCAGAACAAAAAGTAATTTTGGATGACTTAGGTAAACCAACTCAAATTATTCCTCGTGTGCGTAGCATAGCAGAATCGGTTATTGAAGAATTTATGTTAGCTGCTAATGAAACCGTGGCTGAGCATATGAGTAAATTAAAATGGCCGTTTGTTTATCGTGTACATGATTTACCAAGTGAAGATAAAATGACAGATTTGGCTAATCTATTGAATAACTTTAATGTTAGGCTAATGGTGAGTTCAGAAATAGAACCATTAGCAGTGCAAAAAGCACTTAATGAAATGGTAGGGCGGCCTGAAGAACGTTTGGTATCAACAGTAACGCTGCGGTCGTTAAAACAAGCGGTCTATCAGACAGAGAATATTGGACATTTTGGTTTAGCTGCTGAATATTATACTCACTTTACTTCTCCGATTAGACGTTATCCAGATTTAACAGTACATCGCCTTTTGCGTAATTGGTTGCAAAAACCAGTATTGGCTGAAAAGGAAAAAACAATTTTGGAAAATGAGTTAGATGAAATAGCAACTAATTCATCTATTAGAGAGCGAGCGGCGGCTGAGGCTGAAAGAGCAACTGTTGAATTAAAAATGGCAGAGTATATGTCAATGTTCATTGGGGAAGAGTTTGAGGGAACAATTTCTGGTGTTACAGCATTTGGTATGTTTGTAGAACTCGAAAATGGTGTGGAAGGATTAGTTCATATATCAAGTTTAATTGATGATTATTATGAATTTCACGCAGATCGGTATGCTTTAGTCGGTGAGCATAAAAAAACGATTTATCGTCTAGGCGATAAAGTTAGTATAGAAGTTTTGCAGGTTAATATAGCCGAAAGAAATATTGATTTCATTCTGGCAGGGCAAAGCGATGCGATGCGTGAAAAATTAAAGAATCAATTACTTAATAAACGAGAAACGAGTAGCACGCGTCAGCTGGGGAGTGGTAATAAAAGTAGAGCAAGTACTAATAACCACAAAAAAACCAAAAACACTGGTCGTAAAACACATAAAGGTGGTAAAAAAACGGCTAAAAGAATTAATAAAAAAAGATAAAATTTAACTCGTAACACAAGGATGGTGCAAAAGTTGGCGAAAGCAGGAATAAAAATTGCAGCAGAAAATCGAAAAGCTCGACATGATTATATAATTCATGAAACCTATGAAGCTGGTATTCAATTAGCGGGAACCGAAGTAAAGTCGTTGCGAGCAGGTAAAGCAAATCTTAAGGATGCCTATGCACAAATTAATAAAGCAGCTGAGGTTTTTGTGCATAATCTGCATATAAGCCCGTATGATCATGGTAATCAATTTAACCATGATCCATTAAGACCGAGAAAATTATTATTACACAAGGAAGAAATTCGTAAACTAATTGGTAAAACAAAGGAAAAAGGTTTGTCCCTTATTCCTCTTAAATTATATTTTTCACATGGTTTAGTAAAATTAGAACTGGCTTTAGCAACAGGTAAAAAGCTTTATGACAAGAGACAATCGGCGGCTGAAAAAGACGCTAAGCGCGAAATGGAAAGAAGTCTTAAAGAAAGAAATAGATAGTGGGGTAAAACTGCATGAAATATGAGTTTTCTACAGAGCGAGCTAAACGTAAAAAACGCAAAACTATTATTGCTATTTTATTAGGCCTAGCAATTTTAATTGCTGGCATTATAGCTTTCAATCATTTTTCCGCAATGAAAGATAATGAAATGACTTTGGAAGATAGTACGCAAAATGAAATTACTATGCAAAAGGAAAGCACTGATATAGAAACAAACCACAACAGAGAGTTAGAAGTTAAGGATGACGTAGATAATAGTAAGCAAGAAAAGCAAGAAGAGGTGTTACCTGTGCCAGTTACTAAGAACGCGCCACAGTATACGCTTCATATTGATAAAAGTGATTATAAGCTGGTTGTACTAGAACAAGGCAAAATAATTAATACATATGATATTGCTGTAGGAAAAAATCCAGGACAAAAACAGCGCCCGGGTGACTTAACTACGCCTACGGGTGAATTTACCGTTGACGAAGTTCTGGATGCGTCGTATTGGACACATGATTTTCAAGATGGTAAAGGTGAGATTGCAGGAGCATATGGACCATGGTTTATTTCTTTAGAAACTGGCTGGGATGGTATTGGCATTCATGGCACTCATGATCCTGCTTCGATTAAAACGATGGTTTCAGAAGGATGCATTAGGATGCATAATGCTGATTTAGAAGAATTATTACCAAAAGTCGTTGAAGGAACGAAGGTTATTATTGAAGAATAGATAATTTATGATAGGATTGTTTTTCAAAGATAAATATGATAGAATTTGAATAGTAACAGAAGTTACGCTTACAACCGGGGATGTACTGGTTTCGACGGGGGTAGGTGTGGCATGATAAGCGAGCCGGGGTTCCAGTTGCCCGCAATACGTTGGACTTTAAATTAAACGCAAAAAATGATTACGCTTTAGCAGCTTAATGCTAACGCTTTGCCTCTCCTCCTCCCATGGGCGTGGACAAAGCGACAATTAGTGGGATACCCTAAGGTCAATTCTCGGAGACTTGACGGGGAAACTTATCGAGATAGCAACTGAGTAGCCTGTCGTTAGGCGGCAAAGGCGCGAAAACTTAAATTAGCGACTGCGCTCGGAGAAAGTCATGTTTCATTGCTTTCGGACAGGGGTTCGACTCCCCTCATCTCCACCATAAAATAGTTAAGATATTGGGAACTAATTTATTGGTGGTAAAAATATTGTTCCGTTATTATTATGTAAATTTAAATAAAAAGCTACGCTAATTTTTAGCGTAGCTTTTTGCATAATTTAAAGATATTTGCAAATAATTATTTTTTTGTTACAATATAGGTACAAAGGACAAGCGGTTAATTTTACCGCATAAAGGAGAGGATATTATGAGTAGTAAGAAAATCGTAGTTACCCTTTTGGCTTTAATGGTTTTCCTTGTATCATCGGTAGCATTAGGTGCCGAGAGTAAGTTCAAACTAGTAGATGCAATAGAAGTTGCTAGAGTTGAAGTGCCAGTTGATGCTAGTTTATTAGGCTATCAGCAAGATAACGATGAAATGAAAGTTGTATTCCAGGATCCGGCAACCTTTGAGCAATATTTTGTTAAAGTAGATATTGCTAAATCGAAAGTAAAAGAAGTTAATATTAAAGGAGCGGTATTTGTACTTGGCAGCACTGTAGTTAATAAAACACTTGAAGATATTAGAGCAGCGTTGCTTTCGGTATATCCAACAGCTAAAGATATTGTAATTACGACAAAGAGTGATATGAATAATATTTATTATGAAGCAGAGTTTGTAACAGAAAAATTTAAAGGCGAAGCTAAATTTAATCCAGCAACAGGTGCGGTTATTGAACGCGAGCTTTATTATTATTAATTAAAAGTATAAAAATCATAGGACCGTTAGCAAAGTGAAGTGCTG
>DVNI01000093.1 GCA_018714505.1 Candidatus Avacidaminococcus intestinavium
CTGGAGAAAAAAATAAAGAAAATTTTTACTGAAGAATTTACGGAAGTAAGATTGCATACCAAAGTAATTCAAACTGGTAATGCGGATCCTTATCCTATCATGTTAAGAGTGCGTGGACCAGAAATTGATCAAGTAAGAATGTTGGCAAATAAAGTAAGTGATGAATTAGCTCAAGATGAGAACTTGGAGTCAGTTGCTTTGGATTGGAACGAAAAGAGTAAAGCCTTAAAACTGGAAATTGATCAAGCTAAAGCTCGAGCGTTAGGGGTTAGTAGTCAGGACTTAGCTGGAAACTTGCAGGCACTTCTGTCGGGAGTAAAAAGCGGAGAATTTCGTGAAGATGATAAAACGGTAGATATTGTTTTTCGCGTTGATGCTGAGAGCCGAAATAATTTAAGTAATTTACGCAATATTAATGTTTATACAGGTAATGGTAAATACGTTTCGTTAGATCAAATCGCCAAAATAAGTTATCAAGCGGAAGAAGGGATTATTTGGCGTCGTGATTTAATGCCGACCATAACCGTGCAAGCTGTAAATGCTGAAGGAGTTTTGGGTGATGATGCGGCTGTTCTTGCCTATGAGCGTTTAGCTGAACTAAGGAATAATTTACCGCCTGGTTATAGTATAGAACTCGGTGGTTCTGCTGAGTCTAGTGCAAAAGCTATTGGCTGGTTAATGGGACCTGTCCCCGCAATGATATTTGTAATTATTACTATTTTGATGTTACAGGTGCATAATATTCCGCAGATGATAATCACCTTATTAACAGCACCGTTAGGGCTGATTGGAGTAAGCCCGGCTTTACTTGTTTTTGGGAAACCAGTGGGTTTTGTTGTCGAATTAGGCATTTTAGCATTAGCGGGAATTATTATTAGGAATTCAGTTATTTTAATTGATCAGATTAATCGTCATCTAGATGCTCAAGAACCTTTATGGGATGCAATTGTAAACGCCGCAGTGACAAGGTTTAGACCAATTATGTTAACTGCTGCGGCCGCTATTATGGGAATGATACCACTAATGCGTAGTAATTTTTGGGGACCAATGGCCGTTGCAATTGCTGGAGGGTTATTTGTGGCTACAATTTTGACGTTGCTTGTTTTACCTAGTATGTTTGCAGAGTGGTATAAGGCTGAACCACCTGAAAGACAATAATGAATAAAGGAATAAAACAGGAGAAAATGATTATAAAAAGTAAAATAGAGTTCTAAAAAAAGTAAAAAGTGTTACTAAAAGCAATTAAAATGGCGCACTAAAAGACGAATGTTAAATAAAAATTTGCGAAAAATATTCTGTGAAGGTTATAATTATAAAGCAATACATTGCTTTATAATTGAAATTGGGAGGAATATTCATGACAACAATAGCAAATAAGTATTGTGCTGAATTATATGAGCGCGTTGTAGAGAGAAATCAAAATGAACCAGAGTTTCATCAAACCGTAAAGGAAGTTTTAGCTTCTTTAGTACCCGTATTAGAGCAAAACCCTGAGTACATTGAGCTGGGTATTTTAGAAAGGCTTGTTGAGCCAGAACGGCAAATTATTTTTCGAGTACCGTGGGTTGATGATACAGGTAAAGTGCGAGTTAATAGAGGCTTTAGGATACAGTTTAGCAGCGCTATTGGACCATATAAAGGTGGTCTTAGATTTCATCCTTCCGTAAATGCTAGCATTATTAAATTTTTAGGGTTTGAGCAAACCTTAAAAAATTCATTAACTGGCTTGCCACTTGGTGGTGCTAAAGGCGGGTCTGATTTTGATCCGCGTGGCAAATCTGAGCGAGAAATTATGTGTTTTTGTCAAAGTTTTATGACTGAATTATATCGACATATTGGACCTGATATTGATGTGCCAGCTGGTGATTTAGGTGTAGGTAGCAAAGAAATAGGTTATATGTTTGGTCAGTATAAAAGAATTACTGGTAGTTATGAAAATGGTGTTCTTACCGGTAAAGGAGTTTCTTTTGGCGGTAGTTTGATTCGACCAGAAGCGACAGGGTATGGCATTGCATATTTTTGCGAGGAAATGCTAAAAGCTAAAGACACGTCTTTTGTTGGTAAAACTGTTTCGGTTTCGGGTTTTGGCAATGTTGCGTGGGGAACGGTGAAGAAAGTTACTGAGTTAGGCGGACGAGTTGTGACCATTTCAGGACCAGATGGTTATATATATGATGAAGATGGAGTAAGCGGAGAAAGAATTGCTTATATGTTAGAGCTGAGAGCCTCTGGTCATGATTGTGTAAAAGAGTATGCTGACAAGTTTAATGTTCCGTTTTATGCGGGAGCAAAGCCGTGGGGACTGGCAGTAGACATTGTTATTCCTTGTGCTACGCAAAACGAGATAACACTTGCTGATGCCAAAAAGATTGTGGCGGCAGGTGTTAAGATAGTTTGTGAAGGCTCAAATAAGCCAAGTACTAATGAAGCTATTGCTTATATGTTAGAGCATGGAATATATCTAGGACCTTCTAAAGCTGCTAATGCTGGTGGAGTGGCGGTATCTGGACTAGAAATGACTCAAAATAGCATGAGATTAGCTTGGTCAAAAGAAGAAGTAGATGAGAAGCTCAAACTTATTATGCTAAATATTTATCATAATGCGAGTCAAGCGGCTGCAACCTATGGTTATCAAGATAACTTGGTGATGGGCGCAAATATTGCGGGTTTTGTTAAAGTTGCCGAAGCAATGAAGGCACAAGGCCTAGTATAAAAAAGTAAATAAATATATCCCGTAGCAACGATGATTAGTTCACTTGCTACGGGATTTTTATCTTAGAAAAGAAAAAAGTATTTACTTTCAACCAAAACGTAGTATAATACTAAATAATAAAATTCTTATTTAGGAGGAACCGTGAATAATTTTATCGATATTTTAAGAAATAAAGGATATAAAATTACACCACAACGTCGAGCGGTTATTAATGCGCTACTTGAATGTGAATCGTTTCCAAGTGCGCATCAAGTTTTAGAGTGCGTGAGAAAAACGCATCCTGATATAAGCCTTGATACTATTTATCGCAACCTTAATCTTTTAGTAGAACTAGGTACGGTTAATGAAATAACCAAAGGTAGTAGTGAGGGAAATCGATATGAACTTTTAACAGAAGGACATCATCACCATATAATTTGTATTAAGTGCGGAAAAATTGTGTGCGTTGATGTCTGTCCCTTGCAGCAGATGGAAAACTTGATTGCCACGCAATCAGGATTTCAAATTATTTCTCATTCATTGGAATTTTACGGCTATTGTAGTGAATGCAAAGTTTAATTTTAGATTTTAGAGATGATAATTAATAATTTTGAGGAGGAAGAGATGTTAAAAAAACTTTTATTAGCAGTAGTGGTTGTTGGAATTAGTGTATTGACAGCAGCTTGCGGTTTTAGTGAGCAGGATACGCTACCCAAAGAAAAAGCTCGTTTAAAAATAGTAACTTCATTTTATCCGATGTATATTGAAACAATTAATATAACTCGTGGTGTACCAGGAGTTGAAGTTCTTAATATGACCAAGCCACAGACAGGGTGTTTACATGATTATCAATTAGTGCCAGAAGATTTAAAAACTTTAGAAACAGCTGATGTGTTTGTTATTAATGGGGCAGGAATGGAAAACTTCTTGGATAAGGTCATTAAGCAAAATGCTCAATTGAAGGTGATCGAAGCAAGTAAAGATATTTCGCTTCTTATGGAGGGCGCGCATGAACATAATAGTGAGCATAAACATACTCATGAAGAGGTTGCGAACCCACATGTTTGGGTGAGTGTTAGTAATGCTATTTTACAAGTGCAAAATATTGGAGCGCAAATGGCAGTTTTAGATCCGGAATATGCTGAGCAGTACCAAAAGAATACTGCTGCGTATGTACAAAAATTGGTTGCCTTAAAAACTGAAATGCATGAAGAACTTGCTAATATAACAGCGAAAGATATTATTACTTTTCATGAGGCCTTTCCGTATTTTGCGCGTGAATTTGACTTAAATTTAGTCGCGGTTATTGAACGAGAACCGGGCAGTGAGCCAACCCCTCAGGAATTGAAAGCAACTATTGAAAAGGTAAAGGCACTTAAAGTAAAAGCACTATTCACGGAACCACAATATTCAGCGAAAAGTGCACAAGCCCTCAGCGAGGCAACGGGTGCCAAAGTATATGTACTTGACCCAGCGGTTACGGGCGATGCGACTAAGGATAGTTATGATGATTATCTAGTTATTATGAAGAAAAATGCAAAAACTTTGAAAGAGGCCTTGCAATGAGTTTATCAATTAAGAAGGCGGATTCGTTAAATAGTCGCTGTCATAAATTGTGTTGTACTAAGCTTAATAACTTTGGTGTAAACATTGGTGAAAATACAATTTTTACCAATGTTAATATGCATATTCACTGCGGAGAATTGACTGCGATTATTGGCAGAAATGGTGCTGGTAAAAGTACCTTGTTAAAAGCGATTTTAGGTGAAATTGCTCATGAAGGTACTTTGACTTATCATGATGCGAAGGACCTCCATACAGGAAGGCCAAGAATCGGGTATGTACCGCAAGCTTTGCGTTTCGATGCAGGTAGTCCTACTAGCGTCTTAGATCTCTTTACCGCTTGTTTGTCACGCCGACCAGCGTGGTTACGTAGTTCAGCTGAGAATAGACTGCAAGCGCAAAAGGCTTTGGCGAATGTGCAAGCTGAGCATCTGCTTGATCGTCGATTGGGCGCGCTTTCGGGTGGAGAATTACAACGCGTATTAGTAGCACTAGCCTTAGAACCAGTTCCAGATTTATTACTATTAGATGAGCCTGTAACAGGTATCGATCAGAATGGGTTAGAAGTTTTTTATGCCATGGTTTCCGCTTTGCGTAAGCAACATGATTTGTCCATCATTATTATTTCGCACGATTTTGATTTTGTAGCAAGATATGCGGATCGCGTTGTTTTACTAGAAAAAACGGTCGTGGCGAGTGGTACACCACAAGAGGTTTTTTCTGATCCCAAAACTAATAGTATCTTTAATCTCAATGCGCAATTTTGGCATAATCTTGCTAGTTCAGCACGAAATGGAGAGTGTAAGTAATGGATTTAGTATATAGCATTATTGGAACCATCTTACCTTTTGAATGGACTCAACATAATTTTATGAAAAATGCTTTATTAGCGATACTCTTAGTTATGCCTTTATTTGGGCTTTTAGGAACAATGGTTGTTAATAATCGACTAGCTTTTTTTTCGGATTCACTAGGGCATGGTGCCTTTACTGGTGTAGCCTTGGGGTCTTTACTGGGCATTGTAGAACCACTAACGGCAGTATTAGTCTTTTCATTGTTTTTTGCAGGTATGATTACGTGGATTAAACATAGTTCTAATGCTTCTACTGATACAATTATCGGGGTGTTTTCTTCTTTGGCAATAGCTATTGGCTTGATTATACTTTCATATTCAGGAAACGTTAGTAAGTATTCAGCTTATTTGATTGGTGATCTTTTAAGTATAAATAGACAAGATTTAAGTTTACTTGTCGTTGTTTTTATTTTGACACTACTGCTGTGGTCGATAATTTTTAATAACTTACTAGTTATCAGCGTTAATCCTTCATTAGCAGCAAGTCGTGGTATTAGTCCATTAGTTTCTGAAATGATGTTTGCCGCTTCTTTAGCTGCGGTGGTCGCAATTAGTATTCAATGGGTGGGACTTTTAGTAATTAATTCGATGTTGGTATTACCGGCAGCGGCAGCACGAAATATTAGTAGTAATATGAGAGCATACCATTTATGGGCAGTGTTGATCGCTTTATTTGCTGGTTTATCGGGCCTTATTATTTCCTATTACGGTAACGTTGTTACTGGAGCAACAATTGCTCTAATTAGCTCAATGATTTTTTTTGTAACATTTATATTAAGGCGATATATAATTAAAGCATAAGCTTGAGCTACAGAAGATGTTTTTAAAGAAAAAGATTTTACTTTATTCTTTATAAATATCTTTTTTTTTGTTATTATCAATGGAGTAGAGTAAATATTATTCTGGGAGGTAACTTAATGATTGCAGAAAATGTGCTTCAAAAAATTCGTGCTATTGTTGGTGAAGAGTATGTTTTAGAGTCCGAGCTTGATCGTTTTGGCTATTCATACGATTCTTCATTCATCCCTTTATTTCCGCCACACTTACCGGATGTAGCGATTAGGCCAAAAACCACGGAAGAAATTTCCGGTATTATGAAAATAGCTTATGAATATGCTATACCAGTAACTGTAAGAGGCGCAGCCAGTTGTCGTACTGGTGGACCAATTCCTTTAAAAGGTGGAATTGTTTTAGCGCTGGATCGTATGAATAATATTGTTGAATTAGATGAAAAAAATATGATGATTACCGTTGAGGCAGGGGTTTTAACGGGTGATATTTATAATTATTGTGCTGCAAAAGGACTTTTTTATCCACCAGACCCCGCTAGCTTCAAGTTTTCAACGATAGGTGGTAATATTGCAGAAGATGCGGGTGGGATGCGTGCCGTTAAATACGGTGTAACGCATAACTTTGTTATGGGATTAGAAGTAGTTTTGTCAGACGGTAGCATCATTAATACTGGCGGCAAATCGATAAAGAATGTAACTGGTTATAATTTAACCCAATTATTAGTTGGGTCAGAGGGTACTTTAGGTGTAATTACGAAAGCCGTTTTAAAACTTTTGCCTATGCCTAAATATAGAACAACTTTATTATTAATGTTTGACTCGTTAGATGGAGCCTGTGCAACCATTCATCAGATGTTACAAGCTGGGATTGTGCCAGCAGCAGCTGAATTAATGGATAAAACCTGTCTTTTGGCAATCGCCAAGCATCGTAAGTTTGAGTTTCCGCCACAAGCAGAAGCTTGTATTGTTTCTGAGGTGGATGGAGCAGAAGAAGAGGCTTTGCACAAACAAGCTGCGCAAATTAGAGAAATTGCTGAGCGCAATGGAGTAGTAGAGCTAAAGATTGCCGATAATCAAAAAGATGCCGATGATTTGTGGGCAGTGCGGAGGGCTTTGAGTCCAGCCGTAGGCGCTTTAGCTCCTGACCGCGTAAGTGAAGATATTTCAGTGCCACGCAACGAATTTCCGGAAATAGTACGTAAAATAAAAGAAATTGTTGTGGATAAATATAACCTAGCTTTTGCTGTTTACGGACATGCCGGTGATGGCAATCTTCATCCTTCAATTTTATGCGATATGTCGGATCCCCAGCAAGCTAAGGTTGTTCATCAGGCTGTTGACGAAATTTTTACAGCAACACTTGCCTTAGGCGGAACACTTTCTGGCGAACATGGTATAGGTATTACTAAACAGAATTATTTAGAAGAAGCTCTTGGCGAATCCGGTGTTAATCTTTTAAAAGCAATCAAAAAAGCGTGGGATCCAAAGGGCATTATGAATCCTGGAAAAATTTGGCTTGAAGGAGAACAAGAGATATGAGCATTGAACAAGAAAATTTATTAGATAATATTTTTGATCAAGCAAGTAAATGTGATCGTTGTGGTGCTTGTCTTTTAGTTTGCCCAGTACTCAAGGTCAATGGCAAAGAAATGTGTAGTCCGCGAGGCATGATTAATGCATCAATCGCTTTGAAACAACAATCTGTTGCAACGAAAGAAGCTGTTGGTGAAGTTATAAACTATTGTCTTTTATGTGGAGCTTGTGTAGATGTCTGCCCTAGTAAGGTAAATATTCCAGAAGTACTGTTAAAAACCAGAGAATATTTGTTTAACGAACAGGCATTACGCCAGCCTAAAGTTATAGATGATCATGAACAGTTAAATAATGCCTTTGAAAATTTGTGTACATTGACGGCACAGCGCCAAAATGGTCAAGCAAAGACAATTGCGTATTTCTTTAGTTATGAGGCTAGGCGAACTGATATTAATGCAGCAGCCAAAAGTGTCGCTCTATTAAGCACAATTGCTGATGTAGAACTGGTAAATAATGATGATGCTGGTTTTAGTGCCATTGCCTTAGGTGATTTAGCAGCGGCAA
>DVNI01000094.1 GCA_018714505.1 Candidatus Avacidaminococcus intestinavium
ACCACTTATAATTATACCACTGATAATAGTATCATTGCCAATACTGATGTTTTTTTTAGCAATAAGTAATACATTACTTAAATTAACATTATTACCAACGATGATTCCACTACCACTAAGTAAAATAATACGCCCTTTATTAAAACAACCATCACCAAGCTCCATGCTTTGCTCAGCAATTAACATTCCGTTACCGGTAATTGAACTACCAGGCTTAATTCTATATGTTCCATCATGTTCCATACCATAATATAAACGATTA
Source organism: Candidatus Avacidaminococcus intestinavium (assembly GCA_018714505.1). Classification (GTDB taxonomy): domain Bacteria; phylum Bacillota; class Negativicutes; order Acidaminococcales; family Acidaminococcaceae; genus Avacidaminococcus; species Avacidaminococcus intestinavium. The sequence continues at coordinate 263 of DVNI01000094.1, forward strand.
CCAAGTCCAAACTTTTCTAATTCATCACTAGTTGGTAAATATAAAGTGTGATATTTTTTATACCTTGTTACATCTAAACTTTTTAGAAGCGGCGATACAATGCCTTGCTTTACGGTGATACTTTTATCTAAAGCTGCTCCCACCACACCTTGGGTTGCAAAAAAATCTTTCTGGTAGATCAAGTCGTTCTTACCACCTGGTGGAAAAAAAGTATTGCCAAATACAGTAACGTTGTTTGACTTAGTTATAATCTTCGCTTTTAATTCGTAAATACCTAAAAGTTTATCATTAACTTCAGTTACAGCTAAATTTGCAACTTCGCTGCCTGGATACAATATAGTTTGAGTTTTTATATCAACTGTTTGCTCAGGCTTTCTTTGCTTTATTTTTCTTGCAGCCTTAATCAAACTCTCTCCTAACTCTAGCTCTTGCGCACTTCTAATATAACTACCCAAACTACATTGCTCACGCTCAGCAACTAACAAAAGACCTTGAAAACCACCTAATAAAATTAAGGCAACAAGTAACACCGTTATTCCTGTTAACCCACTATTTTTCTTGCTTACTCTATTTTCCCATTGCATACCTTAATGACCTCAATAAAAACTCTTTCTCGGTTGGACTTTTTATGCTTTATTCCAATCTCTACGACTAACGCTTTTTCATTTAGTTTGCTTATTTTCCATCTAGAAACCATGAACTCTGGATCCAATAAAGGATTAATCCCTTCATTTTGCCCAATTACTTTTATACTTCTATACAAATTATTCCCACTTAAGCCAGTATAATAACTTACCGTTCTCTTCTCTCCAAGTTCATAACATTTCAGAGTACATGCTTTTCCATTATTTATAATGCAAACTCGTTTAGCCTGCCAGCCTATTTCTCTCCGCATATGCAAAAAAGCGCTCCGCTCTGTACGATACATCGCTAAATCAATTGCTATTTTTTGTCCTCCACCTAACAAGCTTTTAAATAGAATGCCAGCTATTAATAAGGTAATTGTAGTAATAAAAACCCCTAAACAAACCTCTGTTAAAATAATCCCTCTTTTATTCATAGCGCACCAAATTAACCACTGGCACTTCTCGATTAGGAACTCTAACCGTCACAGTTAATGTTCTAAGTTCACCACTTCCCATGTTTGTAGCTGCAATTTCAACCTCAAAATTTTTTCTTTTAAACTGCTCTTGACCGTGAAAGCCATAATGAGTTTTTTCAGCTAATGTGACCATTTCTACTTGTGCCAATTCAAAAGCTTCTTCTTTTTCGTTGTGATTAAGCATTAATATTAATATAGCTCGGTAAACCACTGTTACATAAATTAATGCTAGTACCCCAAATAGACTTGTTAGTAGAGTATAAAATAAAATAAAACCTTCTTTTTTCTTATCCATTTCTTACTACAATTCTGCCAGAAACAGGCTGTACTTCAACTATTTTATTATTATTAAAGCTCTTTCCTCTAACTTTCACAGCAATAAAATGTGTCGGTGTACCAAGATTAGAAAAGGCAATACGATTATTTAAAATACTTTCCAAACGTATAGAAGCTAAACAATTGGAAGAAAACTTTTGTTCTTTTTCCTTTTCTTGATTTCTCATTATCTTATAGCCATCCCCACTAGGTGTTATTACCAGATAATAACTAACCCCTCGAACAGAATTTAACATTGCTTTTTGTTGAAGCAAAGCAAGATCAGCTGCTAATAGTTGTGCTGCATTATTTATTTTTTCTTTTTCAGATAATTGTTGTAGTACTGACCATGTTGGCACCAAGATTACCAGCAAAACAGAAAAAACCATCAGCACACAAATAACTTCAACTAAAGTAATACCTTTTTGCCACTTATTCCTGAATTGTTGATCCATCTGCTTTAATAACATCTCCATTAGCCTTTTGTCCAGTCAAACTATAAGAGTCATCGCTACCAATACTATATTTAAAAGCCGCATTCTTAGCATCTTTATATGCTTTATCCGGCACATACCCCTTCTTCAAAATTTCTAAATTTGCAGGATAGCTATCATGCTCAAAACGATATAATTTAACAGCACTATCTAAAACAACCAAATCAGAAATCATTTTTGTGTTTTTCGTTCGATCTGTAACAATATCCAAAGAAGGTAATAAAGCAACCGCTAAAGTACCAATAACTGCCAATACCGCAATAATTTCTATTAAAGTAAACCCTCGTTTATCTTCTATAAATTTTTTATTCATGCTCTTTCTTCCCCCTATTACTTTTTTAAATATATTCTGGTAATTCTGCAATTAATCCTGTAACTGGTGAAATAACAAGATATAATAAACCTCCAATTAAAACTGCTAAAAACACTAAAAGCACCGGTTCAAATGCGGCTTTCGCTTTTTTCAAATCATTTTGTAATTTTGCATCAGCTACAACTGCCGCTTTTTCTAAGAGTTCTGCTAATTGTCCTGAATCTTCACCAATACTAATCATTTCCATTGTCGAATCGCTCAATAAATTACCATGTAAAGACATCGCCTTCGTAACACTAGCCCCCCTTGAAATAGCCAAACAAGTTAACAAGCTTTTTTCTTGCATTCTTTTAGACTGAAGCGCTTCTCCTGCTGCTCGAAATGCCTGCATTATAGGGATGCCACTGGTTAACATAATTGATAACATTCTACAATATCTCTCTTCCATAGCTCTTTTATAACAAAGATTAATGCCCGGTAAAAACAAACAATATTCTTTTATTCTCTTGCGTTGCAAAAAAACTGTTCCACAAAAAAATAAAAAAAGACAGCTAGTCTTAACCGGGTTATCATCTACCAAATTAGCTATGAATGAAATATGTGCTAATAAGGTTGGCACTTCTATCCCTAGCGACATATACAATTCAGAAAACATTGGTAAAACCTTTATAACAAAAAAAATAAGTGTGCTTAACATAAAGCACACCAATAGAGTAGGATAGATACATATATTTTTTAAAAAACGATACAAATTATTCTGCTGCGCATAATAATTGGCCAGTGCTGACATTAAGACAGAAAGCGAGCCACTATTCTCCCCAGCATCAACCACTTTAACTGTCGCTACTGGAAATATTTTTGTTTGTTTGGACATAGCTTCTGCTAACGACTTACCACTCTTCAATTCATCAATTAGCTTCTTACTGCTTTGTTTCAAGCTACCGTCCGTTTTACTATTAAACATTTCCAAGGCTCTTAGTAAAGTTATCCCGCTATTGAGCAATATTGATAACTCTTTAAAAAAGTTTTCCAATGCCACATTATTTTGTTTTTCTTTCATTGGTAGCCAAGCTTTAATTTGCTCAAAATAATTTTTACATTCATGAATACCAATTACATAACCAAAATTTGCTCTAACAAAACTAGCAACATCTCTTTCATTCTCAGCCCATAATTCACCATTATATTTTTTACCTTTTTTATCACGTGCCTGCCACTGATATACTGCCACGTTATCACCTCCTTTCTTTATATTATATTAAGTGTTCTCTTTTTTACAAAAATATCCTG
>DVNI01000095.1 GCA_018714505.1 Candidatus Avacidaminococcus intestinavium
AAAAATAAAATAACACTAATAAATTTTGGTGGGTTGGATTATGCAAAATAAACCTTTGAAACGTTTTATTATTTTTCTTGTTGTTGCGGTTTTAATCTCTTTTGCGGTGATATATTTCACCTTTGATGTTAAAGCTGTTGATTATTTATTGTTGTTTGAACCCTGGTCTATTGCAGCAGCACTTGCTGTATTATGCGTGGGCTTATTTTTTGATGGTACTCGCCTTATAAATTTAACTAAGGCTGCTGATGAAAAAATGCCCATTCGTGATGCGGTAAAGGTCGTATTAAGTAATTATTTTTTAGCACTTATTACGCCCGGAGCAAGTGGTGGTGCAGTAGCTCAGGTTATTTTTATGAAAAGAGCGGGGATTCCTACCGCGAAAGCAACGGCAGTGGTGATTGTTAGAACTGCGATGTCTATCGGCTTTTTGCTATTTTTGGTTCCTGTTATTCTTTATCATGATTATGCCTTGGTCTCTAAGTTGCCAGCGGGCTTTGTTGTTGGTATTTCGATAATCTTTATGTTAATACCACTACTTTTTATTGGTTTTTTAAATACTCGTTATCCTGAACATTGGCTATATGCTGCTACCGCAAAATTATCTAAACCAATTAGAAGAAAATGCTTTTTGTGGTATAAAGAATTTCGTAAAGCAGCATTTTTACTTGGTAAAGCTCCGTTGAGCGTTTTTAAAGCTTTTATTGAATCGGGTATTAGTTTACTTGCGATTTATTCTGTCGTTCCTGTCTTTATTGCTGGTTTTGGTTTAGATTTATCTTATCAGCTATTAATGGGACGTATGGTTTTACTAAATTTACTTTTGTATTTTGCACCTACTCCAGGTGGGTCCGGTATTGCTGAAGCTGGTTTCATTGTTTTATTCTCACCACTTTTGCCAGCTGGAACAGTGGGCATCATGGCTGTTTTATGGCGGTTTGTATGCGAATATATTCCTTTTATTTTAGGGGGCATAGTTTGCGTTAAGGCTTTTGGTAGTAATTTTGCTGCCGCACTTAATTTTAGCAAAAAGGATAGTTAAGCTGCATAATTATAGAAAAACGAATAAAGTAGACTAATGAAGTAGGGAGGAAGACGCAGGTTGAGTAAAAGAATTCAGGCGTTCCTATTATTTATTTTAATTGCATTTAATTTATTTTATGCACTGGCTGAGGTACCACTTTTTGATCCGGATGAGCCTGTTTATGCCGAAACAGCTAAGGAAATGATTAAATTCGGTGATTATTTATCACCTCGTATTTACAATGAATTTTGGTTTGATAAACCACCATTATATTATTGGTTGGTGGCAGGAGTTTACAATGTATTTGGTCTTTCTGATGCTGGCGCGCGCATTCCATCCGCACTCTTAGGTTTGGGAACGGTAATCATGCTTTATTACAGTGTGCGCAAACTTTTTGATGAAGATGTCGCTTTTTGGTCGGCACTAGTTCTAGGAACATCATTAGAGTTCTTTTATTTAGGTAAAGCAGCGGTTACTGATATGACTTTATTGTTTTTTCTAACAGGAGCTTTGCTGGCTTTTTTGCAAGATAAATATTTAGTAATGTATCTATTGATGGGCTTTGCGACTCTTACTAAGGGGCCGATTGGCTTAGTCTTACCAGGAGCTGTTATTTTTTTATATTTACTTTTTGTTGGCGATTTCAAAAAAATTCGTCATATGCAAGTACCACTGGGGATTGCTATATATTTACTAGTAGCAGCGCCTTGGTATTATTTAATGTATGCTACTCATGGTCAGGTTTTTATTGATACCTTCTTGGGCTTTCATAACGTGACTAGATTTACGACACCGGAGCATCCGAATCGAGTCTTATGGTATTACTATCTGCCAGTGGTTATCATCGGTCTTTTTCCTTGGACGGGACTCTTGTTTGATAGTTTAAAAAAATCAATCACTTCAAGTTCGGGACTTGCTTTTAAAAATATGATTTTTATGCATATTTGGTGGATCTTTGTTTTATTATTTTTTAGTATTTCACAGACGAAATTAGTTTCTTATATTTTCCCCTTATTTCCACCTTTAGCTATTATTATTGGGTGGAATATAGTAAGAATTAGTCGTGAGCGCTTTTTGCGCCTCAAGTATTTAAATGGGATGTTGTGTTTTGCTTTTTTACTAAGCTTTGCTATTGCTTGCTATGTAGGAAGTGACTTATTACCAGAGTTAGCAGTTAGTGGTAAAGTTTTTGCAGGTATCGTTACGATTATTGCTTGTGGTATCCTTTTAGCTTTTACTTATTATAAAGACATTCTTTTGGCTGCTTGGTTACAAGCTCTTGCTGGCATCTTAACCATGATTGTTGCTTTTTCCTTTTTGCTACCGCCAATTAGTGATCGCTTTTCGGTAAAAAGTGTAGCTAATTATTATTTGGAAAATGTTGATCAGAGGGAGGACGTTTATGTTGACAAGTTCTTGCGTCCAGGTTTTATGTATTACACTGAACTACCAGGAGAAGAACTTAGGCCTGACACCCAAGATTTTAGTGCGTTATTTAAAGTACAAAGAACGCGTTATGTTGTAGTGCGTGGTTTAGAATACCGTCGTTTGCGTGATGTTGACAATTCTAGAATGCAAACTATTTATCTTAAAGATGATATTTATTTATTAAAAATAGACTAAAAATAAAAAAGGACTGAGTAGTAAGGGCGCAGTTTGCGCTTTTACTACTCAGTCCTTTGCTTTACATCTTAACTACATTACATAATAGGATTAGTTGTACTATCCGGTTGTTCAAAAACAAAAGCTGGTGAAGGATAATAGAATTGACAATGTTGCGGTAAGAAGTTTTCCGCGGAAAAACGTTTAAGCAAAGCATAAGAAGCACGTTCTTCAAAATCAATCAAATTATCTTTATTGATGTCAGCATCATCAACAATTACCAGAAGGAAGGGCGGTACTTCTGGTGCATTAGCCGGTACTTCATTGCGTCCGAGTGGAAAGCTCGGTAGAACGCGTAGAGTGCCAATCGTCTCGTCATTATCGTTTTGTAAAATACATCTATAAGTATCTTGATACAAAGTTTTAGAAATTTTGACGGTATAGGCAGCTTGTTTCATTATTTACACATCCTTTGACTAATTTAAATTAACAAGCATAATAATAACATAAAAATCATTTTCTGGCAAAAATGGCAAAAAATGTAACGAACTAGTGGATAAAATTTAAAAGTTGTATAGGTCTGACTAAGTTGTTATAATAGACAAAAGGGAACGGTCTAGTCTTTATTAAAACAGGTTATTTACTTGTCAGGGGGGAATATGATGAAAAAGCTTCTCTTTGGTATATTTATCTTAATTGTTCTTGTGACAATGGGGTGTAGTAGAGATCGAGAGATAAAGAAACCGGCTGTGCAAAAGTTTATTAACATTGCTACAGGTGGTATGGCTGGTACATATTTCCCACTAGGGGTCGCTATTGCTGATATCCTAAACAGTGATATTCCTGGTGCTAATGCTAGTGCACAGAGTACAGGTGCCTCAGTTGCTAATATTAATTTGTTGCAACAAGGCAAAGTTGATTTAATTTTTGCTCAAAATGATGTTGTTTATTACGCTGCTAATGGTCAAGAAATGTTCAAGGATAAAAAAGTGGATGATCTAAGAGGTATTGCCACCTTATATCCTGAAACAATACAAGTTATTTCACTTGATAAAAACTTAAAGTCACTCAATCAATTGCGTGGCAAACGGATTGCTGTTGGACCTCAAGGTAGCGGTAATGAGGCAAATGCTAAACATATTTTAAAAGAATATGGTATTAGTTTTAAGGATGTTATTATTAGTAATTTATCGTTTGCTGATGCTATTAAAGCTTTAGAAGAAGGTAGCATTGACATTGCGTTTGTTACTGCGGGCCAACCAACTGCTGCGATAGAAAAGCTTGCGAATGAGAAAGAAATAACGCTCATTGGTATTGATGAGCAGGTGGCAAGTGCATTGATTGATAAATATCCTTTTTATACGCGCAATGTTATCCTTGCGAATACTTATCGTAATCAAAGTAGTGCAGTGCAAAGTGTAGCGGTTAAAGCTATGTTAGTTGTTGCCGCTCGCTTGGATGATCGGCTAACTTTTGATATTTGTAAAACAATTTTTGCTAATACTGAACGCTTAACCGCAGCGCATCCAGCAGCAGGTCACTTAAACGCCAACAATGCTCTTGATGGCATGCCGGTACCGTTAGCTGGCGGAGCTGAGAAATATTATCGAGGAAGTTGACTGTGAATAAATTAGATGATGTAGTTAGTGAAGAGCCTAATCGTTGTAAATATGAGCAGTTTTTTAACTATAAAACAATGCTTATAGGGGTATTAATATTTTTAGTTGGTGCCTTTGTTTATTACGCCAATCAATTGGTTTTAATTATCTATCCAGAAAATAATCAGCAACAAGTCGTTCTTAAGGTGAACAAAGGTGAATCTTTCTATTTAGAATTCATCAATTCAGTAGAAAAAACACCAATTCAAGAATATTTTATTGTGCGAGGAACTAATGATCTTTTGTTACAACAGGCAAGATACAAGTCACTAGGCGTCGGATTACCGTTTTTAGCTTCAGATGGTAAACTACATCTTTCTGGTGATGGTAGATTCGTTTTAGAAATGGATAGAACCTTTAAGTCTATTAGGTTACGCACAGGAATTGAAGCTTGTCCAAGAATTTTTTATGCTGGTACAGGAGTTCCGTTATATGATTTGTATTCTCCAGGAACTTTAGTTGAAATAAAAGTTGATAAACGTTATAAGTCGTGGATTTAAATGGCAAAAGAAATATTGTGTTTAAAAACACTTTAAAGGCGTTGCAAGATGTCCTTAGAGTGTTTTTTTGTAATAATACGTATGAATCTAGCACTTCTTGCAATAAAACACTGCTGGCTGTATAATGTAGAATAAGGTGAATGTTCGGCTATAACCCCAGCTAGTTGTATTGCAATTGAGCGGAAAATAAAACAAAAATATAAAACAGGAGGTGTGCTTTTTGAGTAAAGTACAACAAAAACTTAATATTATCCCTTTAGGTGGATTAGGGGAAATTGGAAAAAATATGACGGCGTTTCGATATGAAGATGATATCATTGTAGTAGATGCGGGTCTGGCCTTTCCCGAAGATGATATGCTTGGAATTGATTTAGTGATTCCAGATATTAGTTATTTGGTGGAAAACCAAGATAAAGTAAAAGCAATATTTTTGACGCATGGGCATGAAGATCATATTGGAGCGTTGCCCTACGTGTTAAAAAAATTAGACGTGCCTGTTTATGGTACGGCCTTGACTCTAGGTATATTAGGTGGACGCTTAAAGCAAAATGGTGTTTCTTCATCTAAACTAGTTACAGTACAACCTGGTAAAATAGTAAGAGCAGGGTGTTTTACTGTGGACTTTATACGTGTTAATCATAGTATCCCCGATGCTGTAGCTTTAGCAATCAAAACTCCAGTAGGTATGGTTGTTCATACCGGTGACTTTAAAATCGATCAAACTCCGGTTGATGGACAAGTTATGGAGTTTGATAAATTAGCAAATCTTGGCAATAAAGGTGTTCTCATGTTGCTAGCCGATAGCACGAATGTTGAACGTCCTGGTTACACACCGAGTGAACGTATTGTAGGCAAGACTTTTGATGAAGAGTTTCGTTATGCTAAAAACAGAATCATTGTGGCAACTTTTTCCTCTAATGTTCATAGAATTCAACAAGTAGTCGAAGCTGCTGTTCGTTATGAACGTAAGGTTACTGTTATTGGCCGTAGCATGATTAATGTAGTAAATATTGCAACAGAACTTGGTTATCTTAATATTCCTGAAGGAACTTTAATTGATATTGATGAAATGAATAATTATCGTGCTGATCAAATCGTTATTATAACAACGGGTAGCCAAGGTGAACCGATGTCTGCTTTAACACGCATGGCAATGAGTGACCATAAGAAAGTCGGTATTGTACCTGGTGATACGGTCATTATTTCGGCAACACCAATTCCTGGTAACGAAAAAGGTGTTTCAAGAACTATTGATCACTTATTCCGTTTAGGTGCTGAAGTAATTTATGAAAAATCTTTAGGCATTCATGTCTCTGGACATGCTAGTCAAGAAGAGATTAAAATGATGCATAATTTAATTAGACCAAAATATTTCATTCCTGTTCATGGTGAATATAGACATTTAATGAAACATTCAAAGCTAGCACAAGCATTAGGTATGCCTAAAGAAAATATAGTTATACCTGAAAATGGTTCTGTTGTCGAAGTCGGTCCTGATTCACTTGCTATTAATGGTAAGGTAACTGCTGGTAAAGTGCTAGTGGATGGCCTTGGTGTTGGTGATGTTGGTAACATAGTATTACGTGATCGCAGACAACTTTCACAAGATGGTATTTTGATTGTGGTAGTGACCATTGATAAACAGAATTGTACTGTTGTAGCAGGTCCTGATATCGTTTCAAGAGGGTTTGTCTATGTTAGGGAAGCTGATGATTTGATGGAAAATGCTAAAGAGAAAGTACAAGTCGCATTAACAAAATGCCAAACTAACGGTATTTCTGAGTGGTCAGCTATAAAGAGTGCAGTGAGGGAATCTTTGAGCAGATATCTTTATGAAAAAACTCGTAGAAGACCAATGATTTTGCCGGTAATTATGGAAGTTTGATGAAGCGACTTGCTGGTGAGGTGTAAAACTTGGAGAAAAGACAACGAGGGAAGAAAAGAGAGAACAACATAAAAAAGGAAATGACTGGTGTTCTTTTAATTGCTGTAGCTTGTTTAATGTTTTTGACACTTTATGGCTTAAATATGGGCTCTCTTGGTGTTTTTTCTTTAAAAATTCTCAGCAATTTATTAGGAAAAGCTGCGGTTTTATTTCCAGTTTTTTTACTGTTGCTTGGCTTACGTTTAATCATCAAGGGTGAAAGCCTGCATTATAATAAAATTTACTTGTCAATTACTTTATTTGTGTTGTGTGCTTTGGCTTTGGCGCATAGTTATCTTGTGCCGTATGGTGAGGAAATATTAGCGGAGAGTTTGCCCAAAGGAACTGGTATTATTGGTGGGGCGCTGCTTTTAATCTTGCATAGGATTGTTGGTAGTGCAGGTGCTGTCATTATTTTATTAGCGGGTTTAGTTTGCTCTTTGTTGTTAACTGGTAAGTTCTCAATTAAAGACTCAGTAGCTAAAACCGAAAACGGTATGAAAAATGCTGCCGAAACCTTCGTGCAAGTAAAAGCTCAAATTAAAGAAAAAAGATTTTTTTATGATCAAGAAAAATTTGAAGAATCTGATGAGCAGGAGGTAAGCGAAGAGCCGCCGGTTGCTTTTGAGCAACCGATTATCGAAAAATTCCCTTTAACACCGGAATTTCCTGCTCCCATCGTTGCTGCATTTACAGAAGATGACGAGCAAGAAATTAGTCTTAAACCCCAGACGGTAGAGGGAGAGGTAACAAAGATATCGGAGCCAGAAGGAACTTATGTCTTGCCACCGCTATCTTTGCTCAATGCTTTGCCTAAGTCGCGTCAAAATCAAATGCGTGAGGTTACACGCGAGCAAAGTATGATTTTAGAAAAAACACTTAGCGATTTTAATGTCAATGCACGAGTTATCGAAATTACTTGTGGACCTTCCGTTACTAGGTTTGAAGTTGAACCAGCACCGGGCGTAAAAGTAAGCCGCATTGTTAATTTGGCTGATGACCTTGCTTTGAAGCTAGCGGCGCCAGCGATTCGTATAGAACCGATTGCTGGAAAATCAGCAATCGGTATAGAAGTGCCAAATCTAAAAAATGAAACAGTTCCTTTTCGTGCTGTTGTTGATAGTGATGCAGTGCAAAAGGCTGAAAATAAATTATGTGTAGGTTTAGGTAAAGATATTTCTGGTAATATTATAGTGGCTGATTTAGGTAAAATGCCGCATTTATTAGTGGCCGGATCAACTGGTTCTGGTAAGAGTGTTTGTATTAACACAATTATTGCAAGCATTTTATTTCGGGCAAAACCTGAAGAAGTAAAGCTGATTTTGGTTGATCCAAAGGTTGTTGAGCTAACTAATTATAATGGGATTCCGCATTTGTTGACACCGGTTGTTACCAATGCTAAGCAGGCGGCTTCAGCACTACACTGGGCTGTGGCAGAGATGGAAAGACGTTATTCGGCCTTTGCCGATACTCAAGTACGTGATATTTCTCGTTTTAACGAGCAAGCAGAAGAAAAATTGCCATACATTATAATTATTATAGATGAGCTGGCGGACCTTATGATGGTTGCGGCTGTTGATGTAGAGGATGCAATTTTGCGTTTAGCACAAAAAGCTAGAGCAGCGGGCATTCATTTAATCTTGGCTACACAGCGTCCATCAGTTGATGTAATAACTGGTATCATCAAAGCTAATATACCATCAAGAATTGCTTTTGCCGTTTCTTCGCAAACAGATTCAAGGACAATTCTGGATATTGGTGGTGCCGAAAAGTTATTAGGTAAGGGCGATATGCTGTTTTATCCGATTGGTGCGAATCGACCACAGCGTGTGCAGGGAGCTTTTGTTAGTGACGAAGAACTGGATAAAGTTGTTGGTTTTATAAAAAACCAAGCTGTCCCTACTGAATATAAAGAAGAGGTTACTAGCCAAGAATTAGGCAGTGATAATAAAAAGCAAAATGTTTTCGGCGATGAAGGCTATTGTGAAGATGAACTTTTTGAAGATGCCGTGCGTTTGGTTATGGACACCAAACAGGCGTCATCATCGATGCTTCAAAGAAAATTTCGAATTGGTTATACAAGAGCAGCTAGGCTAGTAGATACCATGGAGGAACTTGGTATTGTTGGACCAGCGATGGGGAGTAAACCACGAGAACAGATCATGAATAATGCCGAAATAGAATCAAGATTTTTTGAGAAATCATAAGAAAGTTACCCGGGAGGTAGAAGAATGTCGAGTATTGGTGAAATTTTGAAAAATGCTCGTGAGGCCAAGGGGATATCTATTCAACAAGTCGCAGATGCTACAAGTATCCGTGTGCTTTATCTTGAGGCAATTGAAGCGGAACAATTTACAGTGGTCCCCGGAGAAGTATATTTAAAAGGTTTCATTCGCAATTATGGAAATTTTTTGGGTATGGATGGTGCTGCTTTAGTAGAACTATATAAAGAACAGGTAAAGGCGCAAGAGCCTGAGCAAATAGCACAAGAAGTTGAAGATGCTGTTTCCGTAAATACTTTGCGTAATAAACGACGAGAAAAAAAACGTGAACTTAAAATTGAGACTATGCCTATTATTAAGATTGTTTTGGCACTTGTAGTCATAGGTAGTATTATATATTTTGCTTTTTCGTTTTTTAAGGGTAGCGGTAAGACTGCACTAGAACATACAAGTTCTCAACAAACAGTGCAAGAAGTTCCTCTAGCTAAAATACAGGAAGTTACGCCTATAAAAGTTACACAAACTAGTGATGGTACTTACTTAGTACAGGGCGCAGATACTATTTCCATTGCGCTTGAGGCGACAGGAGATTGCTGGACAGAAGTACATGCTGATGGTCAAGAAGTATATGTCGGAATGGTATCTAAAGGACAGATGAAAAAATGGTCAGCTAAGCAAAATCTAGAAGTATTATTAGGTAACGTACGAGCTG
>DVNI01000096.1 GCA_018714505.1 Candidatus Avacidaminococcus intestinavium
CATACATAAATCTGCATCTCTAGCACGCTCCCAACCTTCAAATCTTTTTATGTTCACTAGAGTAATACCACAAAAATAAAGGTAAGCCAAAAGCTAACGTTAAAACAACAATTCCACTTAAGGTGGTGCCCTGCGAGGTGCTAAAAGTATCAGCAAAAAAATTATAGGCAAAGGCTCCTGGCAACATACCAATGATGGTTGCTCCGGCAAAAACAGCATAACTCATACTACTACCACCAGCAATCATACTAATGGGGTCATAAGGAAAAACCGGCACTAATCTTAGCCATAGAATACGTGTAAAAGCATGTTCCTTGGTTAAATAACCATCAAGACGCGTACCCCACTGACCGCCCCAGCGTGTTAACAAACACTCACCTTGACTTAAAAATCTTGTTGCCAAAAAACAAACTGTTGCATTGGCTAAACCACCCACTACTAAATACACCACGCCCCAATAAGGTCCAAACAAAACACCTGCACTTAAATTCATTAAAAGACTGGGGAAAAACAAAAAAGTTCTTACCGCGTATAAAGAAATGTACAAAATCGGTCCCCACGCACCAGCTTTTTCAATCAAGGTACGTATATCTTGAATGGATTTTGGTCTTAGCTCTGTAGTGTGTACATATAAAAAAACTACAACTATAATCAACGTGCCTAGCCCTATTATTTTTTTCCAATTTTGCTTCAATTGCTTAGAAATAAAAACTTGCAATCACAACACCATTAAAGTTTAAACTTACTAAAACTTTTCTTTCACTAAATATTTATGAACCATTAAGTGCTAATTTATGATTCATTTACTTACTATCTATATCTTATTATTTTTTTTACTATCTTACAAGCAAAAAAGAGGTTTCACCAAAGCGAAACCTCTTTTTATTATGCTTTTTTCTTACCTAAATAAGCTTCTCTAATTTGGGGGTTCTCTAGCAATTCCTGCCCAGTCCCTTCCATCTTGATGGTCCCCGTTTCTAAAACGTAGGCCCAATCTGCAATCTTAAGTGCCATATTCGCATTCTGCTCAATTAATAAAATCGTCATTCCATTTTTATTAATTTCTTGAATAATACGAAAAATATCCTTAATTACCAAAGGTGCTAATCCTAGTGATGGTTCATCCATCATGATCAATTTCGGTCTTGACATCAAAGCCCGTCCAACAGCAAGCATTTGTTGCTCACCACCCGAAAGCGTACCTGCTAATTGCCAATTACGTTCTTCTAAACGGGGGAACATCTCGTAAATCCACCGAATATCTTTCTCAATCTCGGCTTTATCATTACGCATATACGCGCCTATTTTAAGATTTTCTAGCACCGTAAGATTCGCAAAAACACGCCGACCTTCTGGCACTAAAGTAATTCCTGTCTTAACAATTTTTTGTGAATTAAGCCCTGTTATATCCTGACCATCATAGGACACTGTTCCTTTTACTGGTTTAACTAACCCAATAATCGTCCGCAGTAAAGTGCTTTTACCAGCGCCATTAGCACCGATCAGTGTAATGATTTTACCTTCTGGCACTTCTACGGTTACACCTTTTAGCGCTTCAATGCCTCCGTAAGCCACTACCAAATCTTCTACCTTAAGCATCTTCTTCAACCCCCAGATAAGCAGCAATAACTTTTTCATTATTTTGGATTGCGAGTGGATTACCACTTGCAATTGTTTGTCCAAAATCCAAAACATAAATCCGATCAGAGATTTCCATTACAAGATCCATATGATGCTCAATCATAAAAATTGTCAAATTATAGTCTTGGCGAATTTGGCTGATAAAACTAGTTAATTCTTCTGTTTCTTTCGGATTCATCCCTGCCGCTGGTTCATCGAGCAATAATAAACGTGGTTTTGTTGCGAGAGCACGCACAATTTCCAATTCTCTTTGTTGCCCATAAGGCAAAGAAGAAGCCTTTTCATCTTTTAAATCCCACAAGTTTACTTTTTCTAATAGCTCTCTAACATCTTCTTCTGCCCGCTGTTCTTCCTTCATGTAATGCGGCAAGTGTAATGCTGCTGATAAAAAATCAGACTTTAAGTGCAAATGCTTGGCAATCAAAACGTTTTCATAAACGGATAAATCTTTAAACAAGCGAATATTTTGAAAAGTTCTAGCCACACCAAGTTTAGCAATAGCACTCGGTTTTTTACCAGTAATATTAATTTCTTTATTGTCAGTATCCGTATAAAGAACGCGTCCACTAGTTGGCGTATACACACCAGTAATCATATTAAAAGCAGTTGTTTTTCCCGCACCATTTGGTCCAATTAAAGCAACTATTTCATGTTCATTAATTTCAATACCGAGATTATTAACAGCAATAACACCGCCAAAACGCATTGTTATCCCATCTGTTTTTAGTATATTCATGCCTTTTGTCCCCCCTTCTTCTTAAAGAAAGTAAATGGGTTCTTACAAAAAGCAATTGCTTTATCCCACGAAAACTCTCGCGTTCCCATAATGCCATGCCGCCAGTATAGAACTAGCATCATTAATAGAACAGAGAAGATTACCATACGAAATCCCGGTCTAAAGAGCGGAATAGCCGTGCCAAATAATTCCAAAGGCTCATCAAACACTCGTAGAAATTCTAATCCAGCAGTGACAAGAATAGCGCCTAGCATACTTCCTGTAATACTGCCCATACCACCTAAGACAATAATTAAAAGGAAGTTATAAGTTAAAGTAAATAAGAAGTTTTTCGGGTCAACAGTTCCTAATAATGCACCATATAAACCGCCACCGATACCGGCAAAAAAAGCACTCAGCATAAAAGCCATGCATTTATGTTTAAATAAATCAATACCCATTGCTTCTGCCGCGATTTCATCTTCACGGATAGCTTTAAAAGCTCTCCCATAAGAAGAATTAATTAGTGCAGTGATAAAAATAAAAACAATGCACGTCACAGCGAAAATATACCTTACATCATTAAGAGGTGGAATATCTTTAATACCAAGCGCACCATTAGTAATAGTTTGCGCATTAGTAATCACAATGCGGATAATCTCCGAAAAGCCCAAAGTAGCAACTGCTAAATAATCGCCACGCAAACGCAACACTGGTGTACCAATTAAAAAAGCAACCAATGCCGCTAATAAACCACCTACTAATAAAGCGAGCCACAGTGGTAACTCAATATTAGCGATATAAGGATTCATCGGTGCTGCATAAAAGACAGCTTCTCGATAAGCCACCGGCACTGTAAATATACCGACTGTATAGGCACCAATTGCCATAAAACCAGCTTGTCCTAAAGAAAATTGTCCCGTGAAACCATTAGTTAAATTCATTGATAAACCGATAATAGCGTAGACTAAACACAAGTTTACAATTCTACGCGTATAAGAATCACTTTCAAAGTTGATATACCAAGCCAGCGCAAAGAGGGCCGCTATAGCAATAATTGTCAAAAGTAAATTTCTTTTATTCGCCATAATCACACCTTCTCCGTCGTTTTTTCGCCTAGAAGACCTGTTGGCTTATAAAACAAAATAACGATTAGCACGATAAAAGCGAAGGCATCACGATATCCAGATAATTGAGGAAAAAAAGCTACGATCAATATTTCGCCTAAGCCTAAAATAAAGCCACCCAACACAGCACCCTTAATATTACCAACGCCACCAATTACAGCAGCAATAAAGCACTTAAGTCCTGGCATAACGCCTAGCATCGGGGTAATGCCTGGGTAACGAATCCCCCACATAATAGCGCCAATAGCCGCTAAAATCGAGCCAATAGCAAAAGTCATAGAAATAACATTATCAATATTAATACCCATGACACGTGCAATTTCATAATCTTTAGAAACCGCGCGCATCGACATACCAATCTTTGTCTTATTGACCACATGCAGTAAAATAACCAAACAAATAATAGTAACAACAGGAATAATCAAACTAATTGCTTGTACCTGCGTGCCAGCAATCTCAATATTTTGCGCTAAAACCTCAATTTCGGGAAACCGCAGAGGACGCCCACTAAACAAATAGTTTGCTAAGTTTTCTAATAAAAAGGAAGCACCTATTGCTGAAATCAGCACCGAGTTTTTCGGTGCAGTACGTAACGGTCGATAGGCGGCTCGCTCAATAAGTACTCCTAGCAAAACGGTTGCAATAATAACACCAACAAAGGTTAAATACCAGGGTATCTTAAAAACCGTAATACCAAAGAAAGCAAAATAGCATGCCATCATCACGATATCACCATGCGCAAAGTTAATCATTAGCAAAATACCATAAACCATAGTATAGCCAATAGCAATCATCGCATATAAACTACCAAGAGATATTCCGTTAACTAAATGTTGTGCGAAACTAGCTCCTGACATATCTAAAATAGGTTGGAAAAATTCCATTATTTACACCACCATAATAGTTTAAAAAAAGAATTGCTTCCTTCCCATGGGAAGGAAGCAAGAATAACTTATTCTTATTTTACATCAACAAAATCAAAATATTTAAACTTACCATCTTGTACCGTCTTAATAATGGCCGCTTTAATAGCGTCACCATTTGCATCAAGTGTAGTTTTACCAGTTACAGTTTCTAAATCCGTTGTTGCTGCAATCGCATCACGAATTTTTACAGAGTCTTCAGTAGTGCCTGCACGTTTAATTCCATCAATAGCAATTAAATAAGCATCATAAGCTAAAGCTGTTAAAGCAGAAGGTTCACCTTGGTACTCCTCAACATAAGCCTCAAGGAATTTTTTTGCTTCTTCAGTCGTCGCTTTTTCACGGTCAAAAGCGGTAGATAGCATAGCACCTTCAACGTCTACACCGCCAACATCAATAAATTCTTGTGTTTCCCAAGTATCGCCACCCATAAATGGTACTTCTAAACCAAGTTGACGCGCTTGTTTAATCAAAAGTGCTGATTCAGTAAAGTTACCCGGTGCAAAAACTGCATCTGGATTCTTCGCTTTAATATTCGTCAAGATTGCTGAGAAATCTTTATCACCAGTTTGATAGTTAGCAATTTCCACGATACTATCTGGATCCCCAGTCAACTTCACAAAAGCTTCTCTAAAGAATTTAGCTAAACCAACAGCATAGTCATTGGAAACTTCTTGAATAATGGCAACTTTTTTAGCACCATTTTTAAAAGCATAATTAGCCATTACCGTACCTTGGAAAGGATCAATAAAGCAAGCACGGAAGTAATAGTCGTTATTAGCAGTAACCTGCGGATTCGTGCAACTTGTACCAATCGCTGGAACCTTGCTTTCCTTGACAATATTACCGGCAGCCATGGCAAGCGAAGAACCATAAGTGCCAATAATTACCTTTACTTTGTCTTTTTCAATTAATCTAGCAGCTACAGATGCAGCTTCAGCTTTATCTGACTTGTTATCGGCAATTACCAACTCAATCTTTTTGCCCAAAACTTCAGGATGCAATTTATTTGCGATTTTAATACCTCGTAATTCTAACTCTCCTCCAGCAGCATTATCACCAGTTAATGGTTCAAATACACCAATCTTAATAACGTCTGCACTAGCAGCATCTTTTTTTTCTCCACCACAACCGGCTAAAAGCCCTATTGCAAATGTCGAAGCTAATAAAACTGATAGAATCTTTTTCAATGTAATCTTCCCCTCTTTCATTTTCTCTAATGTCTAGCTTTCTGATTGTTAGTAATTATATCACGCACAATTGAACATTACAATAATCACCAAAGGGGTTATTCGGTTTACTATTTTTACATCTGTTCTTTGTATTTTCTTTATTACTGTAATCTTTAGTAGTTTTCTCATTGCTTCATTTTATCCTTTGTTCGTCAGCAATGTACGTCTTTTAAAATTTCTTTGTAAAATGTCCATCCTCAAAAGACGCTTCGTCTTAAAAAATACTTTCTTTTTTCTATGAGCAATTATTTTGCTAATTTTCTGCGACGATAAAACACAAAACCTAATCCTGTAATGATTATTATTCCTATGCCTAGTGCGACCTTGAATGGATTGAGATAAGTTACTTCAGCTTGCAATTTATTCTTTTCTCCTAGTATTAACTTCCAGATCAAAGTTTGACCATCATCAGGCGTAGACGTTGCATTATGGGTCGTGCTGGTCGTCGGTAGTTTCAGCACAAACCGCAGTTGTACCTGTTGCAAAATGTTCTTAACTAACCATTCATTTTCCTGCGCCGTATCTTCCTCACGCCCTCGTAAATCTACATCTGCATCAATAATAACGGTATCAAATAAAATACCAGGCTTATAGCTAAAGCTTCCTAGTGATGATTGTTTTGTTTCTTGAACGCCACTAAATTTTCCAGCGTCCTTCTTGTTATCTTTTGACCTGACACCACGAAAAAGCTGCACCTTACCCAGATCTTCGATGCGTTCAAAATGTTTTTTAGCAAGAAAGCCTTCCATCTTCTCTTCTTGTAGTTGCTCTATGAAAAATCCATCTCGTTCAAAATCTGCCTGCAAAGCATTCAACTGACCTGCCACAAGTGGCACGGCCACAATCTTACATTCCACATCAGCAGAACCAAATCGAGAAACTTCAAGAATCACATCACCTTTCACACAACCACTAGCCAACATTGCCAAAAACACTAAACAAAATAACACCAATCGTTTTTTCATAAGCACCATCCTTATCTTTTACGATTTACCATATCAATCAACGCTTGTTCCCGCAGAGCTGTTTTCAAAATTTTACCCGTAGAGTTTTTCGGCAACTGCGCACAAAAGAAAAATTCACGTGGCACTTTATACGGAGCCAAACGTTCAAGCAAATATTTTCTCACGGCTTTCCGTTCTAGTCCTTCACCTTCACGCAGTACAATATAGGCACAAACAGCTTGTCCGCGTAATTTATCGGGAATGCCAATCACCGAAACCTCCTCAATGAGCGGATGTGTATATAATACTTCTTCAATCTCACGTGGGTAAATATTTTCGCCACTAGAAATTATCATATCTTTTAAACGATCAACAATAAATATATAACCCTCTTCATCTTTATAAGCGAGATCACCAGTATGTAACCAGCCACCACGTAAAGCTTTAGCCGTTTCCTCTGGTAAATTTAGATAGCCGAGCATAACATTTTTCCCTCGTACACAAAGCTCGCCGACTTCACCAGCTGGCAACTCTTGGTCGCTTTCAGTTCTAATACTTACCGTCACACCTGGTAGTTCTGGTCCAATCGAACCAACCTTGACTTTACTAGCCGGGTTAACCGCTACAACAGGTGAAGCCTCCGACAAACCATACCCTTCTTGCACTGGTTTACCAAATTTCTTTTGGAAACCCGCTGCCAGTACCTGCGGCAAAGGCGCTCCACCACTAACAAACCAACGAATATTTGCTAATTCTTCTTTTTCAGCACCTTTATAAAAAAGCTGAATCATCGTCGGTACACCCGCAAAAGCATTAACTTGATGTTTAGCGATCAAATTCATCGTATCTTTAAAAATATAGGTTTCTTGAACCACAATAGCAGCGCCCTTGAGTAGCATACCAGTCACCGATACGGTCCATGCAAAGCAGTGATACATCGGCAAGACACATAAACCAATATCCGTAGGATAAACGTCAACTACAGCTGTAAACTCTTCAGCATTGGCTACTAAATTAGTATGACTAAGCATTGCTCCTTTAGGCTTACCTGTTGTTCCTGACGTATAAATTATCGTGCAGTTTTCCTCTTGCTGCATCTTATATTCAAGCAATTCTGCTGGTTTTCCCGTTTGTAATTCTGCAAAAGTTACTTGCCTTAAAGTAGGGTAACCAATTTCTTCTAAAGCAGTCTTTAAATCTATTGACTCACGCACCACCATTAATTTTAAATCAGCATCTTTAACGATATAAGCGATTTCGCGAGCAGCTAATTGAAAATTAAACGGAACAACAATCCCGCCTGCTCTAATCACCGCAAAATAGGTTACCACAAAGTCCGCACTATTCTTGCTCAACAAGCCTACTCTATCGCCTTTTTGCAAGCCACAACTTTGTAAGTAAGCTGCATACTGTTTAATTTTCTCGCGCAATTGCCCATAAGTAATTTCTTCCTCTTTAAAAATCAGCGCTTTGTCCGCAGCTGGATGGCGTTCAATAATTTCATAATACAACATAAATAGTCTTTCCTCCCCAAATCTTTACATATTTATCTTTTAGCTACTTCATTATACAAAATAAAGTCATCTTTGTGCAGATTTTATTTTTTTAGATATCTTCTTGCGTATTGGACTTAATTAAGATAAGATAAAATTAAAAAAGAAAGGAAGAACCTTATGACCGATTTACGCATAGGACTAACTGGCACCGCTAGCGAAACAGTCCTTTACACCAATACTGCTTCCGCACTCGGCAGCGGCTTACTTGACGTTTATGCTACGCCAGCGATGATTGCGCTGCTCGAAAAAGCTGCTGTACTGGCGATCACTCCTTCTTTAAAAGCAGGTGAAGGTAGTGTTGGCATCAAGATAAACGTAACACATGAACGTGCAAGCTTACCCGGACAAACTATTATCGCCACAGCTGATTTAATAAAAATAGACGGCCGCAAATTAACTTTTAAAGTCACCGCCGTTGATGAACATGGTTTAATAGGACAAGGTGAACACGAACGTTTTATTATTAATGATGAGAAGTTTTTAGCCAATCTAAAAAAATAAATTTGCTCCAAAACAAAAAATAAACCCGAGAGTTTTTGCTACTAGCAAAGGTTTTTCGGGTCTATTCTTTATTTTAACATATTTTTTAAAAAAGCTTGTAAACGTTCATTTTGTGGGTTCTCAAAAATTGCTTGCGGCTTGCCAACCTCTTGGACAATACCATCAGCCATAAAAACAACCCGACTAGCCACTTCACGTGCAAACCCCATTTCATGCGTAACCACAATCATCGTCATATTTTCTTCAGCTAAATTACGCATAGTTTTCAATACTTCACCAGTCAATTCAGGATCTAAAGAAGATGTAGGTTCATCAAAAAGCATAATATCCGGATTCATAGCTAAAGCACGCGCAATCGCAACACGTTGTTGCTGCCCACCGGACAGCCTTCCAGGATAAACATCTTTTTTATCGGCTAAACCCACCTTAGCCAGTAACTCTTCCGCAATTGGCACAATTTCTGCTTTCTTCATTTGTTTAACGACTAAAGGTGCTTCTATTAAATTCTCCAGTACCGTCATATGCGGAAAAAGGTTAAACTGTTGAAAAACCATCCCCATCTTAGCGCATACTGCTCGTTGTTTATTTTCTGGCACATATAGACCATTAGTAACTAAAGGTTCTCCTTCAATAATAATCGACCCCGCATCCACTGTTTCCAAACGATTTAAACAGCGTAACAATGTGCTTTTACCAGATCCAGAAGGGCCAATAATTGCTAATACTTCGCCCTGCCGCAGTTCAAGATCGATGCCTTTTAATACTTGTAATTCGCCAAAGTTCTTTTGTACTGCCTGCATTTCTACCATCATTCTATTCATACCAGCCGCCTCCTATTCATCGTATCTAGCATAATGATTTTCTAACCAATTGAAAACCCTTGTTACCACAAAAGTCATCGCTAGATAAAAAATAGCAGCAATCATAAAGGGCGTCATATCGAACTCTCGCTGCACAATCGTCCGTGCAGCTCTGAGCAAATCATTCATCGCTAACACGTAGACTAAAGAGGTATCTTTAACTAACGTAATTGTTTCATTGCCAATTGGTGGCAATACCCGTTTAATCATTTGCGGAACAATAATTCTACGCATCGTTTCATAATAGGTAAAACCTAAAGCTCGTGCTGCTTCATACTGTCCCTTAGAAATAGATTGAATACCAGCACGAAAAATCTCCGCAAAATACGCTGCATAATTTAGAACAAATGCTAAAATCGCCGCCGCAAAATCTGGCAATAATATACCAAAACCAGGTAGGGCAAAATAAATAAATAATAATTGTAACATCAACGGCGTACCACGCATTATCCAATTATAAATCTCTACCGCCTTACTAAGCGGTCTATTTTGAGAGCGGCGTGCTAAAGCTAAAACTAAACCCAAAGGTAGCGATAACAATAAGGTCACCGCAAATAGTTCAATGGTGATTAAACTGCCTTCTGCCAAAGGATAAATCATTAGCAAAATTTTTTCCATGTACTTCACACCTATCTTCTATTCATCAACATAACTTCAAGTCTTCTATAAAGCAAGGTCACTGCTTTGCCACTGACCTTGCTCGTAAACCTTAGTTAACTAAATCCGCCTTAAACCATTTAGTAGAAATTTTGCTACTAACGCCCTCCGCTTTCATTTCATCAAGAGCCTTTTGCACCGCATCAACTAAAGCTTGATCATCTAGCCTAAACCCAATACCAAATTCACCAACCGGACCAATTGGTTCATCTAAAGCCATAAATTTACCCGGTTTCTTTTCCATATAATACCGCCCTACTATTTCATCCGTAATAATAGCATCAACTCGACCAGCTTCCATATCCATCAACGCCGCAATACAATCCGGATACTTCTTAACTTCCTTCAAGGTTTGTGCAAAAACCTGATCATTATCTAAGTTAATTTCAGCAGTACTCGCACTTTGCATGCCAACAACTTTACCCTCTAAATCTGCCTGCCCTTTAATCGGTGAACCAGTCGGCACAAAAATCAACTGTTTTGCCTCCATATATGGTTTGCTAAACGCCATATTTTGCTTACGTTCATCTGTGATATTAAGTCCATTCCAAATAACATCAATTCGCCCACTCTTGAGCTCCGCTTCTTTACTAGACCAATCGATTGGCTTAAATTCTACATCTCGTCCTAATCTTTTTGAAACTTCCTTAGCCATATCGATATCAAAACCTACAATTTCATTTTTTTCATCTTTAAAACCCATCGGTGGGAAATTATCATCTAAACCAATCACAATTTTTTTAGTCGCATTATTTTGATCAGCTGCTTTATCACCGCCACAACCAGCGACCAAACCAGTCAACACCAAACAACTCAAAACAAATAATATCAGCTTTTTCATCTGTAAAACCCCTCTCCTTAACTTGTTAAAAGCATTATACTTTAGTTTGGTAAATTTGTAAAGAGAAAACGTGATGAAATTTAAAGTTTTTTTATTTAAATTTAAAGGTTTTTTTCTTTCTCCTACGAATCTATATGCAATAGTTAAAATTTTTAGGTCTGCAGACTCGAAAGGAGTATTTAATGCCCATTTTTACAGAAAAGAATATTACTGTTTGTCAAAATCGTTTCGGTGGCAAAGGCGAAGTTCACATTGAACATCTACTGGACGAACAAGTATATAATGGAAAAGTTACCATGTATGCTAAAATAACCTTAAAACCTGGCTGTTCCTTAGGCTACCACCAACACTCTGGTAACAGCGAGACCTATGCTTTTCTCTCCGGCTCGGGTCTTTATAATAATAATGGCGAGCTTGTATCTATTACGGCTGGCGATACGACGTTCACGCCAAGCGGCGAAAGCCACGCCATCGAAAATACCGGTAACGATAATTTAATCTTCATGGCATTAATCGTTAGCGATAACTAAGAAAACCTCCAATACTATAAGTATTGGAGGTTTTCTAGTTCACGTTATTTTATCTTTTGTTTTGTTCAAAATCAAGGATTTTACCTGTTGTAGCATCAATCTCATATTCGTAAGCCGTATTATTAAAATAGAACTTTACTTCATATTGCATACCCAAATCCGTCCATTCGCGTTTTACTTTCATTCTTCCCACATCCGAATAACTAATACCAGCATGTTGCAATGCTATTTCTCTAGCTTGACCTGCTGAAATATGCTGAGCATTTCTACGAGAATGGTGTTGACGGCGATGATTTCTATGGCGTCCGTTGTCAATGCTTACCACTGCGCCTGTGATTGCATCAATTTCATACTCATAATCTACATTATTAGCCCGAAACTCTACTTCATATACACTTCGACAGCCACCACGCTCTAACTCTACCGTCACAAATGTCGCCTCGCTGGCTTTCACTCCAGCATGTTCTAAAGCAATCTTTTTGGCCTCATCACTATTAATACGCTCTGCTTGTGCTTCTGTAGCACAACCGTAATACGGTCGTGAACCTGCAAAAGCTGGCGCAGCTTGCGTAACAAATAAAGTTGCACTCAAAAAGGCACAACCACACAATACTAAAGCTTTTTTTCTCATGATATTCTCCTTTGTTTTCGTATTTATTTCTATTTGCGATTAATTTCATTATATTGAATCGTCTGATGTTTTTCAACTAATAACACAAAAAGTCAGATAAATGTCAAACTCTTATTTCTAAATTTCAGGTGCCTTGTTTAAACACTAACCTAAACACACCTCTTAAACAAAAATTACTGTGCGAAAACTATTGCTAGACGTTGTAGACCTTTTTCTAAAACTGACCAAGGACAGGCCATATTAATACGTTGAAAACCACTGCCTTCTGGTCCAAACATCGTGCCACCATCAAGCCATAGCCCTGCTTCATTTACTATTTTGTCTTCTAATACCTCTGTCGCTAAAGCATATGCACTAAAATCTAACCACAAAAGATATGTTCCCTCGGGTTCAATTAATTTCACCTGCGGTAAATGTTGCACAAGAAAGGCTTGCGTCTTTTGCAAATTAAGCTCTAGGTATACTTTAAGTTCATCTAGCCAAGGTCCGCCATCGGCATAAGCAGCTTGAGCAGCAACAACTCCTAGTGCATTTGGTTGGCTATAACCAACACGTTCAACTGCCTTCATAAATTTAGCTCTTAGCCGTGCATTTTCAATAAAGATATTCGATATTTGTAAGCCTGCTAAATTAAACGTTTTACTCGGTGCCGTACAAGTAATCGTTTGCTCCGCAAACTCTGCACATAAACCAGCAAAAACTGTATGTGCATGTCCTAACCGTGTAAATTCTTGATGAATTTCGTCTGCCACAACTACTACACCCTGTTTTACGCAAATCTGACCAAGCTTGAGCAATTCATCTTTGGTCCAGACCCTCCCCACCGGATTATGCGGATTACATAAAATAAATAATTTAATTTTATGCTCAATAATTTTCTGTTCAAAATCTACAAAGTCAATTGTATAACGGCCAGCTTGCTCTACCAAAGAATTATTAATAAGCTTGCGACCATTATCTTCAATAACCTGTGAAAAAGGGTAATAAACAGGTCGCTGAATAAGCACCGCATCACCCGGTTTAGTAAACGCACGCACTGCTGCCGCCAAAGCAAAAACAACGCCCGGTGTCATAACTAATGCTTCTTTTTTTATTTGCCAGCCGTGTCGCAATTGAAACCATTTTTCTAAAGTCGCGAGATAATCAAGCTTAATATCCGTATAACCAAAGATTCCATGTTTGCTACGGTTAATTAAAGCCTCAATAACCGCCTCTGGCACCGGAAAATCCATATCAGCAACCCAAAATGGCAAGATATTGGCTGGTTTACCACGTTCTAATGCAAAGTCATATTTTAAACAATTCGTGCCTTTACGATTTGTAATTTTATCAAAATCATAATTTGTCATCTACTTATTCACCTTCTGTCAAAGCTTGTGCTAAATCAGTAATCAAGTCATCCACATCTTCAATTCCTACTGACAAACGCAGTAAGCGTTCATCTACCCCAACTTTATCAAGTAGCTCCCGTGGTGCCTCCGCATGGGTTTGAGCAATCGGATACGTTAATAGGGTTTCCACGCCCCCCAAACTTTCTGCAAAATAGACTAATTTTACTTTATTTAAACTTTGCTGTGCGATAGCCACCGTTTTTACTTTAAAAGAAATCATTGCTCCAAAACCAGTGGTTTGCGCTTGTGACAATTGATAACTGGGATGATCTGGTAAGCCAACATAGTAAACATCGGTAACAGTTGGTACCGTTTTTAACCAAGTAGCAATTTTTAAAGCATTCTCTGTTTGCCGATCCAATCTAACAGAAAGCGTTTTTATGCTGCGCAGCATCAGCCAACTATCAAAAGGTCCCAGGCTAGCGCCTTCTGACTTGTAGATTACATCTAACAGCTCCGTTACTTCTGGCAGTGCTTTTGCAATAACTAAACCCGCAATCACGTCATTATGACCACACAAATATTTAGTCCCACTATGCACGACTAAATCAGCACCTAAAAGCAGTGGCTTTTGAAAATGTGGTGATAAAAACGTATTATCGACAATGACTAAAGCCCCTTTAAGATGAGCAAATTCACTAATTGCTTTAATATCACTGACTAACATCATGGGATTAGAAGGCGTTTCAATGAAAACTGCTTTTGTACTATCTTTAAACGCTTTTTTTACAGCGCCTAAGTCTGCCGTATTCACGTATTCAAAAGCAATATTGTACTTACTATATAAAGCATTACAAATACGTACAGTGCCTCCATAGAGATCTTCTGATAAGATAACATGATCCCCAGGATTAAAAAGCTTTAACAAGGCACCAATCGCCGCCATCCCCGAAGAGAAAGCCCAGCAACGACTACCTTTTTCTAACAAGGCTACTGTATTTTCTAGTTCTTCACGCGTAGGGTTTTTCACCCGACTATAATCGTAGCCAGTGCTTTCACCCAAGGCCGGGTGACGAAAGGTAGCTGATTGATAGATAGGAAAACTAATAGCACCTGTTGCTCTATCATACCCCTTACAGCCCCTCACTTCAATTGTTCTATCCTTCACATGACCACTCCTTCATCCCGCGATATTATTCATACTATAATAATATGAATTCGGTTAATTATAACTATACACAGATTAATTTTCTTTGTCAATTCCATACTTCTTACTACGTTAATCCTGATGCTTCCTATTTTTTAAAACAAAGTTTCCTTTTGCACACGTTTTTCTAGCTTAATTAATTTGATCACCAAAAATACTGCGGAAACCAAAATCCCTGTAATCAAACTTTGCCAATAAGAAAAAGGACCTTGCCCAAAATAATGATCTAGTACATAACCAAAGGGTAAACAAATACCCCAATAAGCGACAAGTGAAGCATAAAATGCCGGTTTTACTTCTTTATAACCTCTTAAAATACCCTGAATAGGAGTTGCTGTTCCGTCCAAAAATTGGAAGAAAGCTGCAAAAAACAAAAAGTGTGCCGCCAGCTCAATAATCTGTGGCTCTTCACTATAAAAACTAGCAATATATTCTTTGCTTACTGCTAACAATAAGACAAACAATGCAGCAATCACTAAATTCATTGCGATACCGACCCGTCCGTAGAGCACCGCCGCCCGATACTCTTTTGCTCCCACTTTGATGCCAACTAAAATCGTAAGTGCCAAAGAAAAGCTTAAAGGCAACATATATAAAAGACTTGTAAAATTAATCGCCGCTTGATGCGCGGCTATAACTATCGTGCCAAACTTTACCATAAAAAAGGCCATTGCCGCAAAAACGCCACTTTCTAAAAAAATTGCAACTCCAATGGGCACGCCAATACGCAATTGTTCTTTAATCAAGTTAAACTGCAAATGACCAAATTTAGACCAAATCTGGTATTTATTTAATTCATCTACCTTTGCAATAGCAATAAAATAAGCTAGGCAAATAATACTATAACTAGTGGCGGTTGCAAACCCAGCGCCAATACCACCTAGGGCTGGAAAGCCCAATTTGCCAAAGATCAAAACATAATTAAGCACAATATTAATAGGAAGTGTGCCAGCAAAAATACACATAGTTAAACGAGTATACCCTAAGGTATCCACAAAACCACGCAAAACCGAACAAACAAAAATAGGAATCATCCCGAGCGACAACGCTTTCAAAAACCCACTGCCAATTCTAATAACATCTGCTTCTAATCCCATATGCGTTAATCCATCGTCCACGGTTAACCACAAGCAACTTACTACGACTAAACCAATAAAGATGGCTACATAGACGCCATGGACAACAGCTATCGAAATTTGTTCTCGCTGCTGAGCGCCTAAATATTGCGCAACAATTGGCATCAAAGCAAGCAAAATACCATTAAGCCCTGTAAAAACTGGCATCCACAAATTCGCTCCAATAGCAACGCCTGCTAAATCCGCCGTTCCCGCATGACCAGCCATGACCGTATCAAAGAAACTCATTCCCACAATCGCGATTTGGGTCACAAAAATAGGCAACATTACCGTACAAATATCCGCTATTACATCTCTTATCTTTAATGAACTCACCTTAAAACTCCTTTACTCTTGTCCCGTTTCTTCCGCCAATAGCACTAAGTACTCCCACCGCTCCATCAATTCGGTTAGTTGCTTTTCCTCCTCTTGCTGTCGCATCGTCAATTCTGTAAGATGAACAAAGTCACTTGCTGATGCTAAAATTTCCTGCTCAATACCCTTAAGTCTTAATTCAACTTCTGTTATTTTATTTTCGATTTCAGCATATTCATATTTCTCTTTATATGTCATTTTGCGGGTCATACTCTCTGGCTTTACACTGACTGCAACTTTCTTTTTACCCTCTTTTACTTTATCTTGCTCCGCATTATCTGTAGCTTTTAATGCCGCATAGTCGGCATAACCACCAATAAACTCTTGAATATGTCCATCCCCACTAAAAGCAAATGTTTTACGCGCAAAACGATCTAAAAAATATCGATCATGCGAAACGGCTACAACGACTCCTTCGAATTCATCAAGATAATCTTCTAAAACCGAAAGCGTCGGTATATCTAAGTCATTGGTCGGTTCATCCAACAGCAATACATTCGGTGCCCCCATTAGAATCTTTAGCAGATGCAAGCGCCGTTTTTCGCCACCAGAAAGCTTTTCTACAGGAAGCCACTGCACCTCCGTTGGAAACAAAAAACGCTCTAGCAATTGGCTAGCTGAAAGTTCTACACCCTTTTGAACTTCTACATAATTACCTGTTTCACTAATATATTCAATAACACGTTGCTTTTCATCAATAAATTCCGTATGTTGCTCAAAAAATCCGATTTTAACAGTCTGACCAATTTTTACTTCACCACGATCAGGCAATAATTTTCCCGCCAAAATCCGTAAAAAACTCGTTTTACCGCTACCATTAGCACCCACGATACCAATACGATCATTACGCAAAAAATTATAGCTAAAGTCCTCAAAAAGTTTATGATTATCATAACTCAAAGTCAGGTTCTGACATTCAATAATACTCTTACCTAAACGTGAACTAACAGAAGATAAAGTTAATTCTTCTTCACTACGTTTACTTTTTACTTCTTCTTCAATTGATTGAAATTGCTCCAAACGATACTTTTGTTTCGTGCGACGAGCCTCTGCGCCCCGTTCCACCCATGCTAGCTCTTTTTTATAAATATTACTTAATTTTTTAAAAGCACTAGCTTCCTCTTGACGCCGCTCTGCCCTTTTTGTTAAAAACAAACTATAGTTACCGCTATAAAGATATACTTTACCCCGATCAATTTCTAACGTGCGATTCACTACACGATCAAAAAAGTAACGATCATGCGTTACCATCAGTAAAGCCCCTTTACGTTTAGCTAAGTACTGTTCTAGCCAAGCTATTGTTTCATTATCCATATGGTTAGTCGGTTCATCCAAAATTAATAAATGACAGGGTCTAATTAAAACGCCCGCCAAAGCCACTCTTTTTTGTTGCCCACCAGAAAGTTCTGATACTGCTTGATTAAAATCCGTAATCCCTAATTTAGTTAAAATATTTTGCGCTTCGCTTTCAAGATTCCAGGCATATAAATCGTCCATAGCATTTTGAGCTGCTAATAATTGTTTTTCTACTTCACTGTTTTGCGGTCCTTGCTGCGCTAAGCGCAAAGACTTTTCATAGGCACGTAAAGTTTGCATTAAAAGCGAATCTCCAGCAAAGACTTGTTCCATAATCGTTGCCCCCACTAGCATTTCCGGGTTTTGCGGCAAATATTCTATTATCGTCTGAGCAGGCTTAGTAATACTACCTTCTGCTTCTGCACTAAGGTTTGCAATATCTTTGAGCAAAGTCGATTTTCCACTACCGTTAACACCAATTACTCCGATTTTATCTTCTGCTTCTATCGTAAAACTCACATTTTCATATAAAATTCGTTCACCATAAGTATGACTTAATTTATCAATCGCAATAATCATTTTCTTTTCTTCCTTTCATTACGCTATTATTATAGCACACCACCTTCGCACCAAAGTTAAATCATGATAAAAATAAAAAAAGCGCAGCATCTCAATTCTGCTGCGCTAAATCAGTTTCTTTACTTCAATATTAAATGATTTCTACCTCAAGGTTAGAGTTTTCTATTGCTGCTTCCTCGAAAACAGTTAAAAGCCTTTCACCATATTCTCCCATATGTTCTTCATAGGCAACTTCTTGTGGTAATGTAATTCTGGTTGGATCACTTAAATCCGTCAAATAATCATAAATATCATCCAAAGACTCTGCATTATCATCTGGTAATGCAAGTGCTTCACGTAAATAAGCTTGCACTTGTTCAGGCGAAGTCAAGTCTTCTATGTTCAAAAAAATGTCCTTCATTTTATCCCCCCCTTATCATACGATAATAACAGGTTTACAATCCCACTTACCTGCCCCAACCGAAAAAACTTCCGGTAACTTCGAGACATTATTATACCCACCCCAAATCTAAAAATCAACACTTTTCGAATAAAAAATTTTGCTAATTATTTTTTCACCTGTGGTTTACTTAACGCTGTATTTACCCACAAAGCAACTATACTTATTAATAAGAAAGTAGCAGAGAAAATCTGTAATAAACTAACATAAGAACCTGTACTTTCTTTAATAAGTGACGTAAGTAATGGCCCTGCAATACCCGCACATGCCCAAGCTGATAATATTCTGCCATGAATGGCCGCTAACTCTTTTGTACCAAACACATCGGCTAAATAAGCCGGCATTGTCGCAAAACCACCCCCATAACAAGAAATAATAATATAGAGCAAAACAGGAAACCAAATAGGGTCTTGAGTTGTTGTTAATAAATAAAAAGCAAACATTTGAATCACGAAAAAGCAAAAAAAGGTTTTTCCCCTTCCTAAATAGTCAGAAATAGCTGACCACGCTAGGCGACCTGCACCATTAACAATACCAATGATACCGACAACTACCGCCGCACTCATCGCTGACATACCAACAATTTCTTGGAGCATAGGACTAGCCACGGATAAGAGACTAATGCCACAAGTAATATTAATGAATAAATATAACCAGAGAATATAAAACATTTTATTATGCATCGCATTTTTCAGGGTCATCTCATACTC
Source organism: Candidatus Avacidaminococcus intestinavium (assembly GCA_018714505.1). GTDB lineage: Bacteria > Bacillota > Negativicutes > Acidaminococcales > Acidaminococcaceae > Avacidaminococcus > Avacidaminococcus intestinavium. The sequence continues at coordinate 19,211 of DVNI01000096.1, forward strand.
AGAAAATAATGTTTCTTGCACTGCTGCTTCACCACTTTTAACCGGTGGTGCTAAATACAAAGCCGAAGGTAACATTAAGAGCAAGTACAGCGCACCTAAAGTAATAAAACAATTGACCACGCCCACGTGTTCAATTAAGTACTGAATAATAGGGCTAGCAAACCAAGCGCCAAAACCAAAACCCATAATCGCGAGTCCTGTCGCAAAACCTCGTTTTTCCGGAAACCATTTAATCAAAGTCGAGACCGGCGTAATATAACCAATACCAAGGCCAATACCACCAATCACGCTATAAAACAAATATAATAAAGCGACATTATTGAAAGCTACGGCTAAACCCGCTCCAAACATACCCGTTGAAAAAAAGGCTGCTGATACCAAGCCTGATTTACGCGGGCCGTAACGCTCAACATATTGCCCTAAAAAAGCAGCCGACATACCGAGGAAAAAAATGGCCAGACTGAAAGCCCACTGCACTTCCCGTAGACTAATTCCCATCTGTTCCATAATCGGATTGGTAAAAACGCTCCAAGCGTAAACGCTACCAATTGAAATATGGATACCGACCGCCGCTAAGGCAATAAAATTACGATTTTTGCTCTGTTCTTTTTGCATGTTTTCCTCCATTTGTCAAAAACAAAAGTATTCTTATTCTTCTTTTTTACTATTAATAATCATGATATAGGGACTATTATATTATATTAATCCATCTTAAACAATCCAAAAAACAAATAAAAAAGTCCACTCAAAATTATCTGCTACTAAATCTTTTGAGTGGACTTTTAGGTTATAAAATATCATCCAAATGTTTTTCTAAATAATCAGTATGCATTGCACCCTTACGAAAAACTTCACTAGTTAAAAGTTTCTTTTGTAATTCAATTGTGGTTTTAATGCCTTCTATCTTAAACTCAGTTAAAGCTTGTTCCATGCGGGTAATTGCTTGCGAACGTTCTGGTGCCCAGACAATTAATTTGGCAATCATCGAATCATAAAAAGGACTTACCGTATAGCCAGCATAAACTGCACTATCTACACGTATGCCTTCACCACTAGGCGCTTTATAACGAGTAATTTTACCCGGACAAGGCATAAAGTTATTCTTAATATCTTCCGCATTAATTCTGCATTCGATTGCCCAACCACGCAGCACTAAGTCTTCTTGTTGCCAAGGTAATTTAGCGCCCGCTGCTACCAAAAACTGTGCTTCAACTAAATCCGTATTCGTCACAGCTTCGGTTACCGGATGCTCTACTTGAATACGCGTATTCATCTCCATGAAATAAAAGTTCTTTTGCTCATCCACAATAAATTCCACCGTACCAGCTCCGCTATAACCAGCCGCTTTTGCCGCACGTACAGCCGCTTCTCCCATAGCTTTACGCGTCTTTTCATCAATGATCGGTGAAGGAGCTTCTTCTAGTAGTTTTTGATGTCTACGTTGGGTACTACAATCACGTTCTCCAAGATATACAACATTACCCCAATTATCGGCCATAATTTGAATTTCAACATGTCGCGCCACCGTCAAGTATTTTTCTAGATAAATACCACTATTACCAAAAGAACGCTCTGCTTCTGCCGCCGCCTGCCGCAAAGCTTTAACTAAAGCCTCCGGCGTATTAACAATGCGCATTCCTTTACCACCACCGCCAGCAACAGCTTTTAGTAACACCGGATACCCAATTGCCCCCGCAATCTTTTTGGCCTCCTGCTCATCGGTTATCAAATCCTCCGTGCCTGGCACAATAGCAACGCCGGCTTTTTGCATCGTTCTTCTTGCTACTGCTTTATCCCCCATACTCGCAATAGCATCTGGCGGTGGTCCAATAAAAATAAAACCCGCATTCGCTACCGCCTGTGCAAAAATAGCATTTTCCGCCAAAAAGCCATAGCCTGGATAAACAGCATCTGCGCCACTTGCCTTCGCCACCGCTAGTAAAGACGGGATATGCAAGTAAGACTTCTGAGCCTGCGCACTCCCAATGCAATATGCTTCATCAGCCAGCCTAACATGTAAACTGTCTTGATCAACCTTCGAATAAACAGCTACAGCTTGTAACCCCAGCTTATGACAAGTTGCTATTGCACGGCAAGCAATCTCACCACGATTAGCGATTAATACCTTTTTTAGCATCACATTCTCTCCTTAAACCGCTTTAACAGTAAAAAGCGGCGTACCAAACTCGACCAGCTCTCCGTCTTTAACTAAAACTTCTACAATTTCTCCAGTCACTTCAGCTTCTACTTCGGTAAAGAGTTTCATCGCTTCCAGAACACAAATAACACTCTCTGGTTGCACTTTAGTACCAACTTTAACAAAAGGTTCCGCACCAGGTTCTGCTGCTGAATAGAAAGTTCCAACCAATGGGGAGGTGATTTCTATTAATTCTTTACCTTCAACAACGGGTATCACAGGAGCCACAACTTTATCAGCTACGCAAACCTCTTTGCGTAGTTCCACCGCCTTTTCCAGCTTCAATTCATAGTCCTTGCCCTTTACCTCTAATTTAACTAAACTCGATTCTTCTATGGTTTTAATTAGCTCCTTAATCTCTTCTAACGCTAACATAGTGATCCCCCTTATTTTATCTAGACTTAAAATTTGCTTGTCACCGCTATTTTGGTATTTTCTATATAACGTTCACGTGCAAAATACAGTTCTTCTGCTGCAGCAATTTCAATTTGACTAAAACGAACCTGCATGCCTGGCCGATATTGCGCCAAGCGCGGTAAATCAGCACTAATAACTTGCGCAATCTTCGGATAACCCGCCACACTTTGGTGATCAGCCATCAAAACAATGGGATTGCCATCTGGCGGCACCTGCACCGACCCAAAAGTAGCTATCTCACTAATCATTTCTAAAGGTGCGGTTAACGCAATAGCAGGACCTTGCAAGCGAAAGCCCAAGCGATCCGAACTAGTAGTTAAATTAAAAGATTCTGTAAAGAAAGCTTTTATTGCCGCTTTTTTATAAGCGTGCTGCTGTAACCCCGGTAATACCCTAAGCGGTTTATGAAACTCTGGCTCTAGTAAATGCGGTGGACTTAAAAACCAATCTGCAATCCGAAATGATCTTGCTCCTCTTGCTAATAAAGCTAGCAAGCAATGCTTTGCTCTTTCACTCGGCGTTCCACTATACAAAACATCACCTTTTTGTAGCGCTCGCCCCTGGAAACCACCCAATGCTCCTCTTAGATAGGTGCTCTTACTAGCCATCACCGCTGGAACATCAAAACCACCCGCTACCGCAAGATACGTCCGGCACCCTTTAAGACAAGTACCAAACTTCAAGATGGAACCCGCTTTAACAGCGACTGCTCGATGCATCCGTACTGGCATACCATCAATAACTGGCGACAAATCCGCTCCGGTCAGCGCAATTAAAGTATCCGACATGAATTCTAACGTAGGGCCCGTCATCGTTATTTCTAAACCCGCTTCACCCTCTTGATTACCCGTCAAGATATTAGCTAGACGTAATGAAACCACATCCATTGCCCCAGCCACATTAATGCCATACTTCTGAAAACCAATACGTCCTAAATCTTGCACGCTAGAGAGCAGCCCTGGCTTAATCACCTTAATGCTCATTGTCTGCTCCCCCTTATTTTTTCATATTCTTGCGGTGTAATACTACGAAATTTCACCACATCACCAGCTTTAAGCAAGGTTGGTTGCTTAGCTTGTGCATCATATAATTCAATCGCACTGCGTCCGATAAGTTGCCAGCCACCAGGAGTACTAATCGGATAGCCCCCGGTCTGTTGACCTGCAATGCCTATACTTCGCGCGGGAATTGCTAGCCTTGGTGTTTGTCGCCGCGGTGTTGCGAGCCGCGGATCCATGCCCCCTAAATAAGGAAACCCTGGACAAAACCCAATCATGTAGCATAAATATTCTCCTGAGGAATGAAGCTTGATCACTTCACTTGTAGACAGACCACAATGCTCGGCAACGACTTCTAAGTCAGGTCCGTATTCTCCACCATAACAAACTGGTATCTCGACCAAGTCGGCCGGTTTTTCAGGCAAAGTGCTTGATGCCTCTATATATTTTTCCAGCTGCTCGCTCACTACTATAAAACTACTTTTTCCTCTAGCATTACTGGTCTTCTTGACAATCCACGGATCATAATTAACAGCGACACCAGTATATGTTGCTACAAATTCCACATAACCAGAAAAAGGATTTTGCTCTAAATAATCTGCTAGTTTCTTTACTCGTTGATGAATAGTTGGGCTTATTTCGTTACCCATTTTAACAAAAATACAGTTTTCTCCCACACTTAACAACTGATAATCTTGAGTTTGCATCTGCACGCCCCCAACTTCTTTAAATTATTACTCATTAACCAAATATTTTTGGTAATTGTGACATAATCGTAATAGCGCCCATATATGCAGTTAAAGCAACCACAACTGCGCCAAAAATCGTCATCCATAGTGGATGCTGATACTCACCAACAATCTTTTTGTTATAGGCTGCAAACAACATAGCACCAAGTGTAATCGGCAAGATCAAACCATTTAAAGTACCTACTACTACCAGAACTGTTACCGGTTGACCAACTATTGAAAAAACAAATGTCGAAAAAATAATAAAAGCAATGATTACTAAGTTGTTATTACGGTCAACAAAAGAGCTTAGGCTCCGCAAAAAAGATACCGAAGTATACGCCGCCCCAATAACTGAGGTAAGAGCGGCAATCCACATCACGATGCCAAAGAGTTTGTAGCCAATCTCTCCGGCTGCTAATTTAAAGACCGACGCCGGAGGGTTCGCTGGATCTAAGGTAAAGCCAGCGGCTAAAACACCTAATGTTGCCAAAAATAACACCGCTCGCATAACACCAGTTGCTGTAATGCCAATAACTGAACTACGAGAAATTTGCGGTAATGCGTCTAACCCCGTTATTCCAGCATCAATTAAACGATGGGCACCGGAAAACATAATATAGCCACCCACTGTACCACCAACTAAAGTGACAATCGACATCGAATCAATCACGTCTGGCGCAAAAGTTTTGACAACAGCTTCACCTAACGGCGGATTAGACGTTACCGCAATATATAACGTTAAAAAAATCATTAAAAAGCCCGCTAGCTGCGAAACTTTATCCAACGCCTTACCAGCCTCTTTAAGGACAAATAAAGAAATTGCAACAGCTGCACTAATAAAAGCACCTGTCACCACGTCAAGGCCAAATAATACATTTAGTCCAAGTCCTGCACCAGCAACATTACCAATATTAAAAGCAACACCACCTAAAACTACTAAAAAAGCAATAAAATGACCGAGACCTGGCAAAACCAGATTCGCCACGTCTTGCCCTCTTTTACCCGATACACCGATAATGCGCCAAACATTCAGTTGCGCACCGACATCTAAGACTACTGACATTAAAATAACAAAACCAAAGCTCGCATATAATTTACTAGTAAAAACTGTCGTCTGCGTTAAAAACCCCGGTCCAATCGCCGACGATGCCATGAGAAAAGCGGCACCAATCAAAACGCTCCAATCAAATTTTTTATTTTTATTCACTTGAAAATCCCCCTCTATTTCGCCTTCTAAAATAATAAAACTGCAAGTTTACGTCACAATAACTCTCTCTTGTTTAGTTAAAACCCGTAATCTTTATGCCAGACTGCTCTAAAGCTTGTCTAATTTTTTCCGCAAACAATAAGGCTTTTACTCCGTCGCCATGAATACAAACACTCTCCGCGGCAACAGGAATAACTTTGCCACTCACCGTTTTTACAGTTCCTGCCGTTACCATTTGTAAAACTTGCTGAATGGCTGCTTCTTCATTTGCAATCATCGCATCCGCCCTACTACGCGGCGTTAAGCTACCATCATCTTGATAAGTACGATCCGCAAAGACTTCACTTGCCGTCTTTAACCCAATTCTTTGCGCGGCCGTAATGGATTCACTGCCTGCTAAGCCCATTAAAACCAAAGTCGCATCAAATTTATAAACAGCTGATGCAATCGCCTCTGCTAAGGCACTATCGACCGCTGACAAATTATATAAAGCACCGTGAGGTTTAACATGCTGCAAGCGTCCACCCTCGGCCTTTACAAAAGCCGCTAAGGCACCGACTTGATAAAGTACCATATTATAAGCTTCATCAGGCGTTATTGCCATCTTACGTCGGCCAAACCCCACCAAGTCTGGCAAACCCGGATGCGCGCCTATTGCGCAGTCATTCGTTAAAGCAAGCTGTACCGTTTTGCGCATGACATTAGGATCACCAGCGTGAAAACCACAAGCAATATTAGCTGATGAAACTTTTTGTAAAATAGCTGCATCATTACCCATTTGATAAAGACCAAAACTTTCACCTAAATCACTATTTAAATCAACC
>DVNI01000097.1 GCA_018714505.1 Candidatus Avacidaminococcus intestinavium
TTATCGTGCAATTTATTTAAGGTTCTTTGTGCATCGACTACATCCATGAGTACCACCAATAAGAAAAGAAAAGCCCCGCTCAATAACTTGGGGGGCTGTTAGTGCCGTAATAATTTCGGCTAGGAGGTAAATATTTTTGTTCAATAAAAAACCTGTTTAATTCTCCCAAATTAAACAGGTCAATTTGTGCTGTATCACTAATTATTCAGTACTATTTATTTGCACTAAATATAAGATCAAATTATTTCAATGTGATGAAACAATAATTTATTTGATTGTTAAATATCACTTAACCTCTTTCAAAGAATTACGACGCAGCTTGAGTTCTTCATCATAAACCGTGTAATCAACCTCGGTTGCACCATGAAGACTAAATAAATACATTAAGAATCGGAACATTTACTTCTCCTTTATTTCAGGCAAAAAAATACCTCCCTAGGGAGGGAGGCTAAAACTAAAAACCAGAAACTACAGCGATAGATTCTATGGCGCGTATTATATACAATTAATTTACAATCACTGACAATATATTACTTTTAAATTCAATTTAAAAAACCCGCTTAAGAATTGAGTTTTAAAAAAAAATATTTAATATCAGCAATATAATGTATTTTAACACAAATATTGCCATTATTGCCGCCGACATAATAGGTTAGTTAAGCAGTCGTTATCTAAAAGTAACTAAAAAAGAAGAAGCTCAATTGAGCTTCTTCTTTGAAAAACTAGGGGGCGATTATGAGCCAAAATTTTTATCTGTTATCAATAAACCCTTTTTATTCTTTATAATTTTGCGTGCTGTAATGCTCAACAGGCAATCGTGACAAGACCTTTTGCCCTTTTTCACCCGGCAAACCCTCTACATACTTTAAAAATGCTTCCGCATAATCTAATCCTACATCCACACGACGCTCACCGGTAATATTTTTAAAGCTGCTGTAAAAATCCTGACCGTCTGCAAGAAAATTGATCGTAATGACTTGATAAGTCTGATTCAGATTTAATGGTTCATATTGACCCTGTGTATTTCGAACCTTCAAATTCGATACACGCTGACCTTTGGCTTGGGTTAAATCCACATCCCATTGCAATCCCCCTGCATATGGATAACTGCCTGTGTTATTACGGGTAACTGCATCCATTGCATCTTCGAGCACTGCTTTAATTTCTTGGCCAGTTGCATTTAATTGTACTAAGGTATTTTTGAATGGCAGCACTGTATAAATTTTCTCTACCGTAATATCACCTTGAGGCAGATCTACCCTTACCCCTCCTCCGTTTTGGATTGAAATATCTGCATTAAAATATTTTTTACCTTGCTGTAGAAATGCTTCGGCAACCAGCTGCTGTACATCACCCCCATGCTGATTAATAAAATCTGCTTTATTGCAGACATCACCTAAACTAGAACGTGATGTATCTTTGGTCATTCCTGGAACACGACGTAAGCATAAATTATCATTAGCAATGGCAACTTTTTCTTTGCCTAATAAGTTTTTAGCGACTTTATACGGTTCTAAAATACTTAAAGCTATAGCATCAGGCTGTACAATACGTAAGGAGTTACTATTTTCAATATCTCGCTTAATAGAATCTAGTTCCGTACTCATCAATGCTGGAGCATCTTTAGCTGTACGTTTAAAATCATCGCCAATCAATACATTGGCTTTTCCTGCACATGCTTCAATTTTACCATCGGCATCAAAGTTGACTTTGAGTTGTCCGACGACATAACTATATTGCCATGCCTGTACAACACAGACCTGATCACCATCTTTATTTTTTAATACAGTGGGATAGTCACCCTCTGGGCTTATACCGTAACTTTTAAGTTTCGCATCTGCCAGCAAGGTATGAGAATCTCCGCCAACAATGACATCAACGCCTGACAATTTAGTGGCTAAATCTTTTTCTAACCCGTACCCTAAATGAGATTGAACAATAATTTTATTGATGCCTTGCTGTTTTAGCTCATCAATATATTTTTGTGCAGTAACTACTTCATCATTAAATACAGTATCTTGATTTGGTCGAGAAGCATTTTTAGTTTTATTGGCAATCGTTAAACCAATTAAAGCAATTTTCTGCCCTTCTTTTTCCATAACTGTATAAGGTTTAACAAGGTTAGTTTGGTATAGTGCTGAAGTTTTTCCAAACTCGACATTTGCACTCAAGACTTGGGTTTTATTTTCACAATTACCTTTATCATTTAAGAATCCAATAAATTTTTTTAAGCCATCATCCGTATTATCGAATTCATGATTACCTAGCGTTAACGTATCGAAACAAACACTATTCATGAGATCTGCCTCTGCTTCACCTTCTTTCAAAGTAAAATAGAGGTCCCCAGTAATGGCATCACCTGAATGAATTTTTATTGGATTCTTCTCAGTGCTTGCCAAAGTATTCATCAACGCAGCAACGCGTGCAAAACCACCATTAGAGACTTGTATTTCTTCACGTTTACCCATCGAAGTTTCAAGCATTAATATAGTACTTTCCTCATCCAAATGTGAATGACTGTCATTAATATGTACTAAATTGACTTCCAGCGGTTTAGGAGGAATAACAGGCGTTATATTCGTATTTTCTTTACTATCATTATTACACCCAGTTAAAAACATACTAGAAACTAATAAACTGCATGTAAAACCCGAATACCTAGTTAGTTTATTATTAAAAGACATGACCACCCCACCTGATTATAATTTAAACAAACATCATGTAGGTCTGCTGTTTAAAATTCATGACATTCACTATTTTTTCTAATTGTTTTTTAACAAATGGTTAAGTTATCCCATTAGGGAACTTTTCATTTCATGCCGGCTTTGTTGTATAAAGGTTTGAAAGGCTGAACTCCTCTAAGTAATCCAAATTTAAGAGACAACTTGGGTATGCGGG
>DVNI01000007.1 GCA_018714505.1 Candidatus Avacidaminococcus intestinavium
AAAAAGAACTTTTCTAAAGGGGTTAGAGTTGCCGTTACGGGTAAAACTGTGGCTATTGAGATTTATGTAATAATTGAATACGGTATTTGCATTCCAGATGTAGCCATTGCTATTCAAGAAAAAGTAAAAGAAGCTGTTGAAAATATGACGGCCTTTGAAGTAACTGCAGTTGATATACACGTTCAGGGAATTTCTAAACGGAAATTGACTAATATTGAAGAAGATGAAGAGTAAAAATAATAGAAAGAAGGGATTAAAATGGGGATACCTGATAGAATAATCTTGACTTTATATACAGTTTTAATGGCTGTGGTTGCTGTATTTATAGTATTATTCGCATTGCAGATTATTTCTCCGACTACCGTGTACGCTTTTGCAGCTACGATACCTGGTCGGTGGGAGTATGCTGTCGGTGGTGTTATTTTGTTATTAGTTAGTTTACGTTTACTAGTTACCGGCTTAGGTGGAACTGGTGTTAGTACTTTATTATTAGGCGATGATAAAGACGGGCGCATTGTTGTAAGCAAAAATGCTGTTGAAGATTATGTCGCTCAACTAACTAATGATATTTATGGTGTGCATAATGCTAAGGCTGTAGCAAAAATGGCAGATAGTGTCTTAAATTTACGAATTAATGCATCAATTGAGCCCGCTATTAATATTCCAGATACAACCGATGAAATGAAACAGGTTATTCGCAAAAATGTTTTTTCAACATTGGGAGTTGAGGTAAAAGATGTTGAAGTATTTTTCAAGCATATTCAACAAAAAAAATAAATACGGAGGGAGAGATTGAGGAATGTTTTATGAGATCATGCAGAATCTTTGGGAGAACTATCGTGGAAGGCTCGTAGGTTCTTTGTTTGGTTTTATTATTGGTGCAATGTTCCTTATCTTAGGTTTTTTTAAAACCATTTTCCTGTTAATCTGTATTATCGGAGGCTATTTGCTCGGTAAACGCATTGATAATAAGGAAGATTTAATGGATATCTTGGATCGGCTTTTGCCACCAGGGCACCATAGATAATATTTTGAACATAAGTGAGGCAAATAATGAGTCGTAGAAACGCACGTGAATTAGTTTTAAAAAGTTTATTTCAAATGGATTTTTCTAGTGATACAGATGCTTTAACTGCTTTTGGGGCAGCAAAAGAATCGGCTGTCTCAGAGGAAAAAGATAGTTACGCTTTAACAATTTTGTGGGGAATTATTAATCAAAGACTAGCAATTGACAAGAAAATAAAAACTTATACTATTGATTGGAAATTGGAAAGAATGCCCGCTGTTGATCGCAATATATTACGTATTGCTGTATTTGAAATGTTTTTTGCTACAGATAAACTTGTATCATCAGTGGCAATTAATGAAGCGGTAGAATTAGCGAAGTTATATGGAACAGATGATTCTGCTCGGTTTGTGAATGGGGTTTTAGGAAAGATGGTACGTACGGATGATGAAAGTTGACGTATATTTAGGTATTGATACTAGCTGCTACACAACTTCTGTAGCAGCTGTTGACAAAAATGGCAGAATAGTTGATGAAGCGCGTAAACTATTAATGGTTAAACCTGGTAAAAAAGGTTTAGCTCAATCAGAAATGGTGTTTCAACATACACGTAATCTGCCGGTTTTAATAGAAGAACTTTTTGGCCGGAATGACATGAAGATTATTGGTATAGGCGTATCAAAAAAGCCTCGACCAGTCGAAAATTCATACATGCCGGCTTTTTTATCAGGCTATGGTTTAGCGAGGTCTTTGGCTAAAGTTTGTTGCGTACCACTAGTGGCAATTACACATCAAGAAAATCATTTAGAGGCGGCGTTACATTCCTCTGGAATAGGTGAATTACAGCGAGGACTATTCTTGCACGCATCGGGAGGTACTACTGAAATCTTAGTTATAGAAAAGCAACCTTGTTTAAAATATCAACTTACCGAAATTGGTGGTAGTATAGATTTACATGCCGGTCAGTTTATTGATCGAGTGGGGATTGCCTTGGGACTTAGCTTTCCAGCCGGTCCTCATGTAGAGGCATTGGCGGCTAAAGCTGAAACCGCCTACGTGTTACCAGTTGCAGCCCAAGGTACAAGTTTGAGTTTTTCCGGACCTTGTAGCGCAGCGTTAAGAGCTATTGAAAATGGAGTGCCAAACGCAAACTTAGCTTTGGGGGTACAGATTGCATTAGCAGAGAGCTTTGCGCGAGTAATTGTAGCTACGGTGCATGTGAAAAAACTCAAGAATATAGTTTTTGCTGGCGGCGTGATGTCTAATTTATTTATTCGAGAATATTTAAAAAAGGCATTGCAGAAAGAAGATATAACACTGTGGTTTGCGGGTCCTACTTTTAGTGCTGATAATGCTCTAGGCTGTGCAGTAGCTGCCCAACGTCTTTTGGGAGAAGGTAAAGATGAATAATAAAGCAACTTTAACTGTTTCGGAAGTCACCAGTTTGCTTAAAAATACAATAGAAACGAAACCAGAATTTATTAATTTACAAATTGCCGGAGAAATATCTAATTTTCGTAGATATGCTTCCGGTCATTGCTATTTTACGCTTAAAGATTCTAGTAGCATTTTGAAAGCCGTTATGTTTAAAGGACGCGCTTTTTCGCTTAAATTTGCTCCTAAAGATGGTGATAAAGTTGTAGCAATTGGGAGAATTGGGGTATATGAACGAGATGGTGTTTATCAACTGTATACAGATTTAATGTATTTATCTGGTACTGGTGACTTGATGATTAATTATGAAATACTAAAAAATAAGCTAGCAGCAGAAGGGTTATTTGCATCTGAAAGGAAGAAAAGAATACCTCAGTTTGCAAAGAAAATTGGTGTTATTACTTCTTCATCTGGTGCGGCAATTCATGATATTATCACAGTTGCTCAGCGTCGTAATCCTGGTGTTGAATTATACTTATTACCTGTTACGGTACAAGGTAGCGAGGCAAAGTATGAAGTCACTAAAGCTATCGAATTCTTTAATAAGTAT
>DVNI01000098.1 GCA_018714505.1 Candidatus Avacidaminococcus intestinavium
AAAACGAGATTCGAACTCGCGACCCCCTCCTTGGCAAGGAGGTGCTCTACCACTGAGCTATTTCCGCTTTTCATTATGATAACGTAAATTATTCTAAGCTAAAATATACTATTTGTCAACCATTGTTTTAAAACTCACCCAAAACCAACTGACTAATATTTTTAGAATGATCAGAAATACGTTTCATATTTAGCAATAATTCAAGCATGACAAAACCCGCACCAGGCTTACATATTTTATCATTTAGTCGCTGCACATGGTTTTTACGTATCGCCTTTTGCAATATTTTAACCTCACGCGAAACTTGCAGCGAAGCCTGTGCCAATTCACGATCATTAGTCTCTAGAGCTTTGATTGCTTTTGAGCTAGCATCCAACACTAATGCCCCTAACTGTTCTAATTCCGCATAAGCAATCTCCGAAAAAACAACATCCTCTTCACGCATCGAACGCACTTTTTTGGCAATAGTTTCTGCATGATCACCGATTCTTTCAATATCATTGCAAGCATGTAAAAGTCCTGTATGCACTGCGGCTAAATCAGGTGTCATTTGTTTCTCTGACATCTGCGTAAGATATTTAGTAATCTCCGTCTCCAGAAAATCAATAATTGGCTCGTTTTCTAAAACTTGTTCTATCTTCTTAGCATCACGATCAGCAATACTACCAATTGCCGTTTTAACATTTTGCCAAGCCATATTACCCATGCGTACAACTTCTTTAGACGCAAGCGGCATCGCAAGTGCAGACGTGCTTAACATGTTCTCATCTAAAAACATTGCTTTACGTGCAATAGGTTTATCCTTACCCGGTACCAACATTTCGACAAAAGCAACAAACTGACTAGCAATCGGTAAAAAGATAATTGTGCTAAGTAAGTTAAAAGCAGTATGTGAATTCGCAATTTGCCTTGCAATATCACCCTCTGGAGAAATATAAAGCACAAACTTAATAAACCAACTCATAAAAATAATAAAAATAATACTACCGATTAAATTATACAAAACATGAGAATAAGCAACTCGTTTTGCGGCTCGATTAGCACGCAAAGATGCTAAGACTGACGTTATACAAGTACCAACATTATCACCAAGCATAACAGGAATCGCTCCTTCTAAAGGAATGAGTCCTTGCCCAGCCATCGCCATCAAAATACCAATTGTTGCGGTACTAGACTGCACCACACAAGTCATTACAGTTCCTACCAAAAGACCAATTAATGGGTTTTCTGCAAAAGTCTGAATAAAATCAACAAAACCAGGATATTGTCTTAGCGGCGCCACGGCGTTTCCCATCGTTTGCATACCAAGCATCATAATACCAAAACCTAATAAAATCTGACCCGTAAATTTCATTTTTTTCTTGGTTGCTAAAATATTCATGCCAAAACCCAAAGCTAAAAAGACCGTCACAAAATCTGTTACTTTAAACGCAATCAACTGCGCAGTTACAGTCGTACCAATATTAGCGCCCATAACAATACCAAATGCTTGTTTTAAAGTCATTAGCCCTGCATTAACCATGCTAACAGTCATAATGGTTGTAATACCACTTGATTGTAAAATCGCTGCTACAAAAGTACCTAAGATGACGCCGTATACGATTCGTCCTGCTAAAACTTCAAATAATCTTTGCAGTCGATCTTCTGCTACTTTTTGTAAACCATCACTCATCAGCTGCATACCATATAGCAAAAGAGCAAGGCCACCTAAAAATGCAAAGAATATCTCTGTCATCTTTAACCTCCATATTATTTTAGTTTCTTCAGTCATTATATCAAAAAAACTTTATTCATGTGCTTATTTTGCTGAAGAAATGATTTTGATAGTGCGTATAGGTTCCTTCCCTGAACATAAACAGTAAAAATCCTCCCGGAAAATTCCGGGAGGATATAATTATGACACTCGGAAATTATACTTAAGCTTTTCCTGCTAAGCGTTTATAGTTTTCCAAACGCTCCAAAGCATCTTGTTTTGTTTTAGCAAACAATTCGTCAGCTGTTTCTGGATACTGCTTTTTAAGTGAAGAATAACGAACTTCACCCATCAAGAATTCATAAAAATCACCCGTTGGCTCTTTTGAATCTAAAATAAAGGGATTTTCACCTTTTTCTTTAAGAACTGGGTTGTAACGATACATTGCCCAATATCCACTTTCCACAGCGCGTTTAGTTTCCAGTTGACTTGCTCCCATACCCGCTTTTAAACCATGATTAATGCACGGAGAATAAGCAATGATAAGCGATGGCCCCGGATAAGCCTCTGCTTCAGCAATAGCCTTGAGTGTTTGATTTTTATCAGCACCCATAGCAATTTGAGCTACATAGACATAACCATAAGTCATTGCCATCATACCCAAGTCTTTTTTCTTAGTTTTTTTACCACTAGCGGCAAACTTCGCAATCGCAGCAGACGGTGTCGCTTTTGATGATTGTCCACCAGTGTTAGAATATACTTCCGTATCAAAAACAAAGACATTTACATCTTCACCAGACGCTAATACATGATCAAGGCCACCATAACCAATATCATAAGCCCAACCATCGCCACCAAAGATCCAGTGAGAACGTTTCACAAAGAACATTCTGTTTTCATAAAGCTCTTCTAATAGAGGTTGTCCCTCTTTTTCTGCACTAAGTAAAGCAACAATGTTTTCCATTCTAGCGCGACTAGCTTCACCCACATCAATATGCTCAAGCCAATCAGTCAAAGCCTCTTTTAAATCCTCGCTAAGCGGTAACGCCAAAGCTGCTTCTACTTTTTGTGCTAATCTTTCTCGCGATTGTTTAACACCTAAGAACATACCAAGGCCGTACTCTGCATTATCTTCAAAGAGTGAATTAGCCCAGCTTGGTCCATAACCTTTGCTATTAGTTGTATAGGGCATGGACGGAGCACTAGCACCCCAAATCGAAGTACAACCTGTCGCATTAGCAATCATCATTCTTTCACCAAACAATTGCGTAATTAGTTTAGCATACGGAGTTTCACCACAACCGGCGCAAGCACCAGAAAACTCAAGCAAAGGTTCTTCAAACTGTACGCCTTTAACCGTTTTTTTATTTAACGGATTTGGTTTAACGCTCACCTCGTCCATAGCATATTCCCACAAAGGAGCTTGCTCCATTTGCGATGCAATTGGTTTCATAATTAAAGCTTTTTCTTTAGCTGGGCAAACCTGCGCGCAGTTACCACAACCAACACAGTCCAAAACTGAAACTGCAATTCTAAATTGTAAACCCTTCGCACCAATAGCTGGTTTAGCCGTAAAGCCTTCCGGTGCCGCAGCTAATTCTTCATCATTAACCAAAACCGGTCTAATAGACGCATGTGGACAAACAAAAGCGCATTGATTACATTGAATACAATGTTCCATTTGCCATTCTGGTACGTTAATTGCAATTCCACGTTTTTCAAATGCTGAAGTTCCGGAAGGGAATGTGCCATCCACATGTTCCTTAAAGGCACTAACAGGTAACTTGTCGCCTTCCATCTTATTCATCGGTTCTAAAATGTCTGTCGCAAAACAACTGCCAGCACAGGTTGAACAAGCCATTTGTGCAGGTGTTAGAGTAGTTTTATCTTCAGCAGTTATCCAATTGTTTGGGACTTCAATCTGAACTAAAGCATCTACACCTTGATCAATTGCTGCGTAGTTCATATCAAGGATGCTTTGCCCTTTCAAGCCATATGAATGATTAACTGCTTCTTTCAAATACTTCACCGCATCTTCTACCGGAATAATATCGGCTAGTTTAAAGAATGCTGCTTGCATGATCATGTTGATGCGTCCACCAAGGCCAATCTCTTCAGCAATCTTTACAGCATCTATCGTATAGAAATTAATATTATGTTTAGCAATATAGCGTTTAAGTTCAGCTGGCAAATACGTTTCTACCTCACTAGCATCCCAAACACAATTCAAGAGGAAAGTTCCACCATCTTTAAGTCCAGTTAAAACATCATATTTATCAACATAAGATTGATTGTGCACGGCAACAAAATCAGCATGACTAATCAAGTATGGTGCTCTAATCGGTTCATGTCCAAAACGCAGATGTGATACCGTGATACCACCAGATTTTTTGGAATCATAGGAAAAATAGCCTTGTGCATACATATCAGTGTAGTCACCAATAATCTTAATTGCACTTTTATTAGCGCCAACAGTACCATCAGAACCTAGTCCCCAAAACTTGCAACTCTTAGTGCCTTTTGGCGTAATATCTAAAATCTCGTTAACTGGCAACGAAGTATTAGTAACATCATCAACAATCCCTACCGTAAAGTTGTTTTTCGGTTTTTCCTGTTCCAGATTAGCAAAAACTGCTAAAACATCTGCTGGTACTAAATCTTTAGACCCAAGACCATAACGACCACCAACAATTACTGGACACTGTTTCTCTTCGTAATAAACACTACGTACATCTAAATACAATGGTTCGCCAAAAGCACCAGGCTCTTTAGTTCTATCTAAAACAGCTATCTTCTTAACAGTAGCAGGCATTGCTCCTAGGAAATGTTTAGCGGAAAACGGTCTGTATAAATGAACCGCTAAAACGCCCACTTTCTCGCCAGCAGCGCACAAACGTTCCACGACTGTTTGAATTGTTTCTGTTGCTGAACCCATTGCGATAATAACGCGCTCGGCATTTGGATCACCGTAATAATTAAATAAACCATAATTACGACCAGTCACTTTATTAATTTCTTGCATATATTTTTCAACAATAGCAGGCAATTCCTCATAATAAGGGTTTACCGCTTCACGAGTTTGGAAATAAATATCAGGATTTTGTGCTGTACCACGAATAACAGGATTGTCTGGATTTAGGCTACGAGCACGGAATTCTGCAACAGCATCTTTATCCAGTAACTTATCGAGTACTTCATAATCTATGGTTTCAACTTTTTGAATTTCATGCGAAGTTCTAAAACCATCAAAGAAATTCACAAAAGGAATGCGTCCCTTAATTGCGGCCAAATGTGCAACGGCCGAAAGATCCATTATTTCTTGTACGCTACCTTCAGCCAATATTGCAAAACCAGTCTGTCTAGCTGCCATCACATCCTGATGATCACCAAAAATAGATAGTGAACTAGCCGCTAAAGCACGAGCCGACACTTGAAAGACAGCCGGCAATAACTCACCAGCCATTTTATACATGTTAGGAATCATTAGCAATAATCCTTGCGACGCCGTATAAGTGGTAGTAAGAGCTCCAGCCTGCAACGAACCGTGTACAGCACCAGAAGCGCCAGCTTCCGACTGCATTTCCATAACCTTTACGGTTTGCCCAAAAAGATTCTTCTTACCTTGTGCTGCCCATTCATCAGTAACTTCCGCCATCGGTGAGGATGGTGTTATAGGATAAATAGCTGCTACATCAGTAAATGCATACGATATGTAGGCTGCGGCTGTATTGCCGTCCATAGTTTTCATTTTCGCCATGTTTCTTCCCTCTTTCTCCTCTAATTTTTGCTTTTTGCAGTAAAAATACAATATTTTTTGACACCCTTGTACTGTGAATTTCACTCTAGCATATTTGCCCCAAAAAATCTGTAACAAATATCACGTGATTTTCAGCATCAAATTTAGTAAGCATAATTTATCATACTCATTACATATTATAGTATATATTTACAATTTGGTCATTGTATTTTTATTTTAAACCTGTTAGACTTCTATTAAGTAAACAAAATTTAATATTGTAATACCCACTGGGGGCGCTTAATTGCTGAGAGACCGTTGGTCGACCCTTAGAACCTGAATTACGGATAATACCGGCGTAGGGAAGTGGCTTGAAGGGTTATTGCCATTTTCTTAAAATAAGAAAATGGTTATTTTATTTTTAAGGAGAGATTAGATGCTTACACAATTACAAGCAGCACAACAAGGACAAATTACAAAAGAAATGCTTACCGTAGCAACTCAAGAAAATTTACCAGTAGAAATAATTAGACAAAAGGTAGCGGAAGGAACGGTCGTAATTTGCGCTAATCCTAACCATAAAAACCTCATTGTCCGTGGGGTAGGCAAAGGTTTAACGACCAAAGTTAATGCGAATATCGGTACCTCGAGTTGCTATCCTGACCCCACACCAGAAATCGCTAAACTTCATGCGGCCTTAGCCGCCGGTGCCGATGCTATTATGGACTTAAGTACAGGACACAACATTCCCCTTACACGCCAAAAAATTATTGCCGCCTCTCCTGTTATGGTAGGAACTGTTCCTATCTATGAAGCTGCAGTTGCCGCTATCACAAAATATGGTTCTGTAGTTCATATGCAAAAAGAAGACTTTTTAGCAGTAATCGAACAACAAGCTCTTGATGGAGCAGACTTTATGACTATCCACTGCGGCATTAATTTTAAGGTTATTGATGCCCTAAAAAAATCCCAGCGTATCATGAAAGTTGTAAGCCGCGGTGGCTCTTTCGTTGTTGCTTGGATGCTTTATAACCAGCAAGAAAATCCTTTTTATCAATACTTTGATGATATTTTGGCAATTTGTCATAAATATGATGTTGTCTTGAGCCTTGGTGACGGATTGCGGCCAGGTTGTATCGCTGATGCAACCGATAGCGCTCAAATCCAAGAATTAATCAATCTTGGTGAATTGGTGTTACGCGCACGAGCTAAAGGCGTGCAAGTGCTAGTTGAAGGTCCTGGTCATGTGCCACTCCATCAAATAGCCGCCAATGTCACTTTGCAAAAAACACTTTGTCACAACGCTCCATTTTATGTTTTAGGGCCACTAGTCACTGATATTGCTCCCGGTTATGATCATATTACCTCAGCTATTGGTGGCGCACTAGCAGGCAGCGCTGGCGCTGACTTTCTTTGCTATGTGACTCCCGCTGAGCACTTAGGTTTACCAGACCTTAACGATGTTAAAGAGGGTGTAATAGCCGCCAAAATTGCTGCGCATGCTGCCGATTTAGCGAAAGGTCTGCCCTCAGCTTACGCGCGTGATTTAGCAATGGCCGAAGCTCGTAATAAGTTAGATTGGCCAAAACAAATTTCTTTAGCCATTGATCCCGAAAAAGCTGCTGCTTATCGCAAGAGTAAAAACAAAGAAGATGAAGAAGCCTGCTCAATGTGCGGCGATTACTGTGCACTAAAAATTGTCGAAGAACAAATTCATAATTTAAAATAAAAAAAAGCGGGTTCACTTTAAAGTGAACCCGCTTTTTTTATTTTTTCTTAGGTAATAAGGACTCGTCTCTAAGTAAAGGATCCGTTAAATCAAGGTGTCCATTTAAAGTTTCAATTTTTTTACCATCTACCATGATTTGTACTTGCTTGATCTCCGGAAACTCTGTTAGCGTATTAACAATAGCTCCGGTTAACATGATTTCATGCATTGATCCACCACCAATATTTAATAACTCTTTACTAAAATTAGCGTAAGCCGTGTCTTCTTTAACTTCGACAGCAAGTACCTTCGTACCATCTGGAAAAGAAGCTGCCATTTTGTCATCAGCGGCTTTTGTTTCCACTAAACTTTTTAAAGCATTTTCAGCTGGCGACTTACCATTGTCTTCTATTGTAATTTTTTCTGCGGTCAAAAAAGGTTCCGTAGCCCTATATACTGTAAAAGTTTGTTCCTTCAATGCTACAGGCTCTGTCTTTGTTTCTTCATCATTAAAACAACCACCCATCAGCACTGCAAATACAATTAAGAGTAATGCCCAAATTTTTCTTTTTTTCATTTACTCACCTCATTATGCATTAGCAAAATAGTCTTCAATACCTTCAGCAATCGTATTAGCCATTTTTGTTTGAAACCAGTTACTACGCAAAAGTTTTTCCTCTTTGACATTACTCAAAAAAGCCATTTCTACTAAAACTGACGGCATACTACTACGTTTATTAACATAAAAGGATGCTTGTCGAATACCTAAATCGTCTAATCCGAAATTCTTTATTAAGCGATCTTGTACAGCTTTCGCTATCACTTTATCATAATTAGTTTTAGGATAATAATAAGTAGTCATACCACTCACATCTCGATTAGTCGAAGCATTACAATGCAGACTAACAAATAAATCCGCAGCATTATTTTCGGCTACATCAACTCTTGCTTGTAGTTCTTGAGCATCTGTAGCTGACACACCATACACATCAACATCACTCGTTCTTGTCATCGAAACTATTGCACCTTTTTCTGATAGATAATCGCGTAATTTCATTGCGATTTTTAAGTTTGATTCTTTTTCAGTAGTACCATTTTTACCAATAGCACCTGGATCAGAACCACCATGTCCTGGATCAATCGTTATTTTCTTACCTTTGATACCACCACTAATTTTGAAATCACTTTTCTTAGTTACCTGTGGTGTAGTCGCTACTGTTTTATTTGTGTTAAGCACGCCTTGTGCATTAGCAATATCAATCACTATACGATCAGGTCTTTTTGTGACGGGATCTTTCTTTAACGCAAAAAGCTTATATTCTCCTTGCTTTAATTTGCGCAATAACGGAAGTTTTACTGCAACCTTATTATCATTATTCTGCACAGAAACTAAACCGACAGTATCACTTCTCACCTTAAAACTCTTAGGCACATTAGATTTTAAAGAACCATCCACAGTTACCAAGAGTGCATCATCTTTAATCACTGCCTTAGCTTCTGTACGTCCGGTGCATTCAATGACAATGCGCAGAACATTGTCCTTATTTACGCCCCAAGTAATATCGGTTACTTTATTGCTAGCCGCTTCTGATAAACTAACTCCGCTTAACATCAGTAAAAATGTACACAAAAACATAATTTTTTTCAACAAATTCCGCTCACCTCACTCTATCTCGTTTAACTATTTTTTTGACTTACTGTTTCTTCTAAAACTTGTCTTGCCTGCGGTAAACATTTCGCAATCAAACCAGCGGTAAGGCCAATCTTGCCTTTTTGGGCAGCGACATCTGCCGCTCTACCATGTAACCACACACCAGCAACAGCCGCATCTTCTGCCGGTAAGCCTTGAGCCATTAAAGCTGCAATAAGACCAGTTAAAACGTCACCACTGCCACCAGTTGCCATGCCCTCATTACCACTGGTATTAACGTAAATAGCTCCATTAGGCCAAGCAACAACAGTCGGCGCACCTTTAAGTACTAAGACGCAATCCCATTCTTGCGCATACTGAGCAGCCACTGCGATTCTGTTTTCATCAATTTTCGCTGCGGCAAGCCCTGTTAGCAACGCCATTTCACCAGGATGTGGCGTTAAAACTTTAGGTACACGCAAACTTTTTAATATTTCGGTATGTCCTTGCAAAGCACGTAATGCATCGGCATCGAGTACCAAAGGTTTTTCGCTATCACGCACAACCTCGCGGATCGCTTCTAGGGTTGCTTCCGCTACACCTAAACCCGGCCCCAAAGCCAAAACATCCGCTTCAGCCGCTTTTTGCAAAATCTCGCCCACAGCACCGCCGCCCAAAATACCTGGTAAGCGTTCAATTAAACCATATACCATAACTTCCGTTAATTTAATTGCTAGAATATCTTTAGTACTAAGTGGTGTAAATAGTTTAACAAGACCAGCACCAGCCAAAACAGCCGCCTCTCCTGCTAAAGCAGCCGCACCCGTAAGCCCCGGTGATCCAGCAACCAACATGACTCTTCCGCTCAGTCCTTTATGAGCATTTTTCGGCCTTTGAGGTAAGATTCCTGCTACTAAACAGGCTGTTATCAATTCTTTATCACTAGGCAACTGTTCCACATAATCATGAGGAATACCTAAGTCAGCCACAACTATTTTGCCAGCAAAATTTGCACCTGGGTAAAGAACCAGCCCTGGTTTTAGTGCTGTCATCGTTACCGTTATCGTCGCTTGAACTGCATTTTTAGCAATTTTACCACTATCAGGTAAAACGCCACTAGGCAGATCAATTGCAACTACGGGCAAAGCAAACGCATTGATTAAATCAATTGCTTCAGCTACACTGCCGCGTGTTTCACCATGAAAACCCGTTCCTAAGATACCATCAATTACCAGATCCGCAAATTTACCGCTTAGCTTAACCTGATCTTTTTCAACCTCTGTATTCATGGTTAAAATTCTAATCTTTGTACATTGTTTGAGTAAATTAAATTGTAATAATGTATCACCATGATAATTTTGGTTAGCTACCAAAACTACTGTTAGTTGAACCCCACGATTATATAAATATCTTGCACATGCAAAAGCATCACCAGCATTATTACCACTACCGCAAAAAACTATAACCTTTTTATTTATAACACTACCTAAAAATTCCAACGTATTTTCAGCAACTTGTCTACCAGCTGTTTCCATCAAAGTAAATCCCGGTAAACCGATTTCACTAATCGCCACTTCATCCATTTTTCTAATTTCTTCACTATAAAATAATTTCATCTTTTCTCACCTTCCAAGATAACTTGCGCCATAGCATAGTCTTTAGTATGACTCAATGAAATATGATAATTTTTACACCCAAGACTCTCGGCAAAGACAAGGAAAGCACCATTTAATTGAAGTTTAGGTTGACCAACATTATCGTTGATAACTTCAATTTCCGTTAATGCACCCTTCCTAAAGCCACTGCCCAACGCCTTGGCGACCGCTTCCTTCGCTGCAAACCTCGCCGCAAAACTCTCCCACACATGACTGCCTCGCTGCAAGCAATATTCTATTTCTCTAGGAGTATAAACTTTTTGCAAAAAAGCTTTATTAGACGCCGCCTTTTGCACTCTAGCTACTTCTACCAAATCACAACCGACACCAATAATCACAGTTCTCCTCCTTTTAAACGCTTTCAGCTTCATGCTTAGATTGCTCTTGGCTAACTATCGAAACGAGCAGAAACTATCTATCTTAAATTCGCCATATCATGCTAAAACCCTTCAAGAGAAAACCGTCTACAAAGCTTCTCATTGTAGACGGTATCACATTTTAAAATATTTTTTTGTGAACTTATTGTGTTTTATGACCTTCTGTTTCATACGGCCAAGCTAGCATACCGCCCTCTAAGCTCTGAACTTTGGTATACCCTAAATTACGCAAAATAACTTCCGCCTCATAACCACGCACATCCGCTTGGCAAGAACAAATTAACTGCGCAGCTTTATCTGGCAATAAAGCTGTTGCTTCTTTTCGCAAACGATGTAAAGGTATATTAATGATCTTTGCACAACCCGCAATCCTATTATTAGCAAATTCTTCCGGCATTCTAACGTCTACTAAGGTATAAGCTGGATCCATCTTCATTTTTTGAAAATCTTTTGGATTAATACCCTTTAACCTACCATCTAGCTTATTTCGCAAAACATTTGCCGCCGTTGCTATATTATCAATCGGACCATTAAATGGTGGTGCATAACCAACATCCAAATTACTTAAATCTTTTAAGTGAGCTTTGCTCGTTAAAAGTGCGGCAATCGTATCAATTCTTTTGTCTACACCACCCGTTCCAACAGCTTGCGCTCCCACGACTAACCCTGTTTCTGCCTCAGCAAATAACTTTAAAATCAAACGATTTGCACCTGGCATATAGCCCAAACGATCAAACCCCGGTACTACCACTGAAACAACCTTCATTCCTGCTTGTGCTGCACTTATTTCATTAAGCCCAGTGCTCCCAGCCTGCCAATCAAGAACTTGACACAAACCACTTCCTAAAATACCAGGAAACTCCACATTGTCACCAGCTAAATTATCAGCAATAACCCGACCATGTTTATTCGCAGTTGATCCCATTGGTGCAAAAACTTTTTTGCCCGATACTAAGTTAGTGTTCTCAGCACAATCGCCTCCAGCAAAAATATCTGCATCGGAGGTTTGTAAGAATTTATTAACAGCAATACAACCACTGGGTCCAATAGTTAAACCCGCTTCTGCTGCGAGTTCAATATTCGGTTTTACACCGACTGCAACAATTACTAATTGAGCAGGAATCAACCTAGCATCCGTTCGTACTCCCGTCACCTTACCTTGACCTTCAAAAGCAACCGTTCTTTCATTAAGATATACATTGATGCCCGCTTTGCTTAACGGCTTAAGCAACAGATCAGCTAATTCTTTATCTAAAAGTTGTGGTAAAATACGATCTTGCATTTCAACAATGCTAACCTTAAGAGCCTGCTTATGAAAAGCTTCCGCAAGCTCCATACCAATCAAACCAGCACCCACAATAACAACATCAGTTACATTATTTTCAACAATAGCTTTTTTCACTGCATGCACATCTTGCGGAAACCAAAAGTTATAAATACCTAGTAAATCATTCCCCGCAATCGGTAAACGAGTAGGAGTTGCTCCCGTTGCCAAGACCAGTTTATCATAAGGCATCACTTTAGTTTCACCAGTTTCCTTCTTCAAGTAAGTCACTGTATGCTCATTACGATTTACAGCTAATACTTCATGATTAACTAAAACCTTAATGCCTTTAACCCGATCAAAAAAACTCACATTACGTTCACCTTGCACTCCGCCAGTAAAACTCGCATAAGTAGCGACATCACCACCAATATAATAGGGGAAACCACAAGCACCATAGCTAACTTCCGAACCTCTTTCCAATACGATGATTTCCACTTCGGCATTAAGCCTACGTAAACGTGCCGCTGCTTTCATACCTGCTGCCACACCACCTACGATAACCACCTTTTCCATGGA
Source organism: Candidatus Avacidaminococcus intestinavium (assembly GCA_018714505.1). Lineage (GTDB taxonomy): Bacteria > Bacillota > Negativicutes > Acidaminococcales > Acidaminococcaceae > Avacidaminococcus > Avacidaminococcus intestinavium. Next base: position 12,643 of record DVNI01000098.1, read on the forward strand.
AGTACCTCCTTCAGTTTTCACGTTTACTACTCATTTCATTATAACGCAAAGCGAGCCGGTTTAAAACAACCGACTCGCCTTTTTCCTGCTTATCCTTATTATTTAATATTAATCTGACCTGCCTCTAAAACCACTTTAATTGCATCACCACTTGTAACCTCACCAGCAATAATTTTTTTACCGAGAATCGTTTCCACCGTATGCACAATCAAACGTTTGAGCGGTCTTGCACCAAAGGAAATATCAAAACCTGCTTTAGCTAAATACTCTACCGCTTCATCCGTATAGGTCAGTTTTAATTCTAACTGATTTGCCAACCTTACTGCTAACTCATCAAGAACCAACTTCACAATATCTTTAATTTGTGCTTCTGCCAAAGCATGGAAAACAACTATGTCATCGACTCTGTTTAAAAACTCCGGACGGAAAAAGCTCATCAATAAGCTTTGAATTTCTTCTCGAGAAATTTGTCCCTGTTTCTGTAAAATATCGGCTGACCCCAGATTACTAGTCATAATAATCAAGGTATTTTTAAAATCAACATTTCTTCCTTGACCATCAGTTAAACGCCCATCATCTAAGACCTGTAATAAAACATTAAAAACATCAGCATGTGCTTTTTCTATTTCATCAAGTAAAACTACCGAATATGGTTGCCTACGTACTGCTTCCGTTAATTGCCCACCTTCTTCATATCCCACATAACCAGGAGGCGCACCAATTAAACGTGAAACAGTATGTTTTTCCATATACTCACTCATGTCAATACGAATCATATTGCGTTCATCATCAAACAAGACTTCCGCTAAAGCTTTCGCCAGTTCTGTCTTACCCACGCCAGTCGGTCCAAGGAAAATAAAAGAACCAATCGGACGTGCAGGATCTTTGATTCCAGCTCGCGCTCGAATGACAGCTTCACTAACAGCTTTCACTGCTTCCTCTTGTCCAACAACACGTTTATGCAAGATTTCTTCTAAATGAGTTAACTTATCTCGCTCACCTTCGACCAACCGTTGCACAGGTATACCAGTCCAAGTGCTAACCACCCTTGCAATGTCATCTTCATCAACTTCTTCTTTCAATAACACTTCACCTGTTGGTGTCGCATTTTTACCAGTTTCCAATTCTTCTAACTGTTTTTCTAAGGTCGGTAACCTACCGTATTTAAGCTCCGCAAGCTTATTTAGATTATACTCACGTTCCGCGGTTTCCATCGCTTGTCTTACTTCATCAATCTCCTTTTTCAAATCACGCACTCGCGCAATAGAAGCTTTTTCTTGATCCCAACGTTTAGTAAGCTCTTCATTAGCTTTTTTTAGTTCAGCCAATTCTTCCTCAATCTTTTTTTTGCGTTCTTGCGATTGCGCATCATCCTCTTTTGCTAATGCCTGCGCTTCTATCTCCAATTGCAAAATGCGACGTTTACTTTCATCAAGTTCTGCCGGTAAGGAGTCGATCTCTGTTCGCAATCTAGCTGATGCTTCGTCTACCAAATCAATGGCTTTATCCGGCAAAAAACGATCATTAATATAGCGATTGGAAAGTACCGCTGCCGCCACTAAGGCTGTATCTTTAATACGCACACCATGATGAACTTCATAACGTTCTTTCAGTCCTCGTAAAATAGAAATAGTATCTTCAACACTAGGTTGCTTAACCATTACTGGTTGAAATCTACGTTCCAAGGCACTGTCTTTCTCAATATATTTTCTATATTCATTTAATGTTGTAGCACCAATACATCTAAGCTCTCCACGTGCTAGCATCGGCTTTAAAATATTACCAGCGTCCATGGCACCTTCCGCAGCACCGGCGCCCACTACAGTATGCAGTTCATCAATAAACATGATGATTTGTCCAGAAGAATCCGCTACAGCTTTTAAGACTTTCTTTAAGCGTTCTTCAAATTCACCTCTAAATTTTGCGCCCGCTACTAATGACGCTAAATCGAGAGCATATAACATTTTATTTTTTAACATCTCTGGCACATCTCCAGATACAATGCGCCTAGCTAATCCTTCAACAATTGCAGTTTTACCAACACCAGGCTCACCAATAAGCACCGGATTATTTTTCTTACGCCTAGACAAGATTTCAATCGTACGACGAATTTCTTCATCGCGACCAATAACCGGATCCAAATCACCTTGACGAGCTTTTTCAGTAATATCTTGTCCATATTTAGCTAACGTTTGCTGATTTTCCTCATCGCCACGCCCACCAACATATTGCAGATATAACGCTTGAACTTTTCTTTTTTCAATACCATATTTTTTACATAAAGCAACTACTTCTTGATCGCCATCCGCTACCAAGGCTCCGACTAAGTGTTCAATGCCCACGCTTTTACCAGCTGCGTCCTGTTCTGCCAAGCCCAACACTCGTGTAACACCCATACTCATTCTCAAGCCATCTTGACCTTTTACCTGTGGAATCTTGCGCACCAAAGTCCTAACTTCTGTCGTAAAGACCTTTTCGTCAACACCTAGATTGTCTAACAAAAACTTAAAAAAGCCCTCTTGCGTACAAAGCGCTGCCAGCAAATGCACCGTACTCAATTCCTGATGATAATTCATCGCTGCTTGCTGGCCTGCCGTTTCCAGCAAAGTTCTTACTTCATCACTATAACGTTCTTCTTTCATCCTTCACACCTCCAATATTTAATACTTTAAAGACTTTTTATCATATTTTATATTTTCATTCTAAAACCAAAAGGTCAAAAAGTCAAACATTTTTTCTGCTTTTCCGATTCTTTTCATCAGATTTCTTGACAAGAAACTAATTGCATGGCAAAATATTACATATTCTTAAGAAGAAGGGATGCTTTTTGACTACAAATTCATTATTTACAGGATTTACCTGTATTTTATTAATTCAATTCGTAAGTACATTAATTATTGATACCCTACAAATCCAGTTTCCACCAGCTTTGCTTGGCATGATTCTATTAACCATGCTCCTATTATGCAAAGCACTGAATGTCACACTTGTGGAAGATGCCTGTACGCTATTATTAGAAAAAATGGGTATGCTCTTTGTCCCCGCTGGCGTCAGTATCTTAC
>DVNI01000099.1 GCA_018714505.1 Candidatus Avacidaminococcus intestinavium
ACAAAGAAATTATCAGTGAATTAAAAGAATTATGTAAGGAGTTGACTGAAAGTTTACCAGCAGATACTAAAGCGGCAAGTCTGAGCCGAGCTTGGCAAGAAGTACTTAATTCATATGCTGTATACTTAAATAAGGCACAACAAATAGATAAAATATTTAGTTTTAATGATATTGAAGAGAAAGCTTATAAACTTTTGCGAGAAAACCAAAGTATTTTGACAAAATATCGCATGCGTTATCGGTATTTAATGGTGGATGAGTTTCAAGATACTAATCTGTTACAGAAAAGATTGGTTTACCTTCTTGCTGGCGGTAATAGTGAGGTTTTACAAGATAATAGATTATTTATAGTTGGTGACGTTAAACAATCTATTTATCGTTTTAGAGGTGCGGAGGTTGGTGTGTTCGCAGATGTTATTCGTGATATTAAGGCGAGCGGTGGAGTGAATATTGAACTGGCGGATAACTTTAGGTCATCACCACAAATTTTGAATTTATGTAATAATGTTTTCGCGCAATTAATGTCTAGTGATAGTAAAGAAGGTATTGCTTTTCAAGAGCTTACTCCTAATCGGGAGGATAGTGATTTGCCAATTGTTTTAGAAGTGCAAACCACTCAAGAGCAAAAGGCAGAGGCTGAAATGCTTGAAGCACGGTTAGTGGTACAGAAGATACTAGAAATGACAAGCAAAGGCTATCGTTTTGGTGATATTGCAATTTTATTATCTGTCATTGGTAAAGCGAATAACTTTGTCACGGCTTTACGAGAAGCTCATGTTCCTTTTCGTCTAGTCGATGGAAAGGGTTATTTTGAAAGGCAAGAAGTTCTAGACCTCATTAATTTATTAAAGTTTTTAGATAACAGCTATTGTGATTTAGAGTTATGTGGTGTTTTACGTTCACCATATTTTGGCATTAGTGATAATATTATTACCAGCTTTTTATTTTTACGACAGGAAGAAAACTTATGGAAATTATTAGTTAACTATTCCTTGAAGCAAACACAACTAGTTTTGCCTGTCGAGGAAGAAAGTAAACTAAAGCGGGCAATAGCAATTTTACAACGGTTGCGTTCATTAGCAAGTACTGTTTCATTGGCGGAACTAATGGGAGATATTTTTGATGAGCTATCCTTAGAGGCTCGGTTATTGGGGCAAATCTTTGGTTTAGATAAAGTTGCTCATGTTAAAAATCTGCGACGTATGGCACTGGATTTAACCATGAAACAGGGCCTTAATCTGCAAGGTTTTTTAGAAAAGCTGCAAAAAATGCGTAGTATTGAAACACGTATTGAAGTAGCAAAAGCTTTTGACGGGGATGATGTTGTAAACATCATGACTATTCATAAATCTAAAGGACTAGAATTTCCTATTGTCTTTTTACCTTCCTTAAATACTCGTGGACGGGTGGATTCTGATCAAGTTTTATTTGATGATAAAGAAGGCCTGGGTATTAGAGTTACAGGTACAAATGGTCTTTTATACGATTCAACAATTTTTAAAAAGATTAAAGAGCAAAGTAAAGAGTTGGAACTGGCTGAGAAAAAAAGACAGTTATATGTAGCAATGACTCGTGGTGAGAGGCAGATAGTTTTATCGGGACTTACTTTTATTGATAAAAAAACGGAGGCAGAAAACAGTACTTGGTTAGGCATGTTAAAAAAGATACTAGGCAATTCCGACGCTGGGGCAAATGGTCTATTAGAATGGCTAGTTGTAAATATTGATGATATGCCGGTAAATAATATAACATCATTAATTAATAAACCACTGATTTTAGATGAAGATGTTTATAAAAAGGTAAAACCATTAGCTTTATATACTAAGCCGCAAGAATATTGTTTTTCAGCAACTTCGTTAGCAAAATTTTCGCAATGCCCGCGCTCATACTATTATGAGTATATAGCACAGCTTAAGGGTTTGGGGCCGGCGATAGAACCAGTGAGTGGAGTGTTAAATAAGGATGAAGATGATTGTAAACCTTTGGCAAGTAATATTTTAGGATTAATTGTACATCATGTTTTAGAAAATCTAGAAACAGATGGTTTTAATCTTGCGCTCAATAAGGGTTTAGCAAAGCATGCGCCAGAAGCTGGAATAACGGCCCGCAAGTGGCTTAAAAATTTGCTGGAAAATTATCTGGCAAGTGATTTATACAAGTCATTTAGTAACTATGAAAGACAGCAGGAAGTAGCTTTTAACGAGAAACTTTTTGAAGTTTGCGGTATTAATATTTTATTTACAGGAAGCATTGATTGTTTAATTACTTATCCTGACTGTACACTTGGTATAATTGACTATAAAAGTGGTAAACCACCAGAAAACAGAGAGGATGCTAATAATTATCTTGGGCAAATTGCTCTGTACTCATTAGTTGCGGAGAAAGTTTTTCAAAGAAAAGTTAAATTAGCGGAGTTGCATTTTTTAGAAAATTCTACAAAAGTTAGTTTGAAAATAGAGTTGGAGGATTTTCGCAAAGAATTATTAGAACGCTGCCTGGCAATTATAGAGAAAAAAACAGAACAGGATTTTCCTGTTCTGCTTTCAGCTTGTGAATTTTGTGCTTATAATTATTTGTGCCCAAAATCTTAAACTAGTTCTAGACTGGTGGCTGGTTTCACAATGAAAACCTTAGCGTTTGTAGATTCCTCAGCTAGTTCTTTAAATTTAAGCGGGTCTTGGGCGATAATTGGCCAGGTATTGTAGTGAATAGGAATGACTTTTTTTACTCCTAAAAGCTTAATCGCCATAAGGGCGTCGCTGGGGCCCATTGTAAAATTATCACCAATTGGTAAAACAGCGTAGTCAATATTTTCTAATTCACTTAATAGTCTCATATCACTGAACAAAGCGGTATCGCCTGCAAAATAAATAGTTGTACCATAGAAATCTACAATAAAGCCACAAGCATGACCTCCAGCAATACCAGAGCCATGAAAAGCTGGTGTAACGCGGACTTTACCAAAGGGGAAAAGATGTGTGCCTCCTAAATGCATGGCATGGGCTTTGATATCATTACTTTCAGCCCAACCAGCGATTTCAGCAGTTGAAATTAGTAAGGCTTTGTTATGTTTGGCAATAGCAGCTGCGTCACCGATATGGTCTGCATGAGCATGTGAGACAAGAACATGGGAAACTTTAATATCGTCTGCTGTAATTCCAGCAGGATTTCCATCTAGAAAGGGGTCAAAAATAATTGCATCGGTTTCAGTTTCGAGAATAAAACAGGCGTGGTGAATATAACGAAATTTAACCATGGTAGATCAGCTCCTTTATCTATAAGTTCATATTATAATTATAAGTGATGTAACTAATTTATGCTATTAATTTAAGTTATCTTTACAGAGAAAACTAAATGCAGTAAAATGAATTAAGTTTTCTTTAAGAAACAGAGTAAACCAGTGAGGTGCTGTAATGAATTGGTATTTAGCAAGTATTTTGACTTATGCGTTTATTTTGATCGCAATTGGTTGGTTTATTGGTAGGCATGTAACTGATGCTTCTAATTTTTTTGTTGGTAATCGTAAGTTTTCCTGGAAAATGCTTTTTGTTATTTTAATTGCGGCTAATATAGGTGCTGGTTCAACCGTTGGTGTAACGGGCCTTGCGTATAGGCATGGTTTATCAGCTTGGTGGTGGATTGCTTGTTCAGCATTTGGTTCACTAATCTTAGCTTATGTAGTTGGACCGCGAGTCTGGCGTATTGCTAAAAAATACAATCTTTATACTATGGGGGATTATCTCGATTTACGTTATGCAAAATTTTTCCGTGGTGTTATATCTGGAATGATGGCGCTTGGAACGTTAGCTTTATTTTCAGGACAATTAATTGGTATTGCTTGGATCTTAGATGTCGTCGCTAATGTAGATAAACCGCTAGGTACATTTATTGGAGCAATGGTTGTCACCATCTATTTTGCAGCCGGTGGGGTTTTATCAGCTGCAATCGTGAATATTTTGGAAGTAATAGTTATTTTGGCGGGATTTTGTTTAGCAGCACCATTTGCGCTACAAGCTGTTGGTGGCTGGAGTGGAATGGAAGCGCAAATCGCGTTAAACTTTGCTGATGCAGTTAAAACAAATAATTATTTTGCTTGGGATGGTATAGGTCTAAGTTCGATTATTGGCTATTTTTTTGTATTGACGCCGGCTTTTTGCATTTCACCAGGACTTATTGGTAAAATATATAGTGCTGAGAGTGAACGGGCTGTTAAGTTGGGGACAATGCTCAATGCACTCGTACAATTTGCTTTTGCTTTTCTTCCTGTAATTATTGGTATGTGCGCTTATGCAGCTTTTCCCGATTTAAAAAACCCAGAATTAGCTTTGCCGCTAGCAATGAAGGAGTTAATGCCATTCGGCGTAGCGGCGTTTGCCTTAGCCGCGATTTTTGCCGCAGAAGTAAGTACGGCAGATGCAGTTTTATATATGTTATCGTCTTCTATTGCTAAAGATTTGTATAAAACATTTTTAAAGCCGGAGATTACTGATAAGGAGTTACTAAGCTTCAGCAGAAAAGTTACTGTCGCAGCTGGTGTTGCTGGTGTTCTCTTGGCCTTATGGATGCCGAATATAATTACAGCGCTACAAATATTTTATTCGCTTATGACGGTTTCGATTGCAGCACCATTTTTAATTGGACTTTTTGCCGAGCGTGCCTCTACAAATGGTGCAGTACTTGCGGCAGTTACGGGAGTAGTGACTATGCTTGGTTTTCAATTTTTGAATAATGGACAAGGTTTGTGGCTCTTCAATCCAGCTACTTTGGGTATTTTAGCTTCTACTTCGATCATGTTTTTGAGTTTATATATTTTGCCTGGGGAAAAAAATCACCTATAGGCTTGGAGATGAAGGGAGAAATGTATGTATAATTTAAAAAAGATTTTTGTGGCATTTTGTTTATTTTGCTCAGTTAATCATTTAGTATTTGCGACACCATCGTCAGTAGATTATGTAGAGGAAAGTGTTACACAGGAATTAAATAAAAACAGTATACATGAAATCAATGAAGAGAAGATGGATAATTACCGTGAGCAAAAACCTTTTCAACGAGCCAAAAATAAAGAGAAAACAAAAATATTGCCACAAAAAAAGCATAAGTTACCGGTTAATTATCAAAAAATATCTATTTTTGGTACAGCAATGATTCCGGAAAAACAAGCAGTTGCTTTTTTGAAAAAAGTTGCTCCAAAACTAAAGATTAAAGCAAGTCACGAAGAAATAGTTCGTTATTACTACGAAGAAAGTGCTCAAGAAGGTATCCGAGGGGACATCGCTTTTTGTCAAGCCTTGTTAGAAACAGGTTTTTTTCAGTTTCGTGGGACAGTACAACCTATGCAAAATAACTTTTGTGGCTTAGGTACTACTGGAAGTGGTGTAAAAGGGGCTAAATTCAAAACACCTAGAGTTGGTGTGCGTGCTCATATTCAACACTTACTAGCCTATGCTAGCGACAAAAGACCAAAGTCAACAATAGTTGATCCTCGCTTTGATTTAGTACAAAAAATGCGTAAAACACGAGGTTATTTAACAACATGGCATTCGCTTAATGGTAATTGGGCAATGAGTCCTGGTTATAGTGAAAAAATATTTATGTTGCACAATAAAATGTCAGAAACGATATTTTAATTTTTGGAAATATTTATTTAAAAGAAGTGTACAGTGATAAATATTGGCTGTGCACTTTTCTTTTTTATGTTAAAATTAGCTCAAGAGGTGGAACAGGATGCATATAGTTTTAGTAGAACCCGAAATACCTGGCAACACGGGCAATATCGCAAGATTATGCGCTGCAACAGGATGTAAATTACACTTGGTAAGACCGTTAGGATTTTCTGTAGAAGATAAATATTTAAAAAGAGCAGGTTTAGATTATTGGCATTTGGTTGATATAAGTTATTATGATTCAGTTGAAGAAGTTCTAGAAAAATATCAGACTAATACTAAATATCTCTTAACAACTAAAGCTCATAAACGCTATACAGATGTAGCATATGATAAGGAGTCACTTTTGATTTTTGGTAAAGAAACCGCTGGTTTACCAGAGAAATTGCGTTTGGCATATAAAGAGTCTTGTGTGCGTATTCCAATGATAGGAGAAGCTCGTTCGCTTAACTTATCTAATTCAGTGGCTATTGTTGCATATGAAGCATTACGCCAACAAAATGATTTTGCTGGTTTGATTGTTTGAAGAAAGGGTGATGAAATGATTTTAATAAAAGAATTTGAATTTGATGCGGCGCATTATTTGCCAGAGTACCATGGTAAATGTGAAAAATTGCATGGGCATACATATAAGTTAGTCGTTAAAGTTGAGGGTAAGCCAGATCATGAAGGTATGATAATCGATTTTATTAAATTAAAAGAATTAGTAAAAGAAAATGTTTTAATTAAATTAGATCATGCTTTAATTAATGATTTATTAGCGCAACCTTCCGCTGAGAATATAGCGGTATGGGTATGGCAAACCTTGGTACCATTATTGCAAGCACCTAATTATAAACTATTTGAAGTTGAAGTATGGGAAACTAAAACCAGTGGAATTGTCTACAGGGGGGAACAAGATGCTTAAAGATGTTCAAGGTGAACTGGACTTGCGTTGTGTGCCACTGAAACATGTAGGCGTAAAAAATTTAAAATGGCCGATCACGATGAAAGATAAAGAGAAAGGGACTCAAGCAACTGTGGCTAATGTTGAAATGGCCGTAGATTTGCCTCATGATATGAGAGGAACACATATGAGTCGTTTCGTTGAATGTTTGCAAGAGTTGGGACCTATTACACCAGTTGATTTAGAGCACTTATTAGATAAATTAAAAGATAAACTACA
>DVNI01000100.1 GCA_018714505.1 Candidatus Avacidaminococcus intestinavium
TGGTAAAACCGGAACAGGTTGATGATACTAATTCTATCTTACTAGCTCGCGATATCGCGAAGAAGATTGAATCGGAAATGGAATATCCAGGACAAATCAAAGTTGTGATTATCCGCGAAACTAGAGCTGTAGATTACGCTAAATAACGATTAAAGGACTATCTCTACGAGATAGTCCTTTTCTTTTACCAGTTTCTTTTAAAAAAGAAACCATTAGGCCTTTTAAGATAAGCTTATGGTTTCAGTTTCACTTTTATTAAGTTTAGATTGCTCGATTGACTTTTCCGGAGCGTAGGCAACGAGTACAAACGTTAATTGCTTTGGTTGATCCTCCAACAAGCGCTCTTACACGCTGTATATTTGGTTTCCAAGTACGTTTTGTATGTCTATTAGAGTGACTGACGTTTGAACCAGCCATCTCGCCTTTGCCGCAAACTTCACAAATGCATGCCATAGTCCCACCTCCTTTAAGTGTAGGAAAACCTCTTTATAAATTCAACAATAGTATGTTACCATATAGTAGAGGTAAAAAGCAAGTAAAAAAGATAATGTGAAAGTGGCGGTGACGTTTATGTGGTGGCATCAACCTGTTTCAAAGTTAAAAGGTATAGGCCCCAAAAAATCTGGAGATTTTCAAAATTTGAATGTAGAAACACTCGGTGATATTTTAAATATGTATCCCCGTTTGAATAGTTATATTGATTTTTCTCGATTAAAGAAAATTAGGGAATTAACGATTAATAATGAGCAACAAATTTTCGCAGCAACTATTATTAATATAACGGATAAGTTTTCACAAAAGGGAAAACGATACGCTTTAATTACTGTGGGCGATGAAACGGGTTTTGCTGAAATTTATTTTTTTGCCCACCAACGTTTTTTGATTAAAAAATTTAAGCCAGAGCAACATGTAGTTATTACGGGCAAGGTTAAGGCAGGACGTAGTGCTAAGATGGTTACTGACGCTACCTTGCAAGTAGTAGAAGAGAGCGAAGGAGAGCCAACAGGGCTTGGTATTTTGCCGGTATATAATCTATCAGGCTCTCTTACTCAACGTGATTTAAGAAGAGCGGTGAAACAAGCACTAACTTTAGCCAAAGATTTTTTACCAGAATCTTTGCCAGAGTGGATTATTAAGCAAAAACAATTACCAAGTCGTCTAGAAGCTTTGGAAAACATTCATTTCCCGACTTCCTTTGCAAAATTACAAGCGGCCAAAGACCGTTTTATTTTTGAAGAATTATATTTATTACAATGTGGACTATTATATTATCGTAGTAGAGTCAAAAAAACGAAACAAGGTATTAAACACGCGCGTGACGGCGAGAATGTGCAAAAAGTATTGCACTCTTTACCTTTTAAATTAACGTCTGAACAACAAAAGGTGTGGCAAGAAATATCTTTTGATATGCAAGAAGAAAAAACGATGCATCGTTTACTGCAAGGCGATGTTGGTTCAGGTAAAACAGTAGTTGCCGCACTAGCGCTTGCTAAAACTGCTGAAAATGGTTTTCAGGGTTGTATTATGGTGCCAACAGAAATTTTAGCGCGGCAACATTATGAAACCTTAACAGAAATCTTAGGCGTTAATGGTTTAAAAGTAGAATTATTAACTAGCAATGTTAAGGGCAAAAAACGGCAAGAGGTCTTAGCTCAATTACTTGCTGGTGAGATTGATATTATGGTCGGTACGCATGCCTTATTACAAGATGAAGTAGTTTTTGCGAATTTAGCCCTTGTTGTAACGGATGAGCAGCATCGTTTTGGCGTCGAGCAACGTGCAAAATTAGCTAGTAAATCTGTATATGAGCCAGATGTGCTTGTTATGACGGCTACGCCAATTCCACGTACACTAGCGCTTACGGTCTATGGTGATCTTGATGTGTCTGCGCTTAAAGGCTTGCCACCAGGCCGTAAACCGATTACCACTTTATGCTACACTAATGAAAAACGCCAACAGATTTATGCTGGTGTTTTACGTGAAATTAAAAAAGGTCGCCAAGCCTATGTGGTTTGCCCGCTTATTGAAGAATCCGAAGTGCTAGATGTTAAGTCAGCGGAAGAAGTTTACCTTGAATTAACACATGGTTTTCTAAAAAACATTCGCTGCGCTCTTTTACATGGTAAAATGAAAGAAAAAGATAAAGAAACAGTGATGGAAGCTTTTTTTAGAGGCGCAATCGATGTTTTAGTCGCAACGACGGTAATTGAAGTGGGCGTGAATGTCCCTAATGCGACGTTAATGATTATTGAAGGATCCGAGCGATTTGGTTTAGCTCAGTTACATCAGTTGCGTGGACGAGTCGGACGCGGTAATGAACAATCGTATTGCGTGCTCCTTACTGCTTCAGAACGCCCGGAAGCCTTGACTAGACTCAAAATCATGCGTAGTTGTAGTGATGGTTTTCTTTTAGCGGAAAAAGATCTAGAATTAAGAGGAGCAGGGCAGTTATTTGGTATGCGTCAACATGGCTTGCCTGATTTAAAAATTGCTGATATACTCCATGATATGGATATTTTATTAGAAGCTCGCGTTTTTGCGAAAGCGACAGTTGCGGACTCTAACCAGTGTCAAGAAGTAGAAGCAGTTTTACAGAATCAGTTTGATGAACGCTTTAAACGAATTTTCAATTTATGATGTTGAAAAGAGGTTATTATGCCAAAGCAGAATAAAGCATGGTACGAACAGGAATCTTCAGTTAAGATAATAGCCTTTTTATTAATACTACTGTTATTTGGAGCTATTTATTTGTTGCTGCCTGATTTCTTTAGCACGGTTATTACACTGATTACAAGTGGTAACGTAAACGAATTAATCGAGTTTTTGCGTTCTTTTGGTGTTTGGGCAGTGGTAATAAGTTTTTTCTTAGATATACTAATTAATGCTGTTGGGTTTTTACCTTCAATATTTATTTCGACTGCTAACGGAATTTTATTTGGTTTGCCACTAGGGATACTAGTCTCTTGGCTTGCAGAAACCATTGGTGTAATTATTAGTTTTTTATTAATGCGCTACTTTTTCCGTTCTTCAGCAGAGATTGTAATTAGTAAAAGTCAGAACTTGGAACGCTTAAATGAATTAAGTGGTCAAAAAGGTTTGCAAGTAATGGCTATTTTAAGAACCTTACCTTATTTTCCATCGGGGATTTTAACGGCGCTGGGTGCGGTTAGTAAAATGAGCGTTAGAGATTATGTAATTGCGAACTTTATTGGTAAATTTCCTTCTACGGCATTAGAAGTTATTGTTGGACATGACGTGATTAATTTTAGGCAAAATATGGATCGACTAGCGCTCATCGCTACGCTGATTGCTTTAATTTACGGTTATATTTTGTGGAGAAACCATAAGAAAAAAGATAATATTTAAATAAAAATGCTGTTTTGCTATAACAGGCGAAGCAGCATTTTTTTTGTTAAGTATATTAC
>DVNI01000101.1 GCA_018714505.1 Candidatus Avacidaminococcus intestinavium
TGCTCTGATCTACTAATAGTCATAAAAACAGCTCCTATAAATACGGTAGTGATGATGTTTGCAGTTTATAAATACGTTTTGACGTATCTTTTTTAATTTAAAAGTTGATAACCCGGCAAAGTCAGAAAATCGACTAATTCATCTTGGGTTGTAATGTTATCCATCAAAGAAGCGGCTTCTTTAAAACGCCCTTCTTCAAAACGAGTATCACCGACTTCTTGGCGTATCACCTCAAGCTCCTCTTTCAACATTTTACGAAAGAGAACTTTAGTCACAATTTGCCCATCAGACAGCGTTTTTTGGTGGCGTATCCATTGCCAAATAGAAGTACGTGATATTTCTGCCGTTGCCGCATCTTCCATTAATCCATAGATAGGTACGCAACCATTACCAGAAATCCACGCTTCGATATATTGCACAGCAACACGGATATTAGCTCTCATACCTTTTTCAGTTCTTTCGCCCGTACAAGGTGCTAATAACATTTCTGCCGTTATTTTTTCATTACGTTGTACATCGAGTTGATTTGAGCGAGCTCCCAGTACCGCATCAAAAGCAGCTAATACGGTTTCAGCAAGCCCAGGATGGGCAATCCAAGTACCATCATGGCCATTTGTTGCTTCAAGCTCTTTATCATCGAATACTTTTTTCAAAATGACGCCGTTTTGTTCCGGATCTCGACTTGGAATAAATGCTGACATTCCTCCCATCGCAAAAGCACCACGCTTATGGCAAGTTTGAACAAGTAAACGAGAATAAGCACTCAAGAAAGGCTGAGTCATCGTGATCCCTTGTCTATCTGGTAATACACGATCAGGATAATTTTTTAATGTCTTGATATAGCTAAAAATATAATCCCAACGGCCACAGTTAAGCCCAACAATATGCTCTTTCATGTGGAAAAGAATTTCTTCCATTTGGAAAACAGCGGGTAAGGTTTCAATTAATACCGTGGCTTTAATAGTTCCTGTTGCTAAACCAAAGCGCTTTTCAGTGAAATGAAAAACATCACTCCACCATTTCGCCTCTTGCCATGTTTGCAATTTAGGAATGTAGAAATATGGCCCACTTCCTTTTTCTAACAGCGCTTTGTGGTTATGATAAAAATACAATGCAAAATCAAATAACCCCCCAGAAATAGGTTTCCCCTGCCATAACACATGTTTTTCAGGAAGATGTAATCCTCTAACCCTGGCAATCAATACTGCCGGTGACGCTTTAAGTTGATAGCATTTACCCTGTTCATTGGTATAAGAAATGGTACCTTTGACGGCATCGCGTAAATTGATTTGCCCATCAATCACTTTGTCCCATGTAGGAGCCAAGGAATCCTCAAAGTCCGCCATAAAAACTTTTACATTGGCATTTAATGCATTGATAACCATTTTGCGATCAACAGGTCCTGTTATTTCAACACGACGGTCTTGTAGATCTTTAGGTATTGGATTGACTTTCCACTCTGAGCTTATAATGGAATTTGATTCCGAAATAAAATCAGGAAGCATTCCATTATCAACCTTATTTTTCCACTGTTCTCTTTCTGCTAATAAAGTATCCCTTTTCTCTGAAAAATGATTAACCAAATCAGTTAAAAACAATTTAACATCTTGATTTATCATCTCTTTTTCTTGTTCACCAAAAGATTGCGTAAAATTTAATTCTTCTGTTATTAACGATTGTGACATTCTGCATTCCCCTAAAATCGTTTACACACCTGATTAAGATTAATGTAGTTTTCACAAAAATCAAAAATGAATTCCATTTTTATTTAAATATTTTTTAACAATGTGATTACAATAGTGTTTTTTTATTGTACAAAAATGAAAGTTTCAAAAATAACTCGAGGGATCTAGAAGAGATCGCTAACGAAAGGAAAAAAAGAATATCCATACTTGATGATTTTACCTATATAGCTTTTTCTTATATGAATATTCTTCATACACAACATGAAGACCTCGACATTCAAAAAGTTATTAGCTAAATTTAGGCTTCTAGATGTCTAGATGTTTTTTAGAGGTTATTGAAATGCCAATTAGAGTACCCGATGAGCTACCCGCAGTCAGTTGTTTACAAAAAGAGAATGTCTTCGTCATGACATCCAGTAGAGCAAGTATTCAAGATATTCGCCCTTTAAAAGTGCTTATCCTTAATTTAATGCCAAAGAAAATAGAAACAGAAAACCAATTTCTGCGGTTGCTTTCTAATAGCCCTCTGCAAATTGATATTCAATTATTACGTATTGATTCTCGTATCCCTAAAAATACGCCTGTAGAGCATCTCGATACTTTCTATTGCGATTTTGACCAAATTAAAGAACAAAACTTTGATGGTCTTATTGTTACAGGGGCGCCATTAGGATTAGTCGAATTTGAAGATGTGGCTTATTGGGGTGAAATTAAGGAAATTATTACATGGGCTAAAGAGCATGTCACTTCAACGCTTTTTATTTGCTGGGCAGCTCAAGCTGGGTTAAATATTTTATATGGATTACCAAAATATACGCTAGAACAAAAAATTTCAGGAGTATATCGTCATAGCACTTGCTCGCCTCTTTCATTATTAACTCGCGGATTTGACGAGACTTTTTTTGCACCTCATTCTCGTTATGCTGGGTTTCCTATCGATTTTATTCAACATAATACTGATTTAGAGATCCTTGCGACTTCAGAAGAAGCAGGCGCTTATTTGTTTGCATCAAAAGATAAAAGAGTCGTCTTTGCAACAGGGCATCCAGAATACGATCCCAATACACTAGCAGATGAATATCATCGCGATGTAAAAGCAGGACTAGATCCTCAATTACCAGAAAATTATTTTCCTAATAATGATCCAAGTAAAAAACCTATTGCTTCTTGGCGTAGTCATGGCCATTTATTGTTTGCAAACTGGCTGAATTACTATGTTTATCAGATAACACCGTTCGATCTTGCTCATATGAATCCAACTTTAGATTAAAGAAAAACCCCAAAATCAATTTGGGGTTTTAAGATAATCATTTACCAAGCTAAGAATTATTTATAGCGATGAGCCAATGCGTTAGCAGCGATCATTGCATTATAAACATCGTCTTCAGTGACTTTCATTGGCATATTACCCATGGTATCACCTTCAGCACAGGCAATTTTCGCCACGGTACGCCATTCGCTTTCAATGAATTCTTTCATACCCATATCTTCAAGTGTCAGTGGTAATTCTGCCGCTTTAATAATACGGATCACTTCATCAATTTCTTCTTGTGGTGCGTTTTCTAATACTAATTGTGTTAGTAAACCAAAGACAACTTTCTCACCATGTTGAACGCGATGTAAAGACTCAACTGCAGACATACCATTGTTGACCGCATGAGCAGCGGCTAATCCGCCAGCTTCGGCACCAACACCACTAAGATAAATTGTTGCTTCAATAGTTTGTTCTAATGCAGGTGTAGTAATTTTATGACGGATAGCATCCATTGCTTTATCAATGTTTTCACTTAACATCTCAAAACATAATTGTGCTAAACCAAGGCCTGTACGTGATGGGCGTTGATTGACTAAGTTTAAACCGTCTGCTTGATAGCAAGCACGTGCTTCAAAGTAAGTTGCTAGAGCATCACCAACACCTGCTGAGAAAAAACGTTGTGGAGCAGAGGCAATAATCGCCGTGTCTGCAATAACAACATCCGGGTTTTGTGGTAAAAATAAATATTTATCAAATTCACCATTTTCTTTGTATAACACAGAAAGTGCAGTGCAAGGTGCGTCAGTAGAGGCAATTGTAGGGAATAAAATAACAGGAATATGTTGATAGTAAGCAACCGCTTTAGACACGTCTAATGTCTTTCCGCCCCCAATACCAATAATAACGTTAGCTTTATTCTTAACCGCAATTTGGCCAAGGCGATTAACTTCAGCTTCAGTACATTCGTAATTAAATTTTTCAACAATCGCTTCAATTTTACTTTCTTTTAGAGAAGGAAGTGCTTCTTTAGTTACTTTTTCTAAGAAAAATTCATCACTAATAATAAAAGCATTATCACCAAAATCTTTAACGTATTTACCAACAGAAGCAAGAAGTTGGCTACCAATAAAGAATTTTTTTGGGGAGGTTACAGAACGAGGTAATATAGACGACATAACTAAATTCCTTTATTTTAGATTTTGCTATAAACAATAGCAGAATTAGTATTTCATCTTACCTCTCATCAGAATATGAATCTAGTAAACTCTCTGATAGATATTACCTTATATATTGATATTTCCTTATTTAAAGTCATATAAAACAAATGGTTATTTTTAAATAATTTTGAAATAGCAGATTAATTACGTATTTATATCTATAATATAAGCATTGTTTTATAACTAAAATAACGCAGTTTAGGATCATCAATGACACTTATACGAGAAAAACTGACATTACCTGCAAATGCCAATAAACTCTTATTACACTCTTGTTGTGCCCCTTGTTCTGGTGAAGTCATGGAAGCATTACAAGCTTCAGGCATTGAATATACAATCTTTTTTTACAACCCCAATATTCATCCTCAAAAAGAGTATTTAATTCGTAAAGAGGAAAATATCCGTTTTGCTAAGAAACATAATATTCCTTTTGTTGATGCCGATTATGATACTGACAATTGGTTTGAAAGAGCTAAGGGAATGGAAAAAGAACCTGAACGTGGTATCCGATGCACAATGTGTTTTGATATGCGTTTTGAAAGAACAGCTCTTTATGCCGCTGAAAATGGTTTTTCTGTTATTTCAAGTTCACTTGGGATCTCTCGGTGGAAAGATATGAAACAGATAAATAGTTGTGGGGAAAGAGCAGTAGCACCTTATCCAAATATAGTTTATTGGGATTATAATTGGCGTAAAAAAGGTGGCTCAGCCAGAATGATAGAAATAAGTAAAAGAGAACGGTTCTACCAACAAGAATATTGCGGATGTATTTATTCGTTAAGAGATACAAATAAATATCGTAAATCACAAGGTCGAGAACTTATTAAGATTGGTGTTCAATATTATACTGCTTAGATCTTTTTTCCTTTTATTCTAGGCATTACAAACGTGATGCCATAAAAAGGACAACACAATAAATCGTTATTTGATATACAGACATGTTATATTCACGCTATAACAACATATTATTTTATTAAGGTGATTTCTTGTGGAAGACGCTGTTATTCTCGTAGATAAAAATGATAATGAGCTGGGAACAATGCCAAAGCTTGAAGCTCATATTGTAGGCGCCTTACATAGAGCCTTTTCAATATTTATTTTTAATTCAAAGCAGCAATTACTTATTCAACAACGTGCAATATCTAAATATCACTCTGGTGGTTTATGGGCAAACACTTGTTGTAGTCATCCGCTTCCAAACGAATTAGTTTCAAATGCTATTCATCGTCGTTTAGATGAAGAATTAGGCATGAAATGTGATATGCAATCTATTGGAACTATTCTGTATAACGAGAAAGTGACAGATGATCTGATAGAACATGAATTTGATCATCTATTTCTTGGGTTTAGTGACGAATTACCACTGAGTAATCCAGATGAAGTGATGAATTATCGCTGGATCTCTCTCGATTCTCTTTATCAAGATATTGAAGAGAACGCACAAAATTACAGTGTTTGGTTTCGTTATATATTAAATCGGATGGGAATTGAGCAATTTTCTCGTTGGGGACAAGGCATTATTTAGCAATTATCTTATTAATGCTCTAAATAAAATAAGCGACTCATATCTTTAGTCTTTTTTCTATATAGTCACTATTAAATTCAATTAATTAGCGATTAATGTATGAGTTACAAAACCCCAAACGCAAAAAAGCCAACCCATTGGGTTGGCTTTCTCGTCTTATTTAATGCCTGGCAGTTCCCTACTCTCACATGGGGAGACCCCACACTACCATCGGCGCTACAACGTTTCACTTCTGAGTT
>DVNI01000102.1 GCA_018714505.1 Candidatus Avacidaminococcus intestinavium
AACCAGAAGAACAAGCTTCGTTAAGTTTAATAGAGTCAATAATAGTATTTTTAATAGTGAAGCTTTTCATATCTTGCCCACCAATATCAATTACAAAGGAAACACCAGGTAAAAATGTTTCAGCAGCCTTAAAATGAGCAATAGTTTCAACTTCACCCATATCGATGTTTAAAGCAGCTTGAATCATTTTTTCGCCATAACCGGTAACACCAGAGTAGGATATATAAGTATTAGCATTAAGCAGCGCATACATTTTCTTTAAAGCAACAATCACGGATTCTAATGGCTTGCCTTCGTTACCTGCATAATCAGAATAAAGTAATTCCCCAGAACCATTTATCAAGACTAATTTTGTAGTCGTAGAGCCAGCATCGATACCTAAATATGCAGGACCATAATGTTTATTTAAAGCGGCTTTTTTTACTTGTGCTTGTTCATGTCTTTCTTTAAATGTCAGATATTCATCTTCTGTTTGGAAAAGAGGAGGCAATGATGTGCCCTTGTTTTGTAGTGTTGCTGTTTGTGAAAGATTTTCTAATAATTTAGTAATTGTAACGGATTCGCCTTTTTGAGCAAAAATAGCACCTAAGGCTATAAAATAAGGTGAGCTTTCTGGAATAATTGCGTCATTAACGTCAAGCGCAAGTGTTTTTATAAATAAAGTTCTTAATTCTGAGAGGAAATACAAAGGACCTCCCAAAAAGGCTAAGGGAGGTTTAATGGGGCGACCTTGAGCGAGACTGCCAATTGTTTGATTTACTACTGCTTGTAGTATGGAGGCGGCGATATCATTTTTTGATACACCATCATTCATTAATGCTTGTACATCAGTTTTTGCAAAAACTCCACAACGTGATGCGATAGGGTGGATGCTTTGTGCTGATTTTGCTAACTCATTTAAGCCACTTGCATCGGTATTAAGCAGAGTTGCCATGTGATCAATGAAGGAACCTGTACCACCAGCACAAACACCGTTCATTCTTTGCTCCATATTTTCACAAAAATAGGTTATTTTAGCATCTTCGCCACCTAATTCAATCGCGGTATTGGCTGTTGGTATATATTTATTGACACCTGCTGTACAGGCAATGACTTCCTGTACAAAGGGAAGATGCAAGGTTTCGGCAATGCCAATGCCAGCTGAGCCACTAACTACAAGGGTAAAAGGAGTTGTTCCTACAATTTCTTTTGCTAAAATTAAGATGTTTTTAAATGCAACGGGAATGTCAGACATGTGCCTCGTATAATGATGAAATATTATATTTTCATTTTCATCCATAATTACTAACTTTATTGTTGTAGATCCAACATCGATACCAGCTATCAAACATTTCATTATATTCACTCGCCTTTCGATAAAACAAAAACATTTTAAAGTAGAAAAGTTTTAAATTTTATGGCAGTTGATTAGTAAATCGAAAAGTAGATTGATTTAAATATAAATCTACTTAGTGATTTTGTCAAAATAATACTAAGTAAAGGGGCAAAATCTAAACGGATAAACATAAGAAAAGCACTAAATCGTTTACAAGTGTAAAGTATTTAAAAAAAATAGTATTACTTTTACTTTATTTTCAACCTTTTATATTGTAAGATATTAGAAAGATAATAAATATTATATTGAGGAGGAGTTGTTATGAATAATTCGTTTTGGGAGGCAGTAGCAAAAAGAAGGACTATTTATGCTTTGGGGAACGAACAGCTTGTTAATGAAAAACGTTTGGAAGAAATTTTAAAAGATACTCTTTTACATACACCTTCTGCTTTTAACTCACAAAGCACGAGAGTTGTGCTTTTACTGGGGACAGAACATACAAAATTGTGGAATATAGTTTTAGCTAAATTAAAGGAACGTGTTAGTGATAAACAGTTTGAGCAAACTGAAAAAAAGATTAACACTTGTTTTGCAGCAGGTTATGGAACCGTTTTATTCTTTGAAGATTGTTCCGTGGTCGAAGGATTACAAAAGTCATTTCCTTCATATTCGGAAATGTTTCCTATTTGGTCACAGCATGCTAACGCCATGCACCAATTTGTAGTTTGGACAGGTTTGGAAAATGAAGGATTAGGCGTATCATTACAACACTACAATCCTCTTATTGATGAGGCGGTGGCAAAAGAGTGGAAGATTCCTCAAAACTGGCAGTTAGTTGCACAAATGCCATTTGGATCGCCACTAGTAGATGCTGAACCTAAAGAGTTTAAGGCTCTTGAGGAAAGGCTATTAGTTTTTAATAATTAAAAACATTAGAAATAGTAAAAGTAAGACCTTATTACTTGCTTTTACTATTTTTCTATTTTTTCTTACGTTGTTACTTGCCATGTGATATAATATAAATATTATTATATGTGATGAGAATATATTCTAACGAGGCTGGGGATTGACGTTGGGTTGTTATTATCAATTGTTATTTAATTAAATTATGCATATTACACTACTAAAGAATTGGCAAAAGGACAAATGCCCTTTATTTTGAGTAGTGTATTTTACTTTGTTTCATAGAAAAAAGATAAATTATCTTTTGTAAAGGAGCATTCATTAATGTATCCGGCTGTTGTTCGAATTTAAGGTGGTGGAGAACTTTATTGAACTAATGGCAGGAGTTATTTAGAAGTATTTTATTTTAATGAACGGAAAAACTATGAAGAAAGCGGTGTTTGATGATGTGGTTTTCAAAGGAGAAGGAAGAAGTATTTAGTGAGTTGGATGTTAATCCAGCTACAGGTCTTACCACACAAGAAGCACAAAAGAGAATTGAAAAGTATGGCGTCAATAAGTTAAAAGGAAAAGGCAAAAAGAGCATGTTTGAACTTTTCCTCGAGCAATTACAAGATACGCTTATCTATGTACTTTTGGCAGCATCAGTAATTACTGTTATTATCGGTGAATATGCTGATACGGCTATTATCTTGATTGTTGTAATATTGAATGCTGTAATTGGGGTTGCTCAGGAATACAAAGCTGGTAAAGCGGTGGAGGCTTTGCAAAGTATGACGACCCCTCACGCAATTGTGCGGCGTGATGGTGAAGTAAAAGAAATCAGTTCAGAAGAAGTTGTACCAGGAGATATTATCTTATTGGATGCCGGACGTTTCGTACCAGCCGATATTCGTTTGTATGAAAGTGTGAATTTACAAATTGAAGAATCAGCTCTTACTGGCGAATCAGTGCCTTCAACAAAAAATGCAAAGGGTATATTGGAAGAAGGTAAGACTGCTTTAGGCGACATGTGTAATATGGCTTTTATGTCTACACTTGTTACTTATGGTAGAGGTGAAGGTGTTGTTACAGCGACTGCAATGGAAACCGAAATGGGGAAAATTGCAAAAATTCTAGACGAAGACATTGATGAGATGACTCCATTGCAAAAAAGGATGGATGAGCTTGGCAAAATGCTGAGTAAGTTATGCGTAGGTATTTGTGTACTTATGTTATTGATTGCATTGGTTCAAGGTAGAGATTTATTTGAGATGCTCTTGACTTCTATTAGTTTGGCTGTCGCAGCAATTCCGGAAGGATTAGCTGCGATTGTGGCAATTGTTTTAGCGTTAGGTGTTACTAG
This sequence comes from Candidatus Avacidaminococcus intestinavium, assembly GCA_018714505.1. Classification (GTDB taxonomy): domain Bacteria; phylum Bacillota; class Negativicutes; order Acidaminococcales; family Acidaminococcaceae; genus Avacidaminococcus; species Avacidaminococcus intestinavium. The sequence continues at coordinate 3,564 of DVNI01000102.1, forward strand.
GATGTCAAAAATTAATGCGATTGTGAAAAAGATGCCAGCAGTTGAAACGCTGGGCTCTGTAAGCATTATTTGTTCTGATAAAACTGGTACTTTAACTCAAAACAAGATGACTGTCGTCAAAACATACACGTTGTATAATATTAATGCTATTCAAGAGGCGGAGCTAGGTTTAAAAGCAAACAATGATGATTTTGAATTAATTAAGACCATGGTTTTATGTACTGATGCTACTTATGAAAATGGGGAAAGCACTGGCGATCCTACTGAAGTTGCCCTCGTTGTTCTTGGGGATAAACACGGTGTTAGAAAGTCTGAAGTTTGCAATACTTATAAACGGATAAGCGAGAAACCGTTTGATTCTGAACGTAAATTAATGTCTACTTTAAATGTCGAGGGCGATCATTATCGCGTGCATACTAAAGGTGCGATGGACTACCTTATTGGTATTTGTACTCGTGTTTTACATAATGGTGAAATTATACCCTTAACACCAGAAATTAAAGCTAAATATCGATCTATTGAAAATTTAATGTCTGACGATGCCTTGCGTGTTTTAGGTGCAGCATTTAAAGATGTAGATACTATTATTGATGAAGACGAAATGGAAAAAGATCTTGTACTAGTGGGTATGGTTGGAATGATTGACCCACCACGTCTTGAAGTAAAAGATTCTATTTATGAGGCACAACAAGCTGGTATAACATTAATTATGATTACTGGCGATCATAAAAATACTGCGGTTGCTATTGCTAAAGATCTGGGAATTGCTAAGTCTATAGAACAAAGTATTACTGGGGCTGAAATTGATGCAATGACAGATGAAGAATTTTCCGATAATATTTCTAAATATAGAGTATTTTCTCGAGTTTCGCCTGAACATAAGGTTAAGATTGTACGAGCTTTTAAAGCACACGGTAATATCGTCTCAATGACTGGTGACGGGGTAAATGATGCGCCTTCACTTAAATCTGCCGATATTGGTGTAGCAATGGGTATAACAGGAACTGATGTCGCTAAAGGTGCAGCGGATATGATACTTACTGATGATAACTTTACAACAATTGTTCATGCAATTGAAGAAGGACGTAATATCTATAATAATATAAAGAAAGCTGTTATTTTCCTCTTATCGTGTAACTTAGGGGAAGTCATTGCGATATTTGTAGCGATTTTATTAGATATGCCGGTTCCTTTGATTGCTACCCAAATTTTATGGGTTAATTTAATCACTGATGCATTACCTGCTATTGCGCTTGGTGTTGACCCCGGGGATCACGATGTTATGAAAATGAAACCGCGTAACCCTAAAGAGAGTTTCTTTGCTCATGGTGCTGGTTTTAGAGCAATTGTTGGTGGTGTTTTAATTGGTACATTAACTTTGGCTGCTTTTTATTTCGGTTTAACAGAATTCGGTTACGGTTTCTTTTCTGATGAAATTCCAGAAGATGTATTAACTTATGCAAGAACAATGGCTTTTGTTGTATTGGCGGCATCACAACTATTCTATTCTATTTCACTTAGACATGAATATAAGTCAATTTTCCAAATAGGAATTTTCTCTAATATGTATTTAATTGGAGCAATTATTATTGGCTTAATACTACAGTTGATGGTTATTGAAATAGACGCTTTGGCTGCATTATTTAAGTGCGTCGACTTAAGCGCAAGAGATTGGCAAATGGTGTATATGTTTGCTTGTGTACCTTTAATTGTTAATGAAATTGAAAAATTAGTTACGCGTATTGTAACTAAAAAACAATAATATTGTAAAAGAAAGTAGGGCCGATTATAAAAATCGGCCCTTTATTTTTTTGCTATTATTCAATTAAACTCCAATTTATTTAGACAATGTTTACAATTTAATGTTATTTTAAACAAAATATTGACTTTTTGAAATCATTTGTATATAATTTAACGCATAACAAAATAATATTGCTTCATCCTTAAAAACTATGACAGGAATAAGATACAATAAATTGGTTTTAGAGAGCCATCGGCTGGTGAAAGATGGTAACCGTTGTTGTATGAATAGCTCATCCTTGAGTTGCTTGCTCGATATGTAGAGCAAGACGTATGGCTACGTTATCAGCTTAGACCTTGCTAGAGGTTGTGAGGGTCGCGATAGTAGCGACTAAATTAGGGTGGTACCGCGTGGACTTTTCCCCGCCCCTATTTTTTATTATAGGAGCGGGATTTTTATTTTCTGCTCTCAATTATGAATTAAGAGGGAGAGATTTTATGAAAAAGCCAAAAAAAAGTTATATTCCATTTAGACCTGTAAGTTTGTCAAATCGTCAATGGCCAGACCAAGTAATTACTAAAGCACCTATTTGGTGTAGCGTTGATTTGCGAGATGGTAATCAGGCTTTGGTTACGCCAATGCAATTAGAAGAAAAAGTTTTATTATTTAAGAAATTAGTTGAAATTGGTTTTAAGGAAATAGAGGTTGGTTTTCCCTCTGCTTCGGAGACAGAATATGAAATTTTAAGAACGCTAATTGAAGAAAACTATATACCAGATGATGTTACGATTCAAGTTCTAGTGCAAGCACGTCCTCAATTAATCAAAAGAACTTTTGAGTCTTTGTGTGGAGCAAAAAATGTTATAGTTCATTTTTATAATTCAACTTCTACTTTACAACGAAAAGTTGTTTTTAAAGAAGAACGAGAAGGAATTATTAAGATTGCAGCAGAGGGTGCTCGTTTAATTCGTGAATTAAGTGAAAAAGAAAGAGCAAAAAGTGAAATGAATATTCGCTATGAGTATTCACCGGAAAGCTTTACGGGCACGGAGATAGATTTTGCAATAGAAATTTGCGAACGGGTATTAGCAGAATTAGAGGCAAGTGAAGATCAAAAAGTTATTTTGAATCTTCCGTCTACAGTAGAACTTGCAACACCGAATACTTATGCAGATCAAATTGAATATTTTTGTCATAATCTAAAAGATAGAAAGAAAGCCATTATAAGTGTTCACCCGCATAATGATAGGGGAACGGGCGTTGCGGCAGCAGAATTAGCTTTAATGGCGGGCGCAGATAGAGTTGAAGGAACCCTTTTTGGTAATGGTGAACGTACAGGTAATGTTGATATTGTAACCTTAGCTCTTAATATGTATACACAAAACATTGATCCTGGTCTAGATTTTTCTAATATTAATGAGATAAAAAATGTTTATGAAAAATGCACTAAAATGATATTGCATGAACGGCATCCATATGCTGGAGAATTGGTTTTTACAGCTTTTTCAGGATCACATCAAGATGCTATTCGCAAGGGTTATGAATATATGGAAAACAGTAACGCAGACTTGTGGGAGGTTCCCTATTTGCCAATTAATCCGGCAGATTTAAATAGAGAGTATGAACCGGTGATTCGAATTAATAGTCAGTCGGGTAAGGGTGGTGCAGCATTTGTACTTCACCAGACTATCGGCTATGATTTGCCTAAACAAATGCATCCAGAATTTGGTGAAATTGTCAAAAAAGCAGCGGATAACTCTGGTGAAGAACTAACACCCCAAAGGATTGTTAAGCTATTTAATCAAGAATATGTAGAAATTATTGGCAAGTATATGTTGCAAAATCATAAGTTTTATGAGGAAAATCATAATACGGTATTTGAAGGATGTATTTCTGAAGATGGGCAGGAAAGATATATCACAGGACGAGGAAATGGTCCTATAGATGCTTTTTTTAGTGCATTAAATAGTATCGGCTTAGTCGGTTTTGAATTTATTTCTTATCAGGAACATGCCATTTCTAAAGGATCAAATGCAAAAGCTATTTCCTTTATAGAATTAAAAATACCAGATAATGGACATATTTTCGGGGTTGGAATACATAGTAATATTAATGTTGCCTCGTTATTAGGCATTCTTTGTGCAATAAATCGTGCAATAAATCACAAAAACAATGGTAAAATATAAATAAATATATTAATATATTTATTAAAAGAATGCTTTGATTGAGTTAAGGCAAAGTCCCAAGACGTGGAACGTAATGTTTACATATCTTGGGACTTGTGTTTTATCTTCTGTAAAGGTAAAATAATGATATTTAGTGTCTGCAAACAAAGTGTTATTGTTGCAATGTTATAAAATGAATGGAGGAATAAAAGAGTGGCAATAGTTAAACCGTTTAGAGGACTTAGACCAATTCCAAAATTGGCGCATGAAATTGCGTCATTACCTTATGACGTTGTTAGTACAAAAGAAGCTAGGTACATTATAGAAAAGCAACCGTTAAGTTTTTTACGTGTTACAAAGGCAGAAGCTACATTGCCAGAAAACACGGATGTTCATAGCAAAAGTGTCTATGAAAGAGCACGAAATAATTTAAATCAATATATAGCAGATGGCGTATTGCAAAAAGAGAAAAAGGACTGTTTTTATATTTATGCGCAAGAGATGCAAGGGCGCTTGCAAATTGGGTTAGTAGCTTGTGTTTCTGTTAATGAATATAAAAATAATATAATAAAGAAACATGAGTTAACGAGACCGGATAAAGAGTTAGATCGTTTTAATCATATTACTACTACTAAAGCACAGACTGGTTTTGTCTTTCTAACCTATAAGGATACTAATGATATTAGTGCGTATTTACAAGATATTATGAAGAATAAAGTTGCGGAATATTCTTTTATAACAGAAGATAAGATTAAACATGAACTTTATTTGGTTGATGATGATGCAAAAATAAAGTATTTACAAAAAGCGTTTTTAGACGTATCGCACTTATATATTGCTGATGGTCATCATAGATCAGCTGCCGCTTTACGAGTGGCAGAAAAACAAGCTGTAGGCCGTGCAGGTAATAATAATTATCAAGCTGAATGTTTTTTGGCAGCGATTTTTCCAGATAGTATGCTTAAAGTAATGGATTATAATCGTCTTATTAAAGATTTAAATGGATTAACGAAACAGGAGTTTTTCTTGGCCCTTCAAGATTACTTTATTTTGAATGAGGTTGGTGATGAGCTTAGAAAACCTCAAACAGTACATGAATTTATGATGTATTTAGAAAATAAATGGTATAGTTTAAGGGCAAAAAGCAGTAGTTATAATGCAGAAAATATTATAAGCTCTCTTGATGTAGAAATTTTACAAAATAATTTATTAGGTCCTATTTTAGGGATTGAAAACCCTAGAACCGATGAACGAATTGATTTTGTGGGCGGCATAAGAGGTCTTAAAGAATTAATGCATAGAGTGGATAGTGGCGAGTTTAAGGTTGCTTTTGCTTTATATCCTACATCTATTGAACAATTATTAGCAGTGGCAGATGCTGATTTAATTATGCCGCCAAAGTCTACCTGGTTTGAACCAAAGTTACGTGACGGAATGGTTATACATATGATTGGAGATGAATGAGAGTGAATAGGATTTTTAATTTTAATGCGGGTCCTGCTGTTTTACCGCTAGAGGTTTTAGAAGAGGTACAAAATGAACTAATAAATTATAAAAACTCTGGGATGTCAATTTTGGAAATGAGCCATCGCTCATCATTATATGAAACGATTAATGTAGAAGCTGAAAATGATATTAAAGAATTATTAGGGCTTGATGATGAGTATTGTGTTTTATTTATGGGGGGCGGAGCCAGCACACAGTTTTCCATGGTTCCACTTAACTTTTTGTCAAAAGAGGCCACTGCTGGTTACATAATTACTAGTACTTTTTCAGAAAAAGCAGTACAAGAAGCAGAAAAAATTGGTAAAACACAAATCCTATTTAGCAGTAAGGAACATCGCTTTAATAGGGTTCCAAGACCAGAAGAAATAGTGATTGATCAAGATTTAGCCTATGTACATCTTACCGGTAATAATACGATTGAGGGAACGGAATTTTTTGCTTATCCGCAGACTGGAAAAGTACCTTTAATTGCTGACTTATCATCTGATATTTTAAGTAAACCAATAGAAGCTAAGAGATTTTCATTAATTTACGCAGGAGCACAAAAAAATATTGGACCTGGTGGCGTAACAGTTATAATTGCGAGAAAAAGTTTTTTAGCAGGGCGTAGTACTAGCTTGCCAACTATGCTCAATTATGAAGTGCATATGGACAATAATTCGTTATATAATACACCGCCGGTCTTTGGTGTTTATATTATAGCTAAAGTAGTAAAATGGTTAAAAAACCAAGGAGGACTTATTCAAATTTTGAATAAAAACAAGGAAAAAGCGCAAATTATTTATAATGTTATAGATGACTTGCCTGAGTTTTACCAAGGATATGCAGACGTTAGCAGTCGCTCACTAATGAACATAACCTTTGGTTTGCCTAATGAAAATTTAGAGAAAAAATTTGTTGAGGAAGCTGAACACCAAGGTATGGTCGGGTTACAAGGGCATCGCAGTGTCGGTGGATTAAGAGCTTCAATTTATAATGCAATGACGCTTGACGGGTGCAGTGCTCTAGCTAGCTTTATGAAGGATTTTTATCTTAATAATAGGTAGTAATTATAATAAATATTTTTGGAGGAAGTTTTAATGAAAGACGGTTACATCAAAACAAATAAAGTATTAGGTGTGCTAGGTGGTATGGGACCAGCTGCCACTGCAGAGTTTTTACGTATTTTAACTGAGTTGTCTCCAGCTGAAAATGATGGAGAACACCCTATTGTGCATATGATATCGGCAGTCGATATTCCAGATCGCAGTACGGCAATTATGGGTAAGGGTCCTGATCCATCTTTTATGATTGAACAATATTTAGCGAAACTAGTGAATAATGGTGCGGACATATTAGCGGCACCGTGTAATACGGTTCATTATTTTATCGATCGATTACAGAATCCACCTGTACAGCCTTTAGTACATATTGTTAAAGAAAGCTTATATGAAGCGCAGCGATTAGAACCAAACGGCGCGTGGCTTTTTTCTACTGAAGGCACAAAGAAGTCGGGTCTATATCAAGAATATGCTAAAGCTAATAGTTATCATTTTTATGAACCGGATATAGAACAAGTATCTGAGATACAGACTGTTATTAATTTGGTAAAAGGTAACAGACTAAAAGAGTCGGGAGTATTGATGAAACGTGTTGTCGAAACAGTGTGGGAAAAAAATGATTTACCTATTATGATGGCTTGCACGGAATTACCTTTAGCCTATATGGCTTCTGGTTTAGCAAAGGAAAGAGGAGTTTCTAGTTTAGAGGCTTTAGCAAAGGGTTGTTTACGGCATTTGTATAAGAAATAAATTAAAGGCGTGTTAAGAGTAAACTCTTAACACGCCTTTTTATAGTTTTTACCATTTGCGACTAGAGCCGCCACCGCCGCTACTACCTCCACCAAAGCCACCACCGCCGCCACCGCGACCACCTCCACCACCACCTCGCAGAAAGATAAGCAATAGGAGATTAAAGAGTGTGCCGCCTAAAAACACTCTGTCGAGCATTAACAAAATTATTAATGCTGCTGCAAATAAAGCCTTTTGCCAGATGGAATTATCTTCGTTTGGTGCAGGATGAGGAGCAAGGTCTGCTGATAGTGACAAGGTAATATTATATTCGCTAGCTACTAATTCGGCTAACTTAAGATATCCTTGTAAAATACCAGTATCATAATCACCAGAGGCAAAGTATGGAATCATGAACTCATCTTGAAGACGCCCTGTTTTTCCATCGGGTAAAGCGCCTTCAAGACCGTAACCAACCTCAATACGTGATTGTCGGTCATTTACAGCGACTAATATTAGTACACCATTATTGCTTTTGGCGCTGCCTATGCCCCAGGAACGAAAAAGCTCTAAAGAATAATTTTCCAGAGGAACTCCATTTAAAGAGGGGACAGTAACAACAACAATCTGGGACTGAGTTTTTTCATATAACTGACGACTAGTATCGTTAATTGAGTGAATAGTTTTTGCTGATAGGATATGAGCATAATCTTGCACATAAATATTATTACCCTGCGGTTTTTGTGGAATGTTATTATCTGCAAAAGCAAAGTTAGGCAGATATAGTTGTAGCAAGAAAAGCAGGGGGATGAGCCATTGTTTCATGACAGAACTCCTCGTTAGTTTATGTCGAATAAATCATTTTAAAAGGAAACTTTTGGAACTTCCTTAGCACTTTCTTCGACTTTGAAATATTCGTGAGGATGAAAGCCGAAGGCTCCGGCATAAAGTAGGGTAGGAAAGGTTTTAATAATAGAATTATAGCCTTCTACAGCAGTGTTATAGTCTTGTCTAGCTACTGCAATTCTATTTTCGGTGCCCGCTAATTCATCGGCTAACTGACGGAAGCTTGCATCAGATTTAATCGTAGGATAGTTTTCCACGATTACTAATAAACGAGAAAGTGAAGACGTCAATTGTTCATTAGCTTCAGCTGTCTGAGTAACGGTTTGAGCACTATTAAGTTTTGCCCTAGCTTCTGTTACGGAGTTGATTACATCTTTTTCTTGTTGAGCCATGCCTTGTACCGTTGCAACAAGATTAGGAACTAAGTCACTACGACGTTGGAGTTGGTTTTCTACTTGGCTCCATTTACTATTGACACTTTCATTCATTGTTACTAGACTGTTATAACCGCTAAAAAGTGCGATTGATATTAGTAAGATAATACCTAGTGCAGCTAATAAAATTTTTTTCAAAATTACAACACCTCCAAAAAAAGTATGATTCTATGTTAATTTTAGTTTAAGGGGTTTATCTTGTCAATGAAGATAACGCAAAGAGGCATAATAAAAACAGCACATCGCTTGATGTGCTGTAATTGCTGGTGACCCCGGCAGGATTCGAACCTGCGACCTTTTGATTCGTAGTCAAACGCTCTATCCAGCTGAGCTACGGAGTCGAAAAATGGTATGTTACCACTTGGTAAGTATAGGGGAAAGTAATTATACTGTCAAGCTATTTTGCAGAAGAATTATCTGTATCAGCAGAACGCCAAAGATACCAGACGGCTAATGATCTCCACGGGCGCCAGTTAGCAGCAATTTTATTGATTGCACCACGCTTAGGCATATTGGGTAAATTATAAAGATTTTTTAATGCCTTTTGAAAAATATGGTCGGCGGTCGGTACGACATCTGTGCGACACAAAGCTAGAAGTAAAAACATATCGATGGTCCATTGACCAAGTCCTTTTACCTCTAGTAGTTGTTTGGTGATTTCAGCATCGGTCATTTCTGAAAAACGATTCAATTCAATTTTGCCATCTAAGACCATTTGCGAAAAATTTTGCAAATATATTATTTTTTGCTGAACCAAGCCTAAGGCAGAAAGTTCTTGGTCCGACGCGGCAAGAATTTTTTCTGGTTCGACTTTATTAAAGTGAAGGTCCATTTTTTCACAAATTTGATTAACAACGTCAGGCGGTAATTGTTGAGCAACGATACCGCGCACTAATATTTCAAAGAATCGTTCTTCTGCTTCTGGTTGCAACGTGCAAGGTGAGAACTTTTCAATTAAAGGGGCGAACTCAGGCGCATTTTCTATAAGATGTTTGTCGCCAATAGTCCAATCAGGTGTTATAAGCATGAGAATCCTCCTTAGTGAAAATAAATGTGTATGTATATATTATACAACATTTTTGTTAGAAATCCTTTTAAATATTTAAAAGTAAAATATGCTTGCTTTAAAAACTGTTTTATGATAACATAACTATCTGTCAGAAGGTTTATAAATGGCCCGGTAGTTTAGTTGGTTAGAATGCCGCCCTGTCACGGCGGAGGTCGTCGGTTCGAGTCCGAT
>DVNI01000103.1 GCA_018714505.1 Candidatus Avacidaminococcus intestinavium
TTTGGAAAATAGTCCTAATGCCACTCGTACTGGCCGTTCACTACCATCTGATGGTTTATTAACAACCTGATTTTTTATAATCATCGCGCTAGAACCACCGCCATCAAAATTCATCGCACTAATTGCGCCCAGCTTAATCATATAATCCGCTAACTCATTTAACGTAAGACCGCTGCTATAAACAGAGCGACCATCAACTACAACCAGTAAAATGCTGCCATCAGCTTTTACCCCAACAGCTGTACGTGGGGCTCGTCCTACTTTAATATCATTTGCAAAATTTTCCAGTTCTGCTAAAACTTTCTTGCGTCCTCCTTCAACTAACAGTGGTCCTGCTCCCACCAAAGAGTTTGTTTTTTCAAGACCCGTAACTGATAAATCGTGGGTAAGATAAACCCTATTACCTTTTTTTAATTTTTGCAAAAATTCAGCACCTGCACCATGACCAGATAGAACTTCACTACTTTCATCTAGCGTCATATTGCCAGTATTGCTTACTTCAATAACCCTTCCGTCTTTAATACGCACTTCTATCCCATACTGATTAGTCGTTGTAGATGTACCAAAAAAACGATTATAAAGAATTAAATCATTATTAATACGTTCTCGATTAACGCCAGTCAGTTGTTTTACATTACCTCCAGCTAAAACTTTGCCTTGGTAAGCAACTGGAGCTAAAATGCGCGTCTGTCCATTCTTATTAATAGCAAGTGCAGTTCTTGCTTGCATTTCAGCGCTAGCCCACACACCATCGATTTTTAAATTACCAATTACCCATTTCGTGCTATCAAAATAAGAAGCATTAATCAAAGCTAGCGCCCCTGTATTAGCTGCGATAGCTGAAGGCTTCGCTTTATCAATCGTCGCAACTTTACCTAGAACTGGCCTTAATGCATAGTTACTAGCAGGCGTTGCCTCTACAACGTGTAGCCAAACTGGTCTCGTATCTTGGTAATCCCGCCAAGACAGATACGAAACACCTGGAGCAAGAATCGTACTTTGCTTTGCCAAAACAAAACGATAAAAATCAATAACTAAACGATCTGGTCCTTTCAGTAAGAACACCTTATAAGTCCCTGGTGCTTTCGCTAAATCAACAGTTAGCTCTGCACCTTTTTTCCCTTGTTTAATCAAAGTTACTTGCTTTATCCATTCACTTTTAGGTGTGAGCTGTACTTTTTTACTTGTTTTAGCGTCAATAGTCACCTTGAGCTTGTCGCCAGCTAATTGCTCTGTATATTTCACTGGTTCATCAAGGTCAATGACAATCCTCGTCTTGTCTGGAGCCACTCCAGTACGTACGCTTTTAATCACAGCAGCATCGACTGGTAAATAAAATAATAAAACAAAAATAATTGTTAAAAACTTTATACGCATTTCAAACCTCCTACTAATGGCAAAACACAGCCTCACGGCTGTGCCCCCTTAATTATTTCTATTTAGAATGAGTCATAATTACACTATCTTTTAGTTTGTCTAAAGAACTTAAAACTTTACCCGTACCGATGGCAACGCACTCAAGCGGATTATCAGCCACAAAAGTGGCAATTCCTGTTTCAGAATTAATTAATTCTGGCATACCATCAATCATAGCACTTCCCCCAGTTAAGACAATGCCTCGATCAATAATATCAGCGGAAAGCTCTGGTGGTGTTTTCTCAAGAATAGATCTAACGCAACCGACTAACATAGAAACTGGTTCTGCTAAAGCCGTATAAATTTCGTCTGACATTAAAGTTATTGTCGTAGGTAACCCGCTTACTAGATCTCGTCCACGCACATCAATAGTAGCCTGTCGATTGCCTTTAAAAACAGTAGCGACTTTGATTTTGATTTCCTCAGCAGTCGGTTCCCCAATTAAAACATTATGTTTTTTCTTAACGAAACGAATAATCGCTTCATCAAACTTATCGCCACCTACGCGCAAGGAATCACTAACCACAACGCCACCTAGGCTCATTACAGCAATATCGGTAGTGCCACCACCAATATCGACAACCATGGCTCCTCTTGACTCACTAATCTCAAGTCCAGCTCCCATCGCTGCGGCGATAGGTTCTTCTACTAAGTATGTTTTAGACGCACCGGACTGTATTGCTGCTTCTAAAACTGCTCTTTTTTCTACCGTAGTCACACCGGACGGAATACAAATTACTACTTTTGGCTTAAAAAACATACTCTTACCAGCAACTTGCCTAATCACATGCTCTAAGAGACTTTGCGTAATATCATAGTCGGCAATAACGCCTTCCCGCATCGGCCTAATCGCAACAATGTTCCCAGGAGTTCGACCCAACATCGTTTTAGCTTCATTGCCCATAGCTAAAATTCTATTTGTATTTTTATCAATGGCAACTACGGATGGTTCACGCAAGACAATACCTTTACCTTTTAAATACACCATAATATTCGCGGTTCCCAAATCTATACCGATATCAGCCTTTTTAAATAACATACTATTCTGTTCTCCCTATATCCTTTTATATTAAATATCACACCTTGATATTTCTGCTCCTAATGTACACAGTTTCTCTGTGATGTTTTCATAACCTCGATCAATATGATAAATATCACTAATCTCTGTCGTTCCTTCAGCAACTAGCCCTGCCAAAATCATTGCCGCTCCAGCTCTTAAATCAGTTGCTTTTACCTGACAGCCCATCAGTTTTTTTACGCCTTTGACCGTTGCACTACGACCTTCAGTATGAATATCAGCGCCCATACGAATTAATTCCTCGACATGCATAAAACGATTTTCAAAAACAGTTTCTGTCACTAGACTTTGACCATTCGCAATAGTCATCAAGGCCATTACCTGTGCCTGCATATCAGTTGGAAAACCCGGATAAGGCAAGGTTTTTATCGTGATTGGTTTTAACTTAGTAGGTCCAATAACTTGCACACCACCTACATCTTCTTTGATTTCAGCTCCTGCTTCTTTGAGTTTGGCAATGAGTGGTTTTAAATGCTCACTTAAAACATTTTCCACACGTACATTGCCACCAGTCATCGCTGCAGCAACCATATAAGTGCCCGCTTCAATGCGATCTGGAATCACCGTATGTTCGGCACCATGCAACTTTTCTACCCCAGTAATCGTCACTACATTAGTACCAGCACCACGTACCTTAGCACCCATTACATTTAAATAATTAGCCAAATCAACAATTTCTGGTTCTTGAGCCGCATTTTCAATGGTTGTAACGCCCTGTGCCATACTAGCTGCCATCATTAGGTTTTCGGTCGCACCAACACTAGGAAAATCCAAATAAATCGTAGTTCCTACTAAACCATTGGGCGCTGAGGCTTCAATATAGCCATGACCAGTTTCAATCTTTACGCCTAAAGCTTCAAACCCTTTCAAGTGAATATCAATCGGTCTTGTACCAATTGCACAACCTCCTGGTTGTGAAATTCTAGCCCGTCCTTTTCGAGCTAGCAAAGAACCCATTACTAAAAAAGATGCTCTCATGCTACGCACCAATTCGTACGGAGCCTCGCAAGAAGTAATTTCTCGACTGTCGATGTTAAGAATTCCCGGTGTGCTTGCATCAATTTTTAAACCTAAACATTTTAATACTTCACAAATAGTACGCACATCTTCCAATGCTGGTATTTCATCCAAGCGACTAGGTGTAGTCCCTAATATTGAAGCTGCAATGATAGGTAATACAGCATTTTTTGCACCGCTTACCTTAACCGTACCAGCAAGAGCATTCCCGCCCTTGACAATCAGTTTTTCCACAAAAGCTCCTCCTAAAAACTATTCTATTTCTTGCTTGCCAGTAAAGGCAAACAAGAAATGTAGCAGTCATATTCAAATTTATTTAGCACTAGCATGTGTTTTGTTAAAATCATACATCCTAATATTATATATTTTATCACTTGCTCAGTATCTTTGGCAATGCCATGTTTAAACAGCTAAAAGGCCAATCATCATTTTTTTTGACAATTGGCCCACTCTCATTCATCAAATTCATTCATCAAACATTTTTAACTTATTTGCCGCTTCTCTGCTAACACGCAGCTTATTAGCAATCTCTTCTTGTTGTTGCAGACGCTCCTGCTTTAGTTCTTCTAGTCTTTGTTTTTTTAGAGCTAGTCGCTCTTCCTGTATTTTTTCAATTTCTTCAAGTGCTAACTTATTTTTTTCTTGTTCTTCTTGTTGCAAAAGTTCCATCGCTTTTCTTTGTTCTGCAATTGTTTTTTTATTCTGTTCTGTCTGCTTCCGCAATTCAGCATCCAGCTTTTGTCGAAAAGTTAACTTTTGCACTGACCCTCCAGTTTTTTTGTAAAGATAATAAACAAGAGCACCGGGTGGAAAAACAAAAGATAAGATAACCCAAAAGTTACCATACTTAATCTTATTTTTTCTACTATCTTGATAGACCCAATACGCCAAACCAAGACAAATAATTGTTTTTAATATAATTGGCATTAAACCATCCATCTGCCTTCATCTCCTTGTTTATTCAGGCAAACCCACTATTGCTATTAAAGCACGCCCTACGGCGTGCTTTAATAGCAATAGTTGTTACTGCAAACGTGCACGATCGGCAAGAATATTATAATGTGTTTCTTTTTCCATGATTTCTTTTTTTATTGCTGCAATTTTATCTGGATCATCAGTTTTCTTTAACAACTCACGTAAATCTTTAACCTCTTGGCGTAATTGTGCCATTTTATTACCTGAAACGGAGCTCAAAATATCATTACTCATAATAAATCCTCCCCTTTGTGATAGATCTTTCTTTTCATTATAAACAAATTGAAGAAATAATTCAATCCGTACAAAAAAAGCAGGGGTTTTTAAACCCCTGCTTTCGTTTTAACCGCGTGCTAATTTGACTGTACGAATACGTCCTTTTGCTCTTTTCAAATTCTGTCCTATAATTTCTAAATCAATCGTAGGTTCAGGATTTTCAATATGCCCTAAAGCTCTGGCTTCAGCAGCCTCTGCTCTAGCAAGATCAATATTCTCAGCCATTTCTGCCACTGCGCTTAATATAATAACTTTATTATTGCTAATCTCAACAAAACCACCGTCGATAAACAAATAATGTTCTTTGTTATCTTCACTGCGATATTTAAGCGGTGATTCAGCTAGCGTACCAATTAGTGGCGCATGATTAGGCAAAATGCCAATTGGACCCACTACGGTTTCTGCATAAACATAAGCTACATCATCACGTTTTAACAATGATTTGTCGGGTGTCACAATTTCTAATTGCATCAGTTTAGCCATGCAATCAATCCACCTTCATACTCTTGGCTTTAGCAATAGCGTCATCAATGGTTCCGACCATATAGAACGCACCTTCCGGTAAATCATCATGTTTACCTTCAAGAATTTCTTTAAAGCCGCGAATAGTTTCATTTAATGGAACATATTGTCCTGGCGTACCAGTAAACTGTTCCGCAACAAAAAATGCTTGGCTGAGGAATCTTTGAATCTTACGAGCACGAGCAACCGTAATCTTGTCTTCTTCACTCAACTCTTCCATACCGAGAATCGCGATGATATCTTGCAATTCTTTATAACGTTGCAAAATTGCTTGTACACCACGCGCTACCGCATAGTGTTCTTCACCAATAACTAACGGATCTAGAATACGGCTAGTTGAATCAAGAGGATCAACTGCCGGGTAAATACCAAGCTCAGCAATTTGACGTGAAAGAACTGTCGTTGCATCCAAATGCGCAAACGTTCCTGCTGGTGCAGGGTCAGTCAAGTCATCTGCAGGTACATATACGGCTTGAACAGACGTAATAGAACCTGTGGTTGTTGAAGTAATACGTTCTTGCAAGGCACCGATATCGTTTGCAAGTGTAGGTTGGTAACCAACCGCCGAAGGCATACGACCAAGCAATGCAGAAACTTCAGAACCTGCTTGAATAAAACGGAAAATATTGTCAACGAATAACAATACGTCTTGTCCACCAACATCACGGAAGTATTCCGCCATTGTAAGTCCAGTTAGACCTACACGCATACGCGCACCAGGTGGCTCATTCATTTGTCCATAAACAAGAGCCGTTTTATCAATAACGCCTGATTCCTTCATTTCGCCCCAGAGGTCATTACCTTCACGAGTACGTTCACCAACGCCTGCGAAAACGGAATAACCACCATGAGCAGTTGCTATATTATGGATAAGCTCCATGATAATAACTGTTTTACCAACACCTGCGCCGCCGAACAAACCGACCTTACCACCCAAGGAGTAAGGAGCGATCAAATCGACAACCTTAATGCCAGTTTCCAAAATTTGTGTTGCAGTTGACTGTTTGTCAAAGCTAGGTGCCGGTCTATGGATCGGCCAATGATCTGATGCTTCGACAGGAGTATCGTCATGGTCTACTGTTTCACCTAAAACATTAAATATGCGTCCGAGAGTACCTTCACCGACCGGAACCGTAATTGGAGCACCGGTGTCAATAGCAGTCATACCGCGCACAAGACCGTCAGTGGAACTCATAGCAACGGTACGTACAACATTCTCACCAATGTGTTGCATTACTTCTGCGGTAAGATTGATTTTAATACCATTGCCGACTTCACCGTCGATTTTGATTGCGTTATAAATAGCCGGAAGGCCTTTCGGTGGGAATTCAATGTCGATAACAGGGCCAACAACCTGTACAATTTTGCCAGTATTCAATGTTTTCCCTCCCAGTATTTTTACTGCAGAGCTTCCGCTCCGCCGACAATTTCATTAATTTCGCTGGTAATACCGGCTTGACGCGCTTTATTATATGAAAGTTCTAGACTTTTCAATAAGTCATTCGCGTTATCCGTTGCTGAAGACATTGCTGTCATACGAGCGCCCAGCTCACTGGCAGCCGACTGCATCAAAGACGCATAAGTAATGGTCTTTACGTAGTACGGTACCAAATATTTTAGTGTTTCACTAGCTGCTGGTTCGAAGATCACATCGCTGAAACCTTCTCCATCAAGTGCTACTTGTTCACCTTCAAACCGTTCCTCTTCACTAGCTTTCTTATCAGTTGTTGGCGGGATTACCGGTAACAATTTTTTAGAAAGCGGTGTAAAAGATAAGGCTGACTTAAATTGCGTATAAATTAGAATTACTTCATCAACTACGCCTGTTGTGAAAAGTTTTTTCGCTAGATAAGCTATATCATCCGCGTCCTCATAAGTAGGTTTATCAGAAAACCCAAAGAAGGACTCTTCTATGTCAAAGCCTCTGCGACTAAAGAAATCTTTAGCTTTGCGTCCAACTGTAATCAGAACATAATTCTCCTGATCCATCAATTCAACCATCGCATGTTTCAACAAGTTAGTATTATAAGCTCCCGCAAGTCCTTTATCCGAGCTCACCACAATATATGCACTGCGTTTAATCGGACGCTCTTGCAATAAAGGATGATCTACAGGATTAAGGTTGCTGATGGTCGTCTTATCGCTCAACGCGCTAATCAACAGTTCTTTGACTTTTTCAGAAAAGGGACGGCTGGATGCAGCTTTTTCCTGCGCACGGCGTAAACGAGCCGCAGCAACCATTTTCATTGCTTTGGTTATCTGCTGAATGTTTTTAACGCTCTTTATATGCCGATGTATTTCGCGTGGAGTAGCCATCAGTCATCACCTCGCTTCGCCGGTGATTACAAAGGTGCTTTTGAAATCAGCTATTGCATTCTTCAAAGCCTCTTCAGTTGTTTCAGTAATTTTCTTTTCTGTACGAATAGAGTCACCTAGTTCTGGAGCATTTGCAGCAAGATATGCTAGCAAGCCTTTTTCAAAACGAGTTACATCATGTACAGGAACATCATCAATATAGCCCTTAGCTGCCGCATAGAGTGACATTACTTGTTTCTCTACCGGTAGTGGTGCATATTGACCTTGTTTCAAGATTTCTGTCATGCGAGCACCACGATCAAGTTGTGCTTTTGTCGCTTTATCAAGATCGGAACCAAATTGAGCAAAAGCTGCTAATTCACGGTATTGTGCCAAGTCTAGGCGCAAAGTACCAGCAACAGATTTCATTGCTTTAATTTGAGCGGAACCACCTACACGGGATACGGAAAGACCAACGTTAATCGCTGGACGAATACCAGAATAGAATAATTCACTTTCCAGATAAATTTGACCATCTGTAATGGAAATAACGTTTGTTGGGATATAACCACCAACGTCACCAGCCAATGTTTCAATAATCGGCAGAGCCGTAATTGAACCACCGCCAGCTTCTGCATTACGTCTAGCTGCACGTTCAAGCAAACGAGAGTGTAAGTAGAATACGTCACCTGGATATGCTTCACGACCTGGTGGACGGCGAAGCAACAAGCTCATTGCACGATATGCAACAGCATGTTTCGACAAGTCATCATATACACAAAGAACGTCTTTTGCTTGATCCATAAAGAACTCACCAATAGTTACACCAGTATAAGGTGCTAAGTATTGAAGAGGAGCACTGTCTGCTGCTGTCGCTGCCACAATAATAGTGTAGCTAAGCGCACCGTGCTGTTCAAGCGTACGAGCAATACGAGCTATCGTTGATGTTTTTTGTCCGATAGCAACATAAATACAAATAACGCCTAAACCTTTTTGATTTAAGATAGTGTCAATTGCAACTGCAGTTTTACCTGTACCACGGTCACCGATAATAAGTTCACGTTGTCCACGGCCAATTGGCACCAAAGCATCAATTGCTTTAATACCAGTTTGCAAAGGAACATCTACTGATTGACGATCAGCGATGCCCGGAGCCGGAGCTTCAATGCAGCGCATTGCTTCATGTTTAATTTCACCTTTACCATCAAGAGGTTGTCCAAGAGAGTTAACAATACGTCCAAGCATTGCGTCACCAACTGGTACTTCCATGATACGACCGGTGCGGCGTACGACGTCGCCTTCTTTAATGAGTGTTTCTCCACCCATCAAAACAATACCAACTTCGTCAGCCTTTAAGTTCTGTACCATGCCTCTAACGCCATTCGGAAGCTCGACTAATTCGCCCGCCATAACACCATGCATACCACTTACGGTAGCAATACCATCGCCGACTTTTTCAATTATACCGACTTCTTCCAAATTAACGTCCATTTTGTAATCTTCAACTTTTTTAGTAAGGGCCTCGGCAATACCTGCCGGTTTCTCAAGAGATTGACCTGCAACTTCGACCTTTCCCATTTCTCCGCCAACTTTTTCTAGTTGACGTTTTGTGCTGGCATCAAATACTTTATCGCCAATCTTGACGATAATGCCGCCGATAATGGTGGGATCTACGCTTGCTTCTAACTCAACCTTTTTACCCAACTTTTCAGCGAGAATTACGGAAACAGATTCATATTCAGATACAGCAAGATCTTTAGCAGTAGTAACTAGTACTGAAACGATTTCTTTATCAGCGATAAAGGTAAGCTCTTTAGGGTCAAACGTCATCGCCGACAAATTGTCGCTAATCAAAGAAAATTTTTCGTTTTTTTCCATACTGTATCAATCACCTCCGCATTACCCCAAAGCTTTAAAACTTCAGGTATATTTGTAAAACAAAAATCAACATAAATAACTATAAATCACATATCCTGATACTTTACTGACTGAAACGCTGAAGAATCAACGTTTATTCAAAACATCATCAGCAATATCGGCAACCATCTTTTGATCTCCTGTAGAGTTCAATTTTTGGTTAACAATCTTCCCTGCTATCAAAGTGCTTAATTTGATAACTTCAGATCTGATATCCAACAGTGCCTGTTGTTTCTCCTGTTCAATACGTTCTTTTGCGTTAGCCATCATGGCTTCCTGTTCCACACGCGCCTGCTCTACAAGTTCATCATGAAGATTCTGCGCAATTTGATTAGCTTTATTAACAATGTCGGTCGCTTCTTGCCGTGCGCCGGCTAATTGCTCTGCATACTGCTGTTTCAAAGCTTCTGCATCCAATCTACTTTGCTCAGCGGAATCCAAATCGTTAATAATTTTATTACGACGGTCATCCATTGCTTGCAACAACGGTTTATATGCGAATTTCGCAAGTATAAACAAAAGAACTAAGAAATTCAGGATCTGCGCAATAAGTGTTGCATTAATATCTACCAATTATAGCACTCTCCTTTTTCCCCTTTTCGAATTCCTGCGAAATTATTAAATGAAGGGATTAGCAAAGACAAGCACGATAGCGATAACAGCAGAAATAATAGGAATAGACTCAACAAGACCGATAGCAATAAGCATATTTACTTGGAAAGTAGAAGCTGCTTCTGGTTGACGAGCCATACATTCTAAAGCTTTAGTTGCAACAGCGGCATCACCTTTCGTAGCACCTAGAGATGCACCTACTGCGATAATAGCAGAAGCAAATACTGAAGCGGTAACAATAATAGCGTTTTCTGTCATTTTAAAATTCATCCTTTCGACTTCGAAAATTTTTCAAATTATTTAAATTTTTAATTTGAACTAAAATAAATATGAAACTTCTTTTTAATGATGTGTTCTAAAGACCGGCGCAATAGCCGTCATCGTTAGCATTGTAAAAATAAAGGCCTGCAAAAATCCTACAATCAAGCTGAAACCAACCCATAAATCAGGAATTACCCACGGTGCCAGCATGTAAAGAACAATCAATAATATCTCACCAGCCAAAATGTTACCAAAAAGACGCAAGGCCATCGTAAGTGGTTTTGATAATTCTTCCAAAATGTTTAGCGGTAAGAATAAGAATGATGGCTGAATAAAATGTTTAAAATAGCCAAGTCCATTTTTCAATACACCAATGGTATAAACCGTAAGTGAAACAGTTATAGCCATTCCTAATGTGACATTAATGTCATTGGTTGGTGACGTAAAATGAGCTCCCACTTGTGGTAAAAGGCCAATTTCATTACCGACAAATAAAAATAAAAACAAGGTAATAATGAACGGAGCCATTGTTCTGCGGCCTTCAATACCAATGTTGCTATCCATCAAACCATTTAACCAATCAATAAAGACTTCTACCACATTTTGTATACCAGAGGGAATGATTTTTGGATTACGTGTCGCCGCGAAAACAATAATAGCAACAACTGCCATTGTGAGCCATGACATATACATGGTTTGCATGTTGATTACTACGCCATCAAATATTTCCGTTGCTCCATAATGAATTATTTCACCGCTGGATGCTTCAGCACTTCCCATTTAATTCACTCCTTTCCTCACGAACAAAGATCTACTTCCTCTTGAAGCCCGCGATAATAATCAAATTGATTAGCAAAAATATATGTGACAGCAGGAATCCCATAAATAAACCTAGGACTGGGAAATCCAACTTTAACATAACAAAAACAAGCGCTACCGCAAAAAACAATCTTTTAATTAAAGTCCTTTGCATTTCTTTTAGTGAGGCTTCGGCTGACATCTTCATGCCTTTTTTTATGCCATTAAACATAAAATAGGTATCAATAAATCCCCATAATAAGCCTAACGCCCACAGCAAAGCGGTCTGACTGCCTGCCAAAAAGAAAACAACTCCTATTACTAAGAAAGAAAAGCAAACATGACGAAAGAGCACCGTATTAAGGGATGAAAGAACTTCTTGTACCATCTCATTCATAGTGCTTTTTCCTAATAACAATATCTAAAATGTAAAAAGTAAATCGCCATTTGCTCAACAGTCCATGCTTCCTATCAT
Organism: Candidatus Avacidaminococcus intestinavium; assembly: GCA_018714505.1. Taxonomy (GTDB): domain Bacteria; phylum Bacillota; class Negativicutes; order Acidaminococcales; family Acidaminococcaceae; genus Avacidaminococcus; species Avacidaminococcus intestinavium. The sequence continues at coordinate 11,643 of DVNI01000103.1, forward strand.
CATATTTTAACAAAAACTGTCACAATCTTGGCAATCCCGAAATTATAACAACTATATTTTAATAAAAAATCACAAATTTGACAATCTTTTTTTAGTCATTATCGGGAAAACTCTGTAATTTCACCTACAGAATAGCCATTAGTCGCCAAAATAATTTTTATAATGCGCTCAGCCGCTTTACCATCACCATACGGATTGCAGGCATCAGACATCTTTTTATAATGCAAAGGATCTTCTAAAAGAGCCCTTGTTTCTGCCAAAATATCAGCGTAAGCAGTACCAATTAATTTTACAGTTCCAGCTTCTACCGCCTCAGGGCGTTCAGTTGTGTCACGCAAAACAAGTACTGGTTTACCAAGAGCGGGGGCTTCTTCTTGAATACCGCCCGAATCAGTTAGTACAATATCAACTTTAGCCATTAAATTAGCAAATGGCTCATAATCAAGGGGCTCTATTAAATGCACTCGATCTAAATGACCTAGTTCTTGATCGACAATCTCACGAACTTTTGGATTTTTGTGCACAGGAAAAACAATATGTAAATCATCGTGTAAACGCAAAACTTCTTTCAAAGCTACATAGACATGGCGCATCGGTTCGCCAAGATTTTCACGCCGATGTGTAGTGAGTAAAAGTAAGCGTCCATTTCCCGCCAAGATTTTTTGTAGTTCTTGATCAGCAAAAATATACTTATCATCAACAGTTTTAATCAAAGCATCAATAACGGTATTACCCGTCACAAAGATTTTTTCCGCAGAGATATGCTCTTGCAGTAAATTTTCTTTAGAGATATTGGTCGGTGCAAAATGATAATCTGCAATTGAGCCTGTTAACTTACGATTCATTTCTTCCGGAAAAGGTGAATATTTATCGCCTGTTCGCAAGCCTGCCTCTACATGACCAACCGGTATCTGCGCATAAAAAGCAGCTAGAGCTCCGACAAAGGTCGTAGTTGTATCGCCATGTACCAAAACAAGATCCGGTTGAGCTTCACGCAAAACAGCGCTGAGTCCTTCTAGTGCTCTACCCGTGACATCATATAGAGTCTGCGAGGTAGTCATTATATTGAGGTCATAATCAGGTTCAATCTCAAACAAATGCAAAACTTGATCTAACATTTCTCGGTGCTGAGCTGTTACGGCCACAATTGGTTCAATAAGATCAGGGTACTTCTTCATTTCCAAGACAACAGGGCACATTTTTATCGCTTCTGGCCTTGTTCCAAAGATTGTCATGACTTTTAATTTCTTCACGGTAGTTACTCCTGTCATAATTAATTAGCGATCGTTCAAAATACCAATCTTTTTAGCGCAAAATCCAACCACTGCTACAATAGCTGAAACTAATAAAATAGAATACAAGCCACCAATTTCAGTTAATAAAATAGCACTGGTACCTAATAATGCACTGACTAAATACATCAGAAGAACAACTTGTCTTTGTGATAAACCCAATGCTAAAAGTCGATGATGCAAATGTCCTTTATCTGGTTTGAAAATCGGTTTACCATTAATTTTTCTTCTGATAATTGCAAAGGCCGTATCCATAATAGGCAAGCCTAGGGCAATCGCTGGTACGACAAGCGCAATTGTAGCTGCGCTTTTGACTGCTCCAAAAATTGAGATGGCAGCCAAGGTATAGCCGATAAACATACTACCGGTATCCCCCATAAAAATTGTTGCCGGATTAAAATTATACCTTAAAAATCCAATTATTGCGCCTGCGAGCGCTGCACTTAAAGCGGCAACAGCAAAATAACTCTCTTGCAGAGCAACTATAATGATAGTGATAGAAGCAATAGCCGAAACTCCTGCCGCTAAACCATCAAGACCATCCATTAAGTTAACGACATTGGTAAAACTTACAACCCAAAATACCGTAAACGGCACTGATAAATAATCAAGATAGAAATAACCACCCACAGGATTATTGAGCCACTCGATTCTAATATCAAACAGGACTAAGATGCAAGCAGCACCAATTTGTCCTAATAATTTCACTTTAGCTGGCAATTGATATTTGTCATCTAAAATTCCCACAACAACAATCGCCAAAGACCCCAGCAAAATCCCTAAAACATCATTAGTTATTCCCATTGTTACAACCACCGAAAGCAAAAAAGCAACAAAAATTGCTAAACCGCCGAGTCGAGGCATAACACGCGTATGAACTTTACGCTCATCCGGCTTATCAACAGCGCCAATTTTGAACGCAAGTTTTTTTACATAAGGGGTAAGTAAAAAGCTTATCACTAATGCTATTGCAAAAGCTGCAACATATGTATTCAATCAGATTACCTCTTTACGATCATAAGGGACGGTACCTTTGATCGTTATTTTTAAATTTTATTAATCTCTTTATAGTTAAGATTTTCTAAATCAGTTTGTTCTCACATAAGTATATACTGAAAAGGATATTTGGACAAGTTACATAAAAAAATAGGAATACAAAGATTCCTATTTTTGATTGTCGCACCATTATCTTTCGCTAGGTTCCCACACCGAGATTGCCAAATGTTTTGCCTCGTCCATCATCTCTTCTGCTAAAGCATCCGGATAAGGATTGGCATAGACAATCCTTACAATTCCTGCGTTAATAATCATTTTTGTGCAAACAACACACGGCTGATGCGTACAATACAAGGTTCCTCCGTCAACCGACACACCATGCACCGCTGCTTGAATAATTGCATTTTGCTCAGCATGAATACCTCTGCACAGCTCATGCATTTTACCAGACGGTACATTTAATTGTGCCCTTAAACAGCCAACTTCTTCACAATGAGGCAACCCTTTAGGTGTACCATTATAACCAGTCGACAATATTCTTTTATCTTTAACGATAACGGCACCAACCTGGCGACGAAGGCAAGTAGCCCTTTTAGCAGCAACCTGCGCCATTTCCATAAAATAACTATCCCAATCAGGTCTATCCATTTTATTTAGTCCCAAAAATGCGGTCACCAGCGTCGCCTAAGCCCGGTACGATATAACCATGTTCATTCAAGCTTTCGTCTAATGCTGCCGTAAAGATTTCTACGTCAGGATGTTCTTTATTAACCACTTCAACGCCTTCTGGCGCTGCCACTAAACACATTAAGCGAATTTTTTTCAAACCTTTTTGTTTCAGTAGCGTAATCGCCGCAGCGGAAGAACCGCCTGTTGCCAACATCGGATCAACAACAATTGTTTCCGCATTTAAATCCGAAGGCAATTTACAATAGTATTCAACTGGCATAAGAGTTTTAGGATCACGATAAAGACCAATGTGTCCAACCTTTGCTGTTGGTATTAATTTTTGCACGCCATTTACCATTCCGAGTCCAGCCCTTAAAATAGGCACTACTGTTATGCTACCAGCTGCCAAACGGTAACCGGTGCATTTAGTAACAGGCGTCGTTACTGGCACCTCTTCTAGTTTTAGATCACGAGTAATTTCATACGTCATCAACATAGCAATTTCATCTAACATTTCGCGGAAATCCTTAGAACCAGTTTCCGTCTCACGCATAATTGTTAATTTATGCCTGATTAATGGATGGTCTACTACTTTGACTTTCATTAGCAAGTCTCCTTTTTTATAAGAAAAATTATAGTTCTGGATACATTGGGTATTTTTTGCACAAATCAGCTACTCTATCTCTTGCTTCTTGTTGTGCTGCTTTATTATCAGCATTATTAAGGACTAAACCAATAATTGCTGCGACTTCTCTTAAATCGTCTTGTTTAAACCCGCGCGAAGTTACAGCGGCGGTACCCAAACGGACACCACTAGTTACAAAAGGACTAGCTGGATCAAAGGGAATCGTGTTTTTATTGCAAGTCACGCCAGCTTCATCTAACAAGTGTTCTGCTACTTTACCAGTAAGTCCTTGGTTCCTCACATCAACTAGTAACAAATGATTATCAGTGCCACCAGAAACTAGACGAATACCTTCTTTGATTAAGCCTTCAGCTAAAGCTTTACAATTAGTTAAAATATTTTGTTGATAATCTTTAAATTCTGGTTGCAATGCTTCTTCTAAGGCCACGGCTTTTGCTGCAATAATGTGCATCAAAGGTCCACCTTGCGTGCCTGGGAAAATCGCCTTGTCAATCGCCTTAGCATATTGCTCTTTGCAAAGAATTAATCCGCCACGTGGTCCACGCAAAGTTTTATGCGTAGTCGTAGTTACAACGTCAGCATAGGGAACAGGGCTTGGGTGTAGACCTGCAGCAACGAGTCCTGCAATATGTGCCATGTCAACCATAAAAATAGCTCCCACACGTTTAGCAACTGCTGCCATTCTTTCAAAATCAATAATACGTGGGTAAGCACTAGCGCCTGCTACAATAATCTTCGGTTGATTGATCGTAGCGATTTTTTCAAACTCATCATAATCTATTGTTTCAGTTTTAGCATCGACGCCATAAGGTACGATTTTAAAATAAGTACCAGAAAGATTAACAGGACTACCGTGAGTAAGATGACCACCATGTGATAAATTCATGCCCATAATAGTATCGCCCGGTTTTAAGAAAGCAAAATAAACAGCATTATTAGCATTAGCTCCTGAATGCGGCTGTACATTAGCATGTTCAGCATTAAAAAGTTTCTTTGCTCTTTCAATTGCTAAAGTTTCAACCTTATCAACATATTCGCAACCACCATAATATCTATGCCCTGGATAACCTTCAGCATATTTATTAGTTAAAACAGTCCCCATTGCCTCCATAACCGCCATTGATACAAAGTTTTCTGAAGCAATTAATTCTATTTTATTGCGTTGTCTTCCTAATTCTTCCTCGATAGCGCTAAAAAGTTCACTATCAGCGGCTGCCAAATGTTTCAAATCCATAATATTTAGTACCCTCCTCAAAATAATAGCCTCTTGTCAATCACTAAGACTTCTTCTGTACTTTTTATCTATATCTCATAAACAGCGCGCGGTCCACCAATATAAGGCGGTCGTGTTCTTGCTGCTGAAAGTACAGCTGCGCCAATAGTTTTTTGCGTAAGCCTAACTGGAACCACTACTCTTTTAAGATGCATACCGATAAAAGTCTGCCCGATATCTAGTCCTAAATCCGCCCGCAACTGCTCAATAACAACTGGTTCCTGAAACGACTCATATGCTGTTGCCGCCAAAGCTCCACCAGCATTAAGCACCGGTTTCACGGCAACTCGTTCTAAGCCAAAAGTATCAGCGGTACTCTTTTCAACAACCAAAGCACGATTAAGATGCTCGCAACATTGGATGGCCAAATGAACACCGCACTGCTCTGTTACTTTCTGTAAAGCAGTAAAAATATTGCGAGCAATTTCTAGCGACCCTGCCGTACCAATACGCTCACCAGCAACTTCACTAGTGCTACAGCCCACGACTAAGATTTGACCCTTGACGTTTTGACCTGTACTACGCATTAATTCTGCAAGTGCTAGCTCTACTTCCCCAGCAACTATACTCTTATCCATCTTTTCATCGATCCTTATCTAAATTTGTTATCTTAGCAGTTCGTTTTGTGTGCCGACCGCCTTGAAAAACACCATGTAGCCAAGTATCAGCTATCATTTCTGCATGCCCTACGCCTAGAGTACGCTCACCAAGGCAGAGAATGTTTGCATCATTATGTTCGCGACTCATCAAAGCCGAAAAAACATCTGCGCACAAAGCTGCTCTTATGCCACGGATTTTGTTAGCAGCGATTGAAATACCAATACCAGTACCACAAATCAAGATCCCTCTTTGCGGTTCACCCGCCGCTACAGCGCGCCCAACCTTTTCTGCAATATCAGGGTAATCAACAGATTCCTCTGAGAAAGTCCCGAAATCTAGCACCTCAACACCCTGATTAGTCAAATACTGTTTCAGATGTTCTTTCAAATGAAAGCCGCCATGATCACTGCCTATCGCAATTTTCATTTCTCTCATACCCCTTTCGGTCTCAGTTTATACAAATTATACAGCTATTTTATCATAAAAACAAAGGTTCTGTACCATTTTGCACGAAAAGTTTTTGACCCAAATCTGCTCGCAAGATATTATTACCAGCAGCTTTGCGCAAACGATTCATGACTGCTAGTCCTAACTCATCTTCGCTAAGGCCTTCCGCTAAAATAATATCGCTGCCTGCTCGGTCAAATTCTCTTAGCCAACTATATAGGTTTTTAGCTAAGATTACGCTATCATTTTGCCAATTCTTGGCTAACACCCCGGCAAGCTGTAAGCTTGAACCAAGCAAAACTGCTGGTTTAAGCCCTTGCTTCACGCAAGTCGCTGCTGCGCTAGCAATCGCTGCCCGCGCGTTAGTTCCTACAAAAAGAAACATCGGTGCAACCGGGGCATAATGACGATATTTCATGCCTGGCGCTTTAGCAACCACTGCGGTATTACCCAAGACGGCGGGATCAAGCAAAACCTCGCCAACCACCTTTTCGAGCATTTCTTTAGTAATACTACCCGGCCTTAAAATAATCGGCACCCTACCAGTAGTATCGACAACCGTTGATTCTACGCCGAACTTAGCAGGGCCACCGTCGATAATACCTGCAATCAAGCCAGCCAAATCTTCACTAACAGCCTTTGCATCTGTCGGGCTGGGGCGTCCTGATTTATTAGCAGATGGCGCCGCCAGCGGCCTGGCGGTCAAGTGAATTAATCTTTGCGCAATAGGATGCACTGGCATTCGTACGGCAACACTATCAAGTCCAGCACTCACACTATCAGGCACAATACTCGTCTTCTTTACAATTAAAGTGAGTGGCCCTGGCCAAAAAGCAGCCGCTAACTTTTTAGCTAAAGGTGAGACTTCTCTTGCCAACAACTCTAAATCTTCAAACTGGGCTATATGTAAAATCAAAGGATTGTCGACTGGTCGACCTTTGGCCTTAAAAATCTTGTGTACAGCTTTATCATTTAAACCATCAGCGCCTAAACCATAGACTGTTTCTGTCGGGAAAGCTACCACCTCTCCGTCACGCAAACATTGCGCTGCTTCCTGCAATAGCGTGTCATCGACTGATGAATTATTCAATTTCCATAAGCGCGTTTCCATAATCCGATCCTTCTTTCGCCGCAAAAATATTACGTTCTATGCCGGCATAATCCTTACAAATAACAATTTTACTAAAACCGGCTTGCTTACATAAGTCACTTACCGCTTCCGCTTGATAAATGCCTATTTCAAAAGCCAATAAACCATCTTCTTCTAAATAATGCTGAGCCTCACTAATGATTTTTTCATAAAAATCTAGTCCCCCACTACCACCATCTAAAGCCATATGTGGTTCTTTTTGGACATCATTAGCTAATAGCGCAATCTCATTATGCTTAATATAGGGCGGATTTGACACAATAAAAGAAAACTTACTAGTCGGAGCAAGCTGCTGAAAAAGATTGGAATGCACTCCTTGCCAGCTTGCTTTGACGCCTAGATTTATCGCATTTTCTTCTGCTACAACTAAGGCCTCTTGTGATAGATCCACCGCCACTGCCACCGCTGTTGGTAATAGTTTAAGCAATGAAATACTAATAGCTCCGCTACCAGTACCTATATCCAAAAAGCTAACCTTTGGTCTTTTTTTATTAAGTAGCACCAAACGCTCAACCAAAAGTTCTGTTTCTGGTCGTGGAATTAAAACAGCAGGCGTAACTTTAAACGTAAAATCTAAAAACGCTTTTTCTCCTAGAATATAAGCAATAGGCTCGTGATTTGCACGCCGCACTACTAAAGCCTTATAACTTTTTAATTCCTCTGGACTTAACGGCCGATCAAAATGCACATAAAGATCAATACGTGGACAGTTTAAAACAGCACAAAGCAGTATCTCCGCATCCAAGCGAGGGTTTTCCACTCCCTTGTCAGCGAAATACTGCCTAGTCCAATCCAAAATTTTTACTATTGTCCACACCGTAATTTCTTGTGTTGTTCCCATTTATTTCACCTGTTGCAAACGCTCACTCTGTGCGGCTGTAACCAAAGCGTCTAGTAATTCATCAAGCTCACCATTTAATACCATATCCAATTTATGCAAAGTCAGACCAATGCGATGGTCAGTAATTCTACCTTGCGGGAAATTATAGGTGCGAATGCGTTCACTACGATCGCCTGTACCGACTTGACTTTTTCGATCTTCAGCCGTTGCAGAACGTTGATCCTCTTCAGCTTTTTCTAATAAACGTGCGCGTAATACCCGCATACATTTCTCGCGGTTTTTAAGCTGCGACTTTTCATCTTGGCACTGTGCAACTATGCCTGTTGGCAAGTGCGTAATCCGTACGGCAGACTCCGTCTTATTAACATATTGACCGCCAGCACCGCCCGCCCGATAAGTATCGACGCGCAAATCCTGTGGATTAATATCGATATCGACATCTTCTGCTTCTGGCAAGACAGCGACCGTAACCGTTGAGGTATGAACACGCCCCTGAGATTCTGTTTCCGGTACACGCTGCACACGATGTACGCCACTTTCAAATTTCAGCCGACTAAAAACGCCTTGCCCGTTAATCTGAAAAACAACTTCTTTAAAACCACCAAGTCCTGTGGGGTTAGAATCCAGTATTTCAGTGCGCCAACCACGCATTTCAGCATAACGAGTATACATGCGAAACAAATCGCCCGCGAAAAGTGCCGCTTCGTCGCCACCCGCACCACCACGAATTTCCACAATAACATTCTTATCGTCGTTAGGATCAGAAGGCAACAACAATATTGTTAAGCGTTCTTCGTAGCCAGCCACTAATGGTTTTAATTCTTTGAGTTCTTCTTCGGCCATTTCAATAAGATCAGCGTCTTTACTCTCGCGCAAAATTTCCTGCGCCTCTTTTATCTGTTGTAAAAGCACTTTGTATTCACGAAAAACTTCTACAATATCCGTTAATTTAGCGTGTGCTTTAGTACATTTTTGCCATTCAACTTGATTGGCAATGATCTCGGGATTGCTAATTCTTGCTTCTAAATCTAAGAACTTATCTTCCAATGCTTGTAATTTATCCAACATTTGCTTCTGCTCCCATATCAGGTTCTGATAAACTTTCTATTCTTTGCAATTCATCGTCGGGCAATACTGCTTTAAGCGCAGCAATAGCGACTTCAACTTGACTATCATCGGGTTCACGTGTCGTTAATTTTTGCAGATATAAACCTGGCAAAATAGCAGTCCTCACCCATCCTTTTTCACTGTTACGTCCAGCGTAGCGAATAACTTCGTAACTAATACCGGCGATAAAGGGCATCAAAATAATTCTGGAAGCAATTCGTTCCCACAAATCAGGCCAACCCAAAAATGTGAAGACGAATAAACTAACCATCATTACTATCATTAAAAAATTAGTGCCACAACGTGGATGTAAAGTTGTGAATTTTTGCACATGAGAAGGCTCTAAAGGCACTCCTGCTTCATAAGCAAAAATCGTTTTATGTTCAGCGCCATGATACTCAAACACTCTTTTAATATCATTCATTCTAGAAATTATTGTAATATAAGCTAAAAAAATTCCGATGCGCAACAAGCCTTCGGCCAAATTAAGTGCAATATGACTTTCGGTCCACATCCGCAGAAAGCGCATCGACCAAGTAGGCAAAATAATGAACAAACCGATTGCCAGCAGCATCGAGAAAGCAATAGTCATCACCATTTCTTTATCAGAAATTTGTTCTTCCTCTTCGCCCGACAACTGCGCCGAATGCGATAATGCTTTCATACCAATTAACAACGATTCACCAAGAACTACCACACCACGTAAAAATGGTTTTTTCAAAATAGGATATTTATCCGTTATACTAACCGTGTCCAAGCTATCGATAACTATTTCACCGCTAGGTTCACGCACGGCAACGGCAGTATTTCCCGATGCACCACGCATCATAACCCCTTCAATAACGGCTTGTCCACCGACATATGGTTTCTTTTCCATGTTTTTTTCTCCTAGAGCAAAATATATAAACACAGCAGAGCGGGAGCTCTGCTGCATACTTACTTCTCTTCTGTTTTATAACGTTTGTTAAATTTCTCAATGCGACCACGCGCCGTCATATTTCTTTGCTGCCCAGTAAAAAACGGGTGACATTTAGCGCAAACATCGACACGCAATTCAGGTTTTACAGAACCTGACATAAATGTATTTCCACAAGCACAAACCACTTTGGTTTCGCTATATTTCGGATGAATTCCTTCTTTCATCTTGTAACACCTCTCTCAAATAACAATTCTTCTTCAGCCAATAAATTATAACACAATCCTTTCAAGAGGTGCAATATTTTTTACGGCTTAGCGGTTTCTATTCTAAACAGAATAATATAATATTTAACAATTACCAAACAAATAATTACTGCTCGCATATAAATATTATCAATTTTTAAAAAAGGTATGGCAATCATTAAACTTGCCAATAACAAAATCCGCCACTTTGTGCCTAGTGGCAACGCTCTATTTTCTTCAAACGGTTGTAAATGTTGATGATACAATTTTGTTGATGTAAACCAGCGATGAAAGCGCCCCGACCCTTTAGCAAAAAAGTATGATGCTAAAAGCAAAAATGGTACGGTAGGTAAAATCGGTAAGAATACACCAATTGTGCCTAATACTAAAAAGAAACAACCAAGCCCCACATATATATGTTTCATAAAATCTCCTCTTTAAATTATTGTACTAAGTGAAAATAGCTCTGTCCACAACTTTTTATCTCGCTGGACAAAATAATCAGACAAAAAAGGACCGTCCCCCTGTCTTGCTACGTATCTTTTAGTATGCTATATTAAAAACAGAGGATTTACTGCAATTGAGAGAGGAGCAACTTCTGTGAACAAAAAACAACCGGCTGATAGTTTAGTTTATATTAGCCAAGTAATGATGCCGCAGCAAGCGAATGTTGCTGGCAATATACATGGTGGGGAAATCATCAAGCTCATGGACTCTGCGGCTTATGCTTCTTCGCGGCGTTACGCCAAAGCAAATACTGTGACGGCTAGAATTGACGAGGTTGAATTTCATTTACCAATTATGATTGGTGATTTAGTGACTTGCACAGCGCAAGTCGTCTATGTAGGAACTTCTTCCATGGAGATAGCGGTCAAGGTAGAGGTGGAGGACTTAGAAACGGAAGGCAAAAAACCTGCTTTATCGGCTTTTTTTACAATGGTGGCCATCGATAAAAAAGGTCGTCCTTTTCCTGTACCAAGGCTCAATTTAGTAACAGCTGAAGATCAGCTGGCCTTTGAAGAAGGCGCTAAAAGATATGCTGCACACAAACAACGAAAGTAAAAACTATGCCTAAATAAAAAAGACTTCACGCTTATTTTAGCGTGAAGTCTTTTTTGTTTAGGATATCCTATTTTATTTCTCTTCAGTTTTATATCGTTTGTTAAATTTCTCAATACGTCCGCGCGCAGTCATGTTACGTTGTTGTCCGGTAAAAAACGGGTGACATTTAGCGCAAACATCAACACGCAATTCTGGTTTTATAGAACCAGACATGAATGTATTGCCGCAAGCACAAACTACTTTGCATTCGCTATATTTCGGATGAATTCCTTCTTTCACTGTCATACACCTCACTTTACCAAAAACTATATGCAACATAATAGCTGAATATTCATGCCCATAATTATAACACACTGCTTTAGCAGTTGCAAACACATCTCATAATCTGCTGTTTTAAGTTATAACTTCGCCATTTATTCACGGTTCTTTTGCTCTACTAATAATTGTTTATAGCTCTCTACTAAGATAGGCTTAGAGTAGTAATAACCCTGTGCCAAATCACAGCCGATTGCTTGCAAAAAACGAATCTGCTTTTCTGTTTCTACTCCTTCGGCGACTACTACCATACCTAATCGATGGGCCATTAAAACAATAGCTTCTACGATATGTATCCCTTTTTCTTCACGTAGCTTATCTAAAAAGAACATTCGATCTAGTTTCAAGGTGTTAAAAGGCATCGTATGTAAGACGTTAAGCGAAGAGTAACCACTACCAAAATCATCGATAGCCAGTCGCATCCCTGTTTTAGCTAACTTATGCAAGATTTCTACATAATCTTCTGCGTTCAAGGGAATCTCTTCCGTTAATTCTAGTTCTAATAAATAGGGTGGAATCGCATACTTTTTTAATAGCACTTCATAATCTTCAACAAGATTACTACTAAAAAGATGTAATCTTGATAAATTAACTGATACGGGTAATACTTGAATACCTTCGTCTAACCAGGCTCTTAGTTGGCGGCAAACCTCTTCAAATACATACATATCGAGTTTTATTATAAAGCCGTTACGTTCAAAAATACCAATGAATTCACTTGGTGCACGTACTTTATCTCCATCTTTCCACCTAACTAAGGCTTCTGCACCACTAATATTTCCTGACTTAAGCGCATACTGCGGTTGATATACAACAAAAAACTCTTTTTTCTGTAAAGCACTCTCCATCTTAGCTTCGATCTCGGCCGCTTGTAATAATGCTTCTTGATAAATTTTTTTATAAAAAGCAATGGGTTTCTTTTCTTCTTTGGCTTTCATCCGCGATAAATCTGCTAAATCCATCATGCGTTCTATATCTAATTTTTCTTGAGTGGGGCGATAAATACCAAAAACTAAAGATAATTTACAGAAAAATCTTTCGCGCTCGCACATTAATTCTAACTCAGTCTGTATCGTTTTCAGGCGTTCAATCAAAATATCATCATCAGCATCATATAATAAACAGGCAAAATAGTCGTTGCCCCCATGAGCTAATAATTCTTTTTGTCCAAGCGCTTTATGTAATTCAGCGCACATTTTTTGCAATAATCTACGGATACCATTGTGACCAAATAAGGCAATAATACCATGAAAATTATTAATATCAAACATGACTACAACATATTTATCATTTTTTATTAATCGTTCTGCATCGAGCACAAATTTATCAAAATTGGCTTCTCCAGTTATTTTATCGTAAAACGCAATATACTCTAATTCGCGTTCTTTTTTTCGTTCCATCATTAAGTAATACAGAGCAAACAACAAAAGGACAGTAAACACTAACACGATAATTTCGTAAATATAGCTACTTAAGACAAAACCAAAGTTTAGTGCATGCGGCGTTTTGGCAATCGTATTTGCTAAGATTTTATCACGTTCTTCAACGCTTATACTAGCTAAGGCTTTATTAATGATCCGCAACAACATCGGATCGTCTTGCGCAATCGCAAAACTAAAAGATAATCCTTGGTTATCAACAGGAATAATATGTTTGCGATTATCACGTGTCTCTAACAGTAGTCGCTGTAAGACATAGGTATTATCGACAAAAAAATCTACTTCTTTTTTCTCAATAGCGGCTAAAGCCGCTTCGGCCGTTTCATAGTGCTTAATTACCGAGTAGGGATATTTTTTGCGAATACGGTTTTCAGTACCAATTCGATTATAGACCGTCGCTACCGTAAAATAATTATTAGGCATTTTACCTGGCTCTGTTAAAAAAGCTAAGGGCAACTTTGCATAACTATCACTGCTTACCACATCATACAACACTTTTCTTGTATTCTCTTGCTCAACAGCTGCTAGCATCTCTGCTTTATCTGCTTGGATAGCTTTGTAATATTCTTCATTCTTAACCTTAACAAATTCAAACCGTAGTCCAGTTGCTGTACTAACTTGATCGAGCATATCAACAGCAATTCCTTGCACTGAACCAGTGGTCTTATCAGCAAAAGCCAATATATTCTTCACATCATGATACGCCACTCGAATAACAGGGTGGTCGTGAATGTAATTAGTTTCTTCACGAGAAAATAAGATATCACGTGCTGCTACTTCACTATAATATTTATCTTGTAAACTTCTGTTATACAAAGGATTTTCCGCTAACACCTTACTATACGCAACATCAATTTCATCTAATAAATGTTCATTTTGCTTTGGCGCGACAAAAAAAGTTAAAATAGGCTGCAACCGTGCAACTATTCTGTTTTGTCTTAAATCATGTCTACTACTCAATAAAACGCCATCAATATAGCCAACTTGCAAGTCTTGCAGCATCGCATTAACTGTATCATATTCTTTATAGTTAGTTTTAAAACCATAGCGTAAGCTATAGTTTCGCATGTATTGCGGCAAAATACTATTTTTAACATAACCAAGATCCATATCATTAAATTGCGAAAAATCTTCATAATATAAATCTTGATACTCTGGATTGACCGCCATTACGCCATTAATCGTGCTGAAAGCATAAGTTGAAAAAACATAATCTGTTTTTTTAACTGCTTCTTTTGGTATGCTAGCAACAATATCGACTTTGCCAGTAGCTAGGTTCTCCATACATTCAGCGATTGTACCATAGATAAATTCATATTCTTGACCATTATAACGACTGATATCTTGTAAAAGCTCATAACTGTAACCAGAAATGCCATTACCATCAGCAGTAAAGGCATAATCTTCAATCCGATAATAACCAACTTTAACAGGAGCGGCTGCTACGGGTAATGTAAAAACAAAAAACAGGCACAAAGAAAGTGTAAGAATCAATAAATTTACTTTCTCGTGTCTGTTCATTTTCTTCAGCAACATATTACACACCAACCTAGATATTGATACATATTGCTATTTTTTGTACTCTTTTCATCTATATTCTATCATAATAATAAGGATTGGCAAATAGCTATTATCTATTTTTCTTATTATATTCTTGCATCACTGCTTCTATGCCTTGCTCTAGCCAACACTCCACAGCATCAGCGGTCTTTGTAAGAGCTTCTTCAATCAAGTCTTTTTCATCAGCATAAAACCCTTGTAGAACATGTTTAATAACATTTTCATGATTACCTGTTGGATGACCAATACCAACTTTAAAGCGCGTAAACTCTCCGCTGGCGAGTTGTTCTTGAATCGATTTAATACCATTATGACCGCCGGCTGATCCTTTTCGTCTAATTCTTATTTGCCCGCAAGGTAAATCTAAATCATCTTGAATTATCGCAATGTCCTCTAAAGCAATATGATAAAAATTAACAAAATCACGCACTGCAAAGCCACTTAAATTCATATACGTAGTTGGTTTAATCAAAAATATTTTTTCTGACGTGCGTCGCTCAAGATATAGAGCATTATCCCCTTCTTTCCAGTTGGATAAGTCCCAGCGTTTTGCTAACACATCAGCAACCATAAAGCCGATATTATGTCTAGTATTTTCATACTTTGTGCCAATATTTCCTAAACCTACAATCAATTTCATAATTAATCCTTTCCGGAATACAATAGTTCCTCTACCGTAACAAATTCATAGCCTTCACCACGCAAAATATCAATAGCTTTTCCTGTTGCAGCCACGGTCTGTGCTCTGCTAGATTGATTGTAAGGACTATCACCATCATGTAGTAGTACAATCGCACCTGGACGCGCAGCTTTTACAATCTTATTTACTAAATTTTCTATTCCTGGATTTGTCCAATCACGTGGTAATACATTCCAATTCACCACTGTAAGTCCAAGTGTCGCTGCTTCTTTGAGCACCGCAAAATCTTTAAAGCCATGCGGTGGCCGAAAGAGTACTGGTCTTTTACCTGTTAGTGCTTCAATTGTTGCGCAGCTCTGCATTAGGTCCATACGCATCTTCGCTCTACTCAATCTCAAAAAATCTCGATGTTGCCAAGCATGAATGCCAATTTGGTGTCCGCCTTGTGCAACTGCTTTGACTAACTGCGGGTTTTTCACTGCATTTTCACCGACCATAAAAAAGGTTACTCGCACGTTTTTTTGTTGGAGCACTGCTAAAAGATCTTTAGTATAAGGTTCATATGGTCCGTCGTCAAAGGTCAATGCAATTTTTTTGGTCGTAGCCACGCCGTTAATACTAACTGGTCCATAAAATTGCGTCCAAGGTAAAACTGCAGCTACTAAAAAGAAAGCACCACTCCCCCAACAAAGTAAAGCGCCTAGCAACGCTGATTTTTTGTTTATTCGCTTAGTATAACCAAGAAAAAGTAACACCAAACATAGTACTGTCAGCGGAGCTAGTATTTCAATTAAGCGCATAACAGTTTCCTCTTTTCCGATATGTTAAAATGGGGCTTTTTCAGAATAGATTCTTATCTACTTTGAAATAGCCCCAATCTTGTTCATCTACTTTTGCAAGTCTAACATAATCAAGCAAGCCTTCGCTGCTTTTAATCTTCAAATAATTGGCTGACTGACAATTCATTAAAAATACGTAAAATTGTTTCTGCCAAAATCGGTGCTACAGACAAGACTTTGATTTTCGGATGTTGCTTTTCTGCTGGTAACGGAATGGTATTAGTTACAATCAATTCTTTAATATCAGAATTAGCAATTCTTTCTAATGCGGGATCCGTTAAAACAGGATGTGTACAACAAGCATAGACTTCTTTTGCGCCAAACTTTTTCAAAGCTTTTGCGCCTTCCGTCAACGAACCTGCTGTATCAACCATATCATCCACCATAATAGCTGTCTTATCTTTTACACAACCAATTAAATGCATAACTTCTGCAACGCCTGGTTCTGGGCGTCTTTTATCAATAATAGCAATACTACAATTCAACTTGTCAGCAATTAATCTAGCTCTGCTAACACCACCCAAATCTGGAGAAACAACAACTGGATTCTCTAGTTGTTTCCCTTTGATATACTCAGCTAGGATTGGCCCACCAGGCATATGATCAACGGGAATATTAAAAAATCCTTGAATTTGTGCAGCATGCAAATCGATAGTAACCAAACGAGTAATACCTGCTGTTGCTAGCAAATCTGCCATCAACTTTGCGGTAATAGGTTCACGACCACGAGCTTTGCGATCTTGACGCGCGTAACCATAGTAAGGCACAACAGCTGTAATATGCTTAGCCGAAGCACGTTTAAAAGCATCCACCATAATTAACAATTCCATGATGTTGTCATTTACTATAGGTCCGCAAGTCGGCTGAACAACAAAAATGTCTTTACCCCGTACACTTTCATTAATCATTACTTGTACTTCACCATTGTTAAAACGATTAATTGCTGCATCACCAACACTGGTGCCCAAATATGCGGCAATCTCATGGGCTAGTTCAGGGTTAGCATTCCCCGAAAAAATCCTTAACGCTTTAGCGCTGTCAACCAACATTACGCAAAACCTCCAATAGTTTTTAAATCTAACTTGCCGATTTCTATAATAGTATACAACGCAAGTACATTACTCGCAAGTCGGATTTTTCATCTTTTTCTGTATTTCTCCGCCCAATCTTTAATGTTGGTTTGTTTAGCTCTAGCAACTGCTAAATCATTTTCTTCTACTTCTTTAGTAATTGTTGAACCTGCTCCAACATAAGCGCCTTTACCAATCGTCACTGGTGCCAAAAGATTACTGTTGCAACCAATAAAAGCATCATCGGCAATGACCGTGCGGTGTTTTTGCTTACCATCATAGTTAACCGTAATGCAACCACAGCCAATATTAACTCGTTCTCCGATATCGCTATCTCCGATATACGAAAGATGCGGTAACTTACTGCCTGCCCCAATCTCAGAGTTTTTCACTTCCACAAAGTTGCCAACTTTAACAGCTGCCCCAATCTTAGTCTGCGGTCTTAAATGGACATATGGCCCCACAGTTGCACCTTCGCCAATGCTACACTCATGTCCATAGGTAAACTGCAAATTAGTTGCTGCCCCGACCTGCACGTCAGTTAAACGTACATTAGGTCCCACTTGACAGTCCTTGCCGATTACTGTTGTACCTTCAAGCCAAGTAAAAGGATAAATAACCGTATCTTGCCCAACCACAACACTTTTGTCAATAAAAGTACTAGCGGGGTCCATAATCGTGACGCCATTTTCCATTAATTGATCTAAGGTGCGACGACGCATAATACCTTCAGCTTCCGCGAGTTGCTTACGCGAATTAATCCCCATAATCATTTCAAAATCTGCCGTCTTGACGCCACCAACGGTTTTACCAAGCTCAATTAGTTTCACTAAAACATCAGTCAGGTAATACTCACCTTGCGCATTATTACAACTTAATTTGCTCAATGCTTCAAAGAGGAGTGGTGATTCTAAGCAATAAATACCTGTATTGATTTCACAAATCGCTTTTTGCTCCATCGTAGCATCTTTTTCTTCTACTATGCCTAAAACATGCTGCTCACTATCTCTTAAAATCCGGCCATAGCCAGATGGGTTTTCCACAACAGCAGTCAAAACACTCGCCGCCACAGCCGACGCACGATGTGCCTCATAAAACTTACGTAATTCTTCGGCTTCTAGAAGTGGTGTATCACCACAAATTACCATAACTGTACCATGAAAATCTTTCAGTAATGGTTCCGTTTGCAAAACGGCATGCCCTGTTCCTAATTGCTCCGTTTGCACGGCGCTCTCAGCTTGATCGCCCAAAAACTCAACTACTTGCTCTGCGCCATAACCCACAACTACAATGTTTCGGCTTGCGCCCGCTTGCTTTGCAACCTGCAAAACATGACTGAGCATTGGCGCACCACCAATTTTATGTAAAACTTTTGGCAAACGCGACTTCATGCGTGTACCTTTACCTGCCGCTAAGATAACTGAGACCATTTTTGACATACTACATTCTCCTTAGTATTAACCCATTTAAATAAAATCAACATGATAGCCAGCACGTCTTAAAGCCAGAATAAGCCCTTCACCGTGCTCATGATTACTAATTTCCAAGTCCATTTCCACAAGGGTCTGTCCAATAGCTAAATCTTTTCCCGTCCGCTCATGCGAAATGTAAATGATATTAGCTCGATATTCTTTGATATAAGAAATAAATTTTAATAATTCACCAGGACGATCGAGTAAACTAGTGACGATTTTCATCCGTCTGCCCGATTTAACTAAACCATTTTCAATAATTCGAGAAATCATATTAACATCAATATTACCTCCCGAAAGCACAGCCGCCGTTTTTTGTCCTAACGTTAAACTGCCATGCATAATGCCAGCTAGAGCAGTTGCGCCAGCCCCTTCAGCAATTAGTTTTGCTCTTTCCATCAGCAAAAGTACTGTAGCAGCAATATCATCATCAGTCACCACTACAATATCATCAACATATTTTTCGATTAAATCAAATGTTACTTTACCTGGTTTCTTAACAGCAATACCATCGGCAATCGTATTAACTTCCGGCGTCGCCACCCATTTATGGGCATGAGTTGATAAGTACATCGCCGAGGCACCTGCTGCTTGTACGCCATAAACTTTAATACGAGGATTAGTTTCTTTAATCGCAACAGCCATTCCAGCTAATAGGCCGCCACCACCCACGGGTACTACCACCGTGTCTAAATCTGGTTGTTGCGCCAATAGTTCTAAACCAATCGTACCTTGACCAGCAATTACATCCGGCTGATCATACGCATGCACAAAGGTCGCTCCTGTCTTAGCTTGCAAAGCTAATGCGGCCGCTTGCGCTGCATCATAATCAGCTCCAGCCAATACCACTTCTGCACCATAGCCTTTAGTTGCTTCTATTTTTGCTAGTGGTGCCGCCTCTGGCATCACAATCGTTGCTTTAATCCCTAGTTCAGACGCCGCCCTAGCTACGCCTTGTGCGTGATTACCAGCCGATGCGGTAATTACTCCACAAGCTTTCTTCTCTGCAGGCAAGTTTTGAATACAATTTGCTGCCCCACGAACTTTAAAAGAACCTGTACGCTGCAAATTTTCTAGTTTTAGGAACAACTCCGTTCCTGCCATTTTACTGAAGGTATGATTCCTTTCAAGTGGTGTACAATAGACAACCTGCGCTAATTTTTGCGCAGCCGCTTTGACATCTTGTAAGGTTACGGATGGTTTTACCAATTTGCTCCCGTCCTTTCCTTAAAAATTTGATTGGATATCTATACTTTTAGTTACATCATCAATATCATTTAAAACAAATAATGAAAAATATTCTGCAACCATTTTCTTAATCGGTTCTTTAGTTGCAACCAATACACTGACGCCGACAACCTCAGCTCCAACTTCTCCAACTAAATCCATTAGGCCTTTTGCCGTACCGCCGGCTTTCATGAAATCATCAACAATCAATACTTTGGCCCCTTTTGGCAAAGCACGTTTGGGCAATGACATCGTTTGAATTCTTTTCGTTGAACCACTAACATAGTTAATGCTAACTGCAGAGCCTTCCGTAATGCGGCTTTCACGTCTAGCCATAACAAGGGGAACATTATAAGCACGTGCTACAAATAAAGCCAGTGGAATGCCCTTCGTTTCAACCGTCATTATGTAGTCGGGAGCCTCATTTTGACCATGGTTCATTAAAATTTCACCTAAACGCATCAAAATTCTTGGCGTTAAGACCAAATCATTCATATAAATCATACCACCAGGCAAAATTCTTTCTGGCTCTGCCATACGCACTGCTAAATCTTGTAAAAACTCCGTATCAGCAATACGTGAGTGATAGGGAATGAAGCGAACGCCACCAGCTGCTCCTGCCATGGTTTCAATCGTGCCCAAGTCATAAGCAACCAAACCGTTTTTAATCGCTTGTACATCTTCACTTAAGGTTGACTTTGCAACATCAAATCTTTTGCAAAAATCCGTAAAGGAGTACAGCTTTAACGGATTATCAACTAATTCTTTAGTTAACGCCGCTACCCTTTCTATTCTTTTAATCCTACCCATTACTAACACCTCTTACTAGACATTGTTTTGTGTGCAGCCGAATGCTTAAAATGTTCGCTGACGAAAACCCAGTCTGATTCTTTATCTATATCCATACCTATTTCTGCGTATTCAGTTATAATCGCCTTACCTTTAAAACCCAATAATACCGATACACGTTCTTCAATATCTGCAACAGTTAATCTCCGCAAAAGAAATTTTAAGACAAATGACCACCCCAGCCACTTACATAAAGCGACCGGTGCCTTGCGTCTAGCGAAAACTTCTTCAGCACCAGCTTTACAACTCGCAACAACACTCGACTGTACTAAAAAAATATTACCACCAGTAAAAATACCATCCTTTAACTTTACTAAGGTTCGTTTCACCCGTGGAAATTGTTGCAAACAACTATCTTGACTAATAATAGGATAAAACACATCGGCGACTTCGCCTTGCGTTCTTTGCAAAAAATCCTCCACTGCTTCTGTAGTGAGAAGTGGAATGTCATCCGTGACAAATAAGACCTCGCCGCTAACTTTCGTAGCTTGCAATGCCGTTAATGCATTATCTAGCATCGAACCACCTGCCGCATCGACTATTTTAACTTCGTTAGAACAGTTTAATGCCTGTAATGCTTCGCGCGGTCCGACAATCGTAATTCCTGCAATAAAAGCACTCTTTTGCAGCGCTTCTATCATATAACTAATTAACGGTTTACCCCCTAATTGTGCCATGGCTTTACAGCTATTTAAGCCCATCATTTCCAGCCACTTACAATTACCGCCCGCTAAGATAATTACCTCAAAAGTTTTTTGTCTTTGTTTTTCCAAGACTATTCTCTCGACTCTTCAATCGCCTTTAGTAACGTATGCTCAGCATTTTCCATATGCTCACGTGCCGCCACTTGCGCTTTATCAACATTACGATGAGCAATACTTTCCACAATTGCTCGATGTTCTTCTAACGTATCTCGCAAACGCCCTGGATAGTGCATAGAGCGCCCTCGTAGAGTAGTAATCTGTTCCCTAAGATTACTAATAATATTGCCTAAACGCTCATTACGACTTGCTTGATAAAGCACGTCATGAAAAGCCGTATCCGCCTCTACGATTTTTTCCATATCATCATCTTCCATATGCTTACCTATTTCTACTAATAAACGTTGCATTTCTTGAAGCTCATCATCGCTAATCCGCTCCGCAGCTAGACCTGCCGCCAAGATTTCTAACGCCGTCCTTATCTCATAAACTTCTGTAATATCCTTAATAGAAATATCAGCGACGTAAGTGCCACGACGCGGAATCATGACAATAAATCCTTCTAATTCTAACTTGCGAATCGCTTCACGCACCGGAGTACGACTCACACCCATCTCTTCAGCCAGCTGAATCTCCATCAACCTTTCTCCCGGTTTAAAAACTCCAGCAGTGATAGCCTGCCTAATTTTTTCACAAACTAGTTCGCGTAAAGGTTTGTAGCTATCTAGTTTTATTGGCTCTAAATGACCGCTCATTATATCGTCCTCCTTGTCGTCTTAGTAATCTTAACCTCTAAAGCATATTTGTTTTTTAGAAAATTTGCAATACGTAAACCATTTTCCTCGCTCTCTAAAATACCAAAAACAGTTGGCCCGCTCCCGCTCATGAGACTAACTAGCGCTCCTGCTGCTAAAAGATCTGCTTTGATTGCTGCAAGTACTGGAAATTCATTAAAAGCCACTGTTTCTAAAACATTACCCATATTCTGGTAAACAGCGGGTAAGTGCGCCTGCTCTACTGCTTTTTGTAACGCAAGTATATCTGGTGAGTTCCCTCTTTTATTTAGACTGAATTGCTGGTAAGCCCAAGCTGTAGAAATTGCAAAAGGTGGTTTTGCTACTAGCACCACTAATTCCGGTAAATCTACTAGCGACTGGACTACTTCGCCCCGTCCTGTCGCTAGCGCTGTCCCACCTCGCACACAAAAAGGTACATCTGAACCAAGCTCCGACGCAAGACTTTCTAGCTCGGCAAAGCTTAAACCTAATTGCCAAAGTTTGTTGAGTCCCCTAAGCACCGCTGCGGCATCGGCACTTCCACCAGCAAGCCCCGCCGCTGTAAAAATTTTCTTACGAATAGAAATACGAACGTTCGGGGGCTTAGCAAATTTATGCGCCATCAACATCGCTGCTCGATAAGCCAAATTATTAGGACCATTTGGTACCTCCGGCGTGTTCGCGTTCACTTGTAAAGTCGTAGCTTCTACAAGCTCTACCTCATCAGCTAAAGCAATACTTTGCATAATCATTGCCACTTCATGGTAGCCATCTTCTCGTTTTCCTAGGATATCCAATCCTAGATTAATCTTTGCATAAGCTTTTTCTAACATAAATTACTCCAAAAGTTTTAATGTATAATGAATACTATCTCTAATTATACATTACATTTTATCTTTCTGCTCGCTCCATGGCAAGAGGAAAACACGAAATTTCTTTGCTATTTTTAAAAATTTGTCCATATTTTTTCTAAAGGAAAAATATTTTCAATTTAGACATATAAATTGTGTTAGAATGTTTGTGAATTGAATAGCCTAGGAGGTTAAATTGTGCGCAAATTTATTTTCAAACATTTAACGATATTAATAGGATGCATGCTAATGGGTATAGCGGTCAATGCCATTTATATCCCCCATCATCTTTTAAGTGGTGGTATTATCGGCTTTGCCGTCATTTTATATTATCTATTCGGCTGGTCCATTGGCTTAATTAGCATTATTTTAAATATTCCTCTTTTTATTCTTGCTTATTATTATATGGATCGCTCTTATCCGCTGACTGCTCTTTTTGGAATGTTAGCGTATTCTTTCTCACTTGACTTCTTCAGTTTTCTTATACCATATAATCCAATTCAAGATACCTTATTCGCTTGTATTATTGGCGGCACATTATCTGGTATGGGCGCCTCCTTCATATATCGAGTAGGTAGTAGTACTGGTGGAACCGATATCATTGGTGCCATTGCCAATAAATATTATAGTATTCCAATTACTACGCCTGGCTTTATCATCAACATCGGGTTAATGGTTTTTGCCGCATCACTCTTCGGTTTAGAACCCGCTCTTTATACTTTACTAGCTTCCTTTGTAGCTTTTAAAGTTGCTAATACATTTACCAATGGCTTCGATTACAAAAAGAATATTCTCATCGTGAGTTGTCATTCTGTTCAAATATCTGAAGAAATTATTAAAATCGTTGGTCGCGGCGTTACTTTTTTACATGGTGAAGGCGCTTTTACGCATCAGCCACGCGAAGTCTTAATGGTCGTAGCTAAGTTAACCCAATTAGCACAAATCAAAAATATTGTTAGCGAAATTGATCCACATGCTTTTATGATTATTCATGATGTTACCGATGTAATGGGTAAAGGCTTCTCTAATATTCCAACAGAAAAAAATAAAATACATAAAAAATAATTTGTACTGGGTTGAGCTTCTGCAAAAAAAGGCTCAGCCACTTTCTTTTTTAGTAAAGGGACTTTTATTGTCCATGCTGGACAATTATTAACCTGTATGCTATACTCTTGCTAAAGCACTACGAGGAGGAATTATTATGACATTCAAAAAATTTTTTCAAGCACTCATCAATACGCACTTTTATTTGGTACACTAACTCATGCCAATAAGTGAAAACAACACATCTAACGGTTAAAGGGCACATTTTCTTAAGGAAAAGAAAATGTGCCCTTTACTTTAATTGTTTTTTAGCTAACTACTTTAAGCGTTACATAAACGTTAGCGAGCTTCGCAAATTCAGTGAGACTTAGCGTCTCACCACGTCTCTTACCATCAATACCGGCTGCTTCTAACCACGTTTTAACTTCTTCAGCTGTAATACCCATGTTTTTCAAAGCATTATTTAACATTTTTCTGCGTACAGAAAAAGCTGCCTTTACTACACGAAAGAAGATTTTTTCGTCAGTCAATGTTACTGGCGGTTGCTTTCTAACCTCACAAACGATTACTGCTGACTCCACATTCGGTGCTGGTATAAAAGAAGTTGGTGGAACTTTGAAAGCAATCTTAGGTTCAGCATAATACTGCACCGCAACGGATAAAGCTCCGTAATCCTTACCACCAGGTTTAGCGACCATTCTTTCAGCGACTTCTTTTTGTACCATTACTACCAAACGTTCCATCGGTAATTTTTGTTCTAATAAGTGAAAAACAATCGGCGTTGTGATGTAATACGGTAAATTAGCAACAACTTTAAAACTCTGATTATTAACTGCTTCTTTAATATCTAATTGTAGAATATCCGCATTTATAATATTAACATTAGGATAAGCGGCTAAAGTTTCCTTTAGCACCGGCAATAAACGTTTATCAAGTTCAACAGCGGTCACCGCCGCTCCCTTTTCAGCCAGGGCCTGCGTTAAGGTTCCTATACCAGGTCCAATTTCGAGTACACAATCATCTTGTTGCAACGTCGCCGCTTCTACAATTTGCGCCACAATCTGTTCATCTGTCAAAAAGTTTTGCCCTAATCTTTTGTCAGCGCGAATATTAAAGCTTTTTAAAATATGATTGGTAACGTTTTTTCGTGCAATAATTGGTTGTTCCATCTTACTCCTCCAAAGCCTGTACGGCTTTTAGGAATTCTTCCCTGGTCACACCGTAACTATTTAACCGATTAGTAAACTGCTTAGCATTCGCATAGCCAATTCCTAAAAGCATACCGAGTTGCGCTCTACGTTTAGTTGCCGCTAGCTGTCCACTCAAACCATGTCGTAATAAATCTTGACTAGTAAACTCTGTTCGTCTTATGCATTCATGATAACGAACTTTACTGAGTGCCAAGCGTATCGCCTCAGGCGTAGCCTGCTCAATACCGACATCATTATTTGCTGTCGCATCAACTCTTGGTACAAAGGCTTGACCAGCCTTGGGGAAACGTTCCGTTAAAAATTTACGAATGCGTTCTCCCGCCCCATCAGGATCCGTTAAAATAATAATGCCTCTTTTTTCAGAGGCAACTTTAATTTTTTCAATTGTTCGCGCTGCCAGTGTAAAACCACCTGTTTCAATGGTTTCTGCATCGACAGCTTTTTTGATAGCGACTGTATCCATTTTTCCTTCAACAACTATAACTTCCCGCAACAAATTCTTCACCTTTTATTCCAAAATATACATTTCTACATTACGTCTGCCAAATTGAATGGCCTCTCTGTAATTATCCATAAATAAATCGATACGATTACCAACAATGGCACCGCCGCAGTCTCCTGCAACAGCAAATCCGTATCCTGGAATATAAACCTTAGTACCATAAGGAATAACGTTAGGGTCTACAGCAATGATACCATGCCTAGGCACCAAGCCGATCGAGGTCAATCCTGTACCACTGCCTTCATGAATGGTATAAGCACTTGCTTCCATAATTTTTTTAGCAGCATATCGAGTCGCCCCTCGCGACGTTTCAATTATTTTTCCTGTGCCAACTGCTACAATCTCATTCTGCGGGCTCTTAACTACAGCGGCGCCGATTTCCCGTTTAATGATTTTTCCGCCGACATTTTCTACCGCAATCTGGACATTTTCTTCACCATTTACACCCGGTGCAATTACTTGCTCTGCACCCAAAGGTAAATGTGAATCTGGTCGTTTTTCTACAGAATACGGTATTATTCTCTGTTTTTCCTCAACCAAAGTGTTTTTTTCTAAGATGCTGATTTCCATACCTGCTACCACTCGCGTCTCCGGAGATGGATAGACCAGGCGATCCCTATGTCTTATATTTAATGCTTGCAATACTTCTTTTACTGTAGCGCGCCCAATCTTATATTCTGTCATCGTTCCATCTTGCCAAACTTTGACAGGCATAGCGCGCACAATCTCAATTATCGCTCCCTCTTCTAATCTTTTTTTATTAACAAGAAAATAACCATCGTTCTTTCCGAGAGTGACACCCGCATCCTTTAGCGCTCCGCTTACGGAAGTCGCCCTCGTTTCAACGTTAATCGTACCGCCGTCCGCTAGAACGGAAATCTGTTTCTTAGCGGTGGCAAAGCCTACAAAGCATATGGCTAGTAGTACGAGCATACCTAAAGCAAGCATTTTATAGGGACGGTTTAAGATAGTTTTTAATTCCATCATAACCCTCCTTCTAAAATCACTCGATTATATCATGAGGTTTTTTTTAATGTCAAACTTCAGAAAGGTCGCCAGCGTTAAAAGTTACATTTTATTGATTAGAAAGCGGTTTTTATTTTATTTCTGTAATGCTCAAGCGATCTTAAAAAAGAGTTTTTTTACATTTTCTGTTGTTTTTTCAATTATTTCTTCTTCTGTTACACCACGCAAGAGAGCCGCATTGCGTGCAACAAGTTCAGTATACGCAGGGTTATTTCTTTTACCGCGAAAAGGAACTGGCGTAAGATATGGTGAATCTGTTTCTAATAAAATCCGATCAAGCGGAGCATATTTTAATACTTCTCGTACTTTTTCAGCATTTTTAAAAGTTGACGTGCCGCCAAACCCAAGATAAAATCCTAGTTTTAATAATTCTTTAGCTGTTTCTAACGAACCAGAATAACAGTGAAAAACTCCAGTCAAATCACGACCGGTTGTTTTAAAGATTTCGAGCATATCACCATGCGCATCACGGTCATGCAAAATAACCGGCAGTTTACTCGTGCGCGCTACCTCAAGCTGTTCTAATAATCTTTTTTTCTGTAACGGACGTGGCGCCTCGTCATCATAATAATAGTCTAAACCAATTTCACCAATTGCAACAACTTTCGGATGCTTAGTAAGTTCTAGCAAAAGCGTCAAATCATCATCAGTCATACGCGCTACTTCTTGCGGATGCCACCCGACTGCGGCATACACAAAAGCATATTTTTCAGCATAACTAATCGCTTTGTAAGAACTTTCCGTATCACACCCGGGGTTCACCATGCCACTAATTTTTTCTTTCAGCTCACTAAAAAGAAGCTCTCGGTCTTCATCAAATTGCTCCGCATCTAAATGAGCGTGCGAATCAAAAACTTTAGCCATTTATTTCACCCTACTACCTGACGCAATATTTGGGGCATCAGCTAATACTAAATTACCCTCATTATCTGAAGCAGCTAATAACATACCCTTTGATTCAATACCGCGCAATTTGATTGGTGCTAAGTTTGCAATAACAATTACATTACGACCAACTAACTCTTCTGCTGTATAGTGCTGCGCAATGCCCGAAACAATAATACGTTCTTCCATGCCAATTCTCACCATAATCTTCATTAACTTGTCTGTTTTAGGCACACGTTCCGCCGTTACTATTGTCGCAACTCGCAAATCTAATTTTGCAAAATCCTCTATTGCCACTTCCGCTTTAATCTCTTCTGTTTTAACTTTAGCGTTCACGCTCTTCGCCTCTTTTGCTACCTCTTGTTTTTTTAGCTCAGGCACGACTACTTCTTCTTCAATAATTTCAATACGGGGAAATAATGGTTCTCCCTTTTGCGTCTGCGTTCCTTCAGGAACCCGACCCCAAACAGCATCTTTATGCGCAAAATGTTCTGGCAGAGCTAATCCTAATTGACTATAAATTTTCGGTGCTGTATGCGGCATAAATGGTTCGATTAAAATAGCAATAATTCTTAAAGTTTCTGCTAAATTATACAACACTGCTTGCAAGCGATTCGTTTGAGCTGGATCTTTAGCTAGTAGCCACGGACCTGTTTCGTCAATATATTTATTAGCTCTACTAATTAACGCCCAGACATCCTTAATGGCTGTATTTATTTCCATCTTACTCATTGCTTTTTTATAATTTTCTACCGTTTGAGCAACCAACGTAATCAAAGCTGCATCTACTTCGTGCTCACCACTTACTTTATGCAAAATACCATCATGATATTTTTCGACCATGCTAATCGTTCTATGTAATAAATTACCTAAATCATTCGCTAAATCAGCATTAATTCTATTAATTAATGCATCACGAGAGAAGTTGCCATCACTACCCAAATTAATTTCACGCAACAAGAAATATCTAATAGCATCTGCGCCAAACTCGTCAATTAACGCCAACGGTTCAACTACGTTACCTTTTGATTTGGACATTTTATCGCCTTCAACAACTAACCAACCATGACCATAAACCTGTTTTGGTAACGGTAAATCAGCAGCCATCAACATAATCGACCAAATAATAGAATGAAAACGCACGATTTCCTTACCTACCAAATGAAGATTTGCTGGCCAAAATTTATTAAACTTTTCGTCATTAACGCCGTACTCAATACCCGTCAAATAATTAATTAATGCATCGAACCACACATACACTACATGTTTGCTATCAAAAGGCACCTTAATACCCCAATCAAAAGTAGTACGAGTAATACACAAATCTTCTAAGCCTTGTTTGATGAAATTAATCATCTCATTACGGCGTGAAACCGGTTGAATAAAGTCTGGATGTTCTTCTATATGTTTAAGTAAACGATCTTGATATTTAGATAATTTAAAGAAATAGCTTTCTTCCGCCATCCGTTCCACTGGGCGCTTACAATCTGGGCACTTGCCGTCTACTAATTGACGTTCTAGCCAATAAGATTCACAAGGCACACAGTATAAACCTTCATAGTTTTTCTTATAAATATCCCCTTGGTCATAAATCTTTTGCATGATTGTTTGTACGACCTTCGCATGACGCTCTTCGCTTGTACGTAAAAAATCATCGTTGCTAATGCCAAGCTTTTCCCATAAAAGCTTGAAATTAGCGACGATAGCGTCAACATAAGCAATTGGTGTAACACCTTTTTGTTCTGCTTTGCGCTGAATCTTTTGACCATGTTCATCGCTACCAGTCAAAAAGAATACGTCTTCGCCCGCAGCTCTATGATAACGCGCGATTGCATCGGCAATCGAGGTGCAGTAAGCATGTCCAATATGCAAATTATCACTTGGATAATAAATTGGCGTTGTAATATAAAAACTTGGTTTTTTCATTATTTATCCCCTTCTTCAAGTAAAATTAATCTATTATATAAATCCCTTTTAGGTATTTTATATGCTTTAGCCACGCTTTGCAAGGTTTCCTTCTTATCCTTGCCCTCAGCTAGTAGTTTTTGTACAACACTTAACGGATCTTCTTCCCTTAACTCAACGATCTTTGTTCCTTGAGCTATCACTAAAGTAAATTCTCCACGTGGTTGCTGTAATTCTAAATGAGCTAAGGCTTCGGCTAGTGTGCCGCGAAAAAACTCTTCATGTACCTTAGTAAGTTCGCGGGCTAGTGCGATTTGGCGTTCACCCCAAACTGCCAAAATATCCTTGATAACTTCTTTCACGCGATGTGGTGCCTCATATAAAACAATCGTCGAAGGAATATGCTGCCACTGCACTAACTGCTCTTTCCGATGCTTTTTATTCTTAGGCAAAAAACCACCAAAGAAAAAAGGGGCAGAAGGTAAACCAGATGCGACTAAAGCACTGAGAGCGGCGTTAGCTCCTGGCAAAGGCACTACGGTAATCCCTTCTTTAACAGCCTGATTTACTAATTGTTCTCCAGGGTCAGCAATACCCGGAAACCCCGCATCACTGACAAGCGCAATATGATAACCTTTGCGCAATTCTTCCAGCAGTTTAAGCCCTTGTTTTTCTTTATTATGCTCATGATAGCTAACTAAAGGTTTCTTAATAGCAAAGTGATTAAGTAATTGCCTCGTCCGTCTGGTATCTTCCGCAGCAATTAAATCCACTTCACTCAGCACGGTCAAAGCTCTTTTAGTAATATCCCCCAGATTGCCAATTGGAGTTGCGCACATATATAAAAGACCTTTTTCTTCAGCCACCAGTTTCTTCCCCCTTAGTCAAACCATATTTATTCAAAGTTTGCGCACTATAAGTACCATCATTATTGTACATAATTAATGGTTCCAGCACTTCTAGCCCTGCGGAACCGCCCTTTACAAACTCTGCTAAAAACGCCCAAGCCGGTTTATGGGCAAAAGAATGTAGCCATTGTAATCTTTTTAATTCCAAACCATACTTCTTCGCCAACTGCAAACATTCCGTAAACCGTTCTGGCAACTGGACTAAAGCATACCGTCCACGATATTTAACAGCATATGCCGCAGCTTGGAAAAAATCTTCTAAGTTAGCTGTAACTTCATGGCAGGCGGCTTGCCCAATACGCCTTTGCCTACCACTATTACGATAGGGCGGATTTGCTACTACTAAATCAAAGCTTTCTGCAGCATAATATTTACGCAAATTACGCAAATCACACTGCGCAGCGCTCACACGATCCTGCAAATTATTCTCATTAATACTGCGCTTCATCAATTCCACTACAGTGTCGTTGCAATCAACACCCACAATATACTCTGCACCACGTGCCGCTAGTAATAAACTAATTGCCCCGGTACCACTTCCTAGTTCCAAAACACGTGCTTTTCTCACTAGATACGGAAACTGGGCTAAAAAAACAGCATCTGTTGTAAAACAAAATTCATGAGCAGACTGCCAAAGCACATAATTACACCCTGGTAAACTGTCTTTACGACTCGTTAGGTCCATCGCTTATAATTCGGCTTGCGCCGCTTCGACTATTTCATCCCATGAAACTTGGATTACATTATCCGGTGTCAATTGCACAGAAGCCGTTTTATCTTGATTATTAATACGCACGACCTTGCCTTCACCTAGTGGCGTAACCACTAAACTACCTTTTTTAGGCGCTATCGTTTTTTCACGTTGGCAACATCCGCCACCACCACCGCAGCCTTTTTCACAATATAAGTGATTTTCATATTTTAAACAACACATTAATCGTCCACAAATACCGGATATTTTGGCAGGATTAAGTGAAAGGTTTTGGTCTTTAGCCATGCGAATTGAAACTGGTTCAAAATCACCTAGAAAAGTTGCACAACACAGTGGGCGTCCACAACAGCCAATTCCCCCAAGCATCTTCGCTTCATCCCGCACACCAATTTGACGCAATTCAATCCGTGTACGGAAAACAGCTGCCAAGTCTTTTACTAATTCACGAAAATCAATACGTCCTTCTGCCGTAAAGTAAAAAATTATTTTATTTACATCAAAAGTAAATTCAACATCAATGAGGTGCATCGGCAATTCATGAGTTTGAATCTTTCGCTCACAAATATTAAAAGCTTCTTTTTCTCTAATTTTATTCTCCTCAGACTTAGCCTGATCTTCTTCTGTTGCTTTTCTTAAAACAGGTTTTAAAGGGGAAATAATGTCTTTCTCCTCCACTTCTCTTGCACTAGTAACTACTTCACCAAACTCTATTCCGCGGGCAGTTTCGACGATCGCATGATCGCCTTTAGTAACACCAGTTGTTTCCGGTGCGAAATAATATATTTTTCCAGCTTTTTTAAAGCGGATACCTACAACTGTCGGCATTAGTAATCCTCCTTTAGGATCAAATTTATTTTTATCAGCAATGCTTCCCAAACTACTTTGCCAGAAGTATTTGCCGTAATTGCCAAGAAAGACTCTTGCACAAGTTTAATTATATTCTTTATTGCCTTTGAATGCCATGTTTTAAAATCTTTTTCTATTTTTTCCTGCAGATCGCTATTATAAAGTGGTTCATATACACCCGCCTTTAATAATAGCGCATCCCGTAATATATAGATCATCAATTCTAATAACTTTAAGCCTTCCCTCGCTTCGGATTTCTCCGGCCAAGGAAATCGATTAATTAATTGAAGCACACCAGCTGTTGGCAAACTAGAAAAAAGCGTTAAAGCTTGCTCACGCAAAGCTAAAATGTCTTGTCCAACCATATGTAAGGCTTCGCCTGCTGAACCATCCGCTAACCTTGCAGCAAGCTCTGCTTCAGCTGGTGGCACTTTTTTATCAGCCAAAATTTTGCTAATCATCGCTTCCGTTAATGGTGCAAACCTTAATTCAATAACTCGCGAGCGAATCGTCGGCAATAATCGTTCTGGATTCGTGGCAATTAGCACAAATAACCAATAAGCAGGCGGCTCCTCCAATACCTTAAGCAAACTATTAGCAGCCGTCGTTGTCATATAATCGGCCCCATCAAGCAAACAAATCTTACGCTTAGCTAAACGTGGTGATAAAGCTGCCTGCTGAGAAATTTCTTTAATTTGTTCTATCAAGATAGGCTTACCTGCTGCTTTTGGTTCTACAAGCAAGAAATCCGGATGTGCGTTAGCGACAAAACTTTGACAAGATGGACAATGCCCACAAGCAATGGCACCATCAGCTTCACACAAAAATGCTTGGGCAAAAGTATGCGCTATCGTTTTTTTGCCAACACCAGCTAAACCAAAAAATAGCAGCGATGAAGTTCTTTTACCTTCATTTAAAAAGCCCGCTAGAAACTCTTTATTTTTTTCATGCCCATAAATTTCATTCCACATTATCGAAACTCCCATACTGAGCTTACTTCACAATAAGCACTTACTTCTTAAAACACTTTACTTAATCGTGCTAAGATTGCCGCCGTTACAGCCGCTTCTTCTTGTAACGCATCTACAACGAAAATACGCTCTGGTTCTTGCTCTGCTAAAGCCAGAAATGCTGCTCGAATCTTTTGCTGAAAAGCAATCCCCTCTAATTCAAATTTATCACTAACCGCCCGTTTAATTCTCCGTGCTAGTAGCGCCTCGGGATCACCGTCTAACAAAACTGTAAGTGCTGGTACAAGTGCTCCTGTTGCAAAAGAATCAAGCATTTTTAGTGACGCTAGTGGCACCCCACGCCCGCACCCTTGATAGACAAAGGTGGAATCACTAAACCGATCGCATAGCACAATTTTGCCGGCTTCTAACGATGGTTTAATCAATTGCGCCATATGGTCTGCCCGCGCTGCTAAATAAAGCAGAGTTTCCGTCTGATGAGCAATCTTAAGGTTTGCGTCTAAAACAAGATTACGAATTTTTTCCGCAGCTGGCGTACCGCCCGGCTCGCGCGTACAAACCACCTCATAGCCAAGACTCTTAAACCACTCGGCTGTTTTAGCAATCTGCGTAGTTTTACCGCTTCCATCCGCACCTTCAAAAGTTATAAAAACTCCTTTTTTCATCTTTTCACCACCTGCACATGTTTCAGTGTACTATCACTTGGTCCGGTTATCGCTAGTCCAAGTTCTAACATTTTTATACAATAATCAATAACTTCTTCTGAAAAAACTTCTCCAGGAATAATGACGGGAATACCTGGCGGATAAAAAGCAATTTGCTCCGCACTTATTCTATTGTGAGCTGACTTTAAGGGCACCTCTTCTACCTCTTTATAAAAAGCCGCTTGCGTTGTCAGCTGCGCCCGTGGAGCTGGCAACTGCATAAAATTTGTTTGCTCAAGTGGCAGTAAAGCTCGTGCTTGGACTTCCCTTAATACAGCGACAATAACTCTAACGACTTTTTTAAATTCCTCATTGTCATCGGCATAAGTTATTAAAAAAAGTATATTATTACGATCAACAAGTTCTACCGCAATGCCGCGAGAACGCAAAAGTGCCCCCGCCTCGCTACCGGTAATGCCCAGGCTGGCTACGCAAACCGTCACACGCGCCGCATCAAATCCTACCACTTCTTGACGCTTAAGAATATTTTCGTTTAAAACTGGCAAGCCTTCAATTTTACTAAGTTCCCTACGCAAAAAGGCAGCTGCGCGCAAAGCACTATCTGCCATTGCTCTGCCTTGCTGCGCTAATTGCGCTCGTGCGGCATCTAAAGATGCTAGCAAAAGATAGTTAGGACTAGTCGTTGTTAAAACACTCAAGGTTTGTGCCACTCGTTGCGCATTTATGCGTGTTCCTTGGATGTGTAGCATCGAACACTGCGTCAATGCGCCTAAAGTTTTATGTGTGCTTTGAGCACAAGCATCAGCACCACAGGCTAAGGCTGGTCGTGGCAACAACTCTGAAAAGCCTAAATGCGCACCATGCGCCTCATCCACTAAGAGTAAGGCATCATAGCGATGAGCAATTTGCGCAATTTGCTCCACATCAGCTGCCAAACCATAATAGTTAGGACTAGTAATTAGCACTGCTTTTATTGCTGGATCACTAGCTAGAGCGTGCTCAATTTGTTCTGGTAAAACCTGCGTATTAATGCCCCACTCGGCATCATATTCCGGCAATATAAACTTTGCCTCTAAACCGCCAAGTATGAGCGCTCCGGCTACGGAGCGATGTGCATTACGCGGCACTAAAATTTTATCTTGCGGTCGCAAAGTTCCCAAAAGCATTGCATGAATAGCCCCAGTGGTGCCATTAACAGCAAAAAAACACTGCTCACTACCATACAACTCAGCCGCTAATGCTTGCGCTTCTTTGATGCACCCCGTAGGAGTATGCAAGTCATCTAATTCAGCCATTAAAGATACATCCATGCGCTGCCCCAGCTCACTTAAAGTCGCTTTGAATTCTGTATCCAAGCCCCGTCCGCCCTTATGACCCGGCGTATGTAACGGGTAAACTGCTTGCTTTTCGTAAGCAACCAACGCTTTATATAAAGGTTTTTATTCTTCATTTGCACTAAACCTTCCATAATATATAATACTATCTGTTAATTTTACCATACTACAGCAAAAGGTAACAATATCAGAAACACAAACCTTTTTTAATATAAAAAAAGAAACTGTTAGGTCACCTCTTTCAAGGCCTAACAGTTTCTTAAGCTTACTTATTTTAGTCCAGCAATCATTGCTCTCAATTCTTCTAGCTCTGCCGCCATTTTATTGTTAGAACTTTCCAAAGCGCCTAGCTTTTCAGAGAGTCTGTCATTTTCACTAGTCAAGGTTGACATATTCTTAACTAATTCTTTTTTACTAATATCTCTTGAACTTTTTTTGCCGTCTAAAGCAAAGGCCACACCTAGTCCATAAATGTTTTCGCCATTGCCCATACTAGCCGAAAAATTTACAAGCGTATTACCATCCGGTCTATAAAAAGCACCTAAAGCAACAGCACTAGAACCATGATAGGAACCAACACCAGTGGCAAAGCTTAGCTTATCATCAGCATCATATTCAAGAGGATGCAAAGAAGCCATAGCTGCCGCACCAGCACCAACTTTATCAATCTTACTATTGAGACTATTTAGCCGAACATTCACGCCACCATTAACATTATTAATCTGGCTCGCTAAATCATTTAACTGTGAACCATTAATCGCTTCCGTGCTACTTGCGCTAATTTCACCCTTAGCTACATTAGTAACTTTCCGCTCATTACCAACCGCACCAACAGAAACCGTATTATCAGCATCAGCTACAGAACCTTGTCCTAGTGCCACCGCATTATTCGCCGTAACCTGAGAATTTTGTCCCAGTGCCGTTGAGCCATTCCCACTAACATCACTGCCTTGCCCTAAAGCTGTAGAATTGTTACCAGTAACTTTAGAGAATTGACCAAAAGCCGAAGAGAAGTCTCCACTCACTGTGGTCGCCTGTCCAACCGCAGTCGCATTATTACCATCAACTTTAGAAAATTGACCGAAAGCCGAAGAAAAATTCCCCGTCACCGTAGTCGCCTGTCCAATTGCAGTCGCATTAGCACCAGTAGCCGTTGCAGCTTCACCGACCGCGGTCGTCCAACCACCTGTTGCTTTAGAATGTTGACCTAAAGCTGACGCATGGTTACCTGATGCCACACTAGTTTGACCTAAAGCCGTACTCGCTAGCCCTTCAGCTTTAGCTCTTTGGCCAACCGCCGTGCTATAAGTACCACTAGCAAGAGCTTCACTACCAAGAGCTGATGCTGCTTCACCAGTTGCCTCTGCATTACCGCCAATAGCTGTGGTTGCTATATTGCCAGCAAATGCACCACCCCAATCATAGCCACCAAGCGCTGTGTTGGCATACACGTTTGCTGACTGTAGCGTTAAGAGTAATACTCCCAAAACTAATTTCTTATTCATAACAATAACCTCCTGAGTAAAAAGTTTATTCAAAAGGCGGAGAAGTTTAATTAGAAAGTATACCTTTTAAAGCAAAGAAATGTTTTCCATCTGAAATACAGTGCTTTATCGAATCTAGCATCGATTAGTAATTAGTATCATTTTACTTATTATATCATGTGATTATTCTGTCTTGCAAGTTTATTCCGATAATTCGCATAATTACAGCATTTGTATTTCCTTATACTTTATACTACAATAAACAAGACAACAATTACATATCGTTTGGTTTTAGGTATAAAATAAACTTTTTTATTTTATTTAATAGTTAAAACGGTAAAAATCCGTTGCGGTCTCGCCACTGTAATGCTTTAAAGCAAAGCCAGTTATCTGCCTAAACCAAGTTATGCTGCCATGCGAAAGATATGGTCAACAGGTACTTTAGTTCATTATGCCTTTTTGCGCTTTCGCAAAAAGGCCTTTTATTTTTTCTTCGCCTAGTTTAATACAAAAAAACAGGTGCCTGTGAGGGCTTAATCGGGAAGACCGGTGTAAATCCGGCGCAGTCCCGCTACTGTAACGACGAGCTTTTTACGTTAAACCACTGATTGCTAAAATCTTAGTACAAAACTAACAATTGGGAAGGTGTAAAAAAGTGCTGACGCGAAGCCAGGAGACCTGCCTGTTTACGATCTTTGTCCGTCTTGCGATGTACAAGACGACTAGAGTTCTTTTCCATCAAGGAAAGGGAATTTGTTTTTCAAATAGGGATCATTTGTTTAACAAAAGGTGAAGTAAAAGAAACTTAAAAGGAGAGATTATATGGCAACTACAGATCCCATTAGAGACAAAAAAAATGTAAAAAGACTCATTAATTATTTCAAGGAACGCGATAAAACACGCAATTGCCTACTTGTTGTTATGGGTGTCCACACAGCACTGCGTATTAGTGATATTCTGAAACTAACCTGGCAAGATGTTTATGATTTTGAAAAAAGACGCTTGCGCAAAACAATTTCCCTTACAGAAAATAAAACTGGCAAGAAAAAGACGATTGCTTTGAATAAAGATATTATTGAAACACTCACCCTTTATGCCAAAGAACGTAGTCCTCTTTTGCCTAAAGACTATATATTTCGCAGTCAAATTGCGCCCATGTCACATATCTCTCGAGTGCAGGCTTATCGCATCATTAAAGAAGCCGCTGTTAATCTCGGCTTAGAAGGTAACATTGCCTGTCATTCGTTACGTAAAACCTTTGGCTATCACGCCTGGAAAGGGAAGTTTCCCGTGCCCGTTATTATGGAAATCTATAATCACACCTCTTTCGACGTAACCCGTAAATACCTCGGTATCAGCCAAGATGATAAAAATAAAATCTATCTCAATATGTCTTTTTTTAAATAAAATAAAGTGGCACCTCAATTTTTGAGGTGCCACTTTATTTTATGATTTAGCCAAAACTGCTTTACATACATCCATGAAGGCTTCTAAACTTGGTGTTATAAATTTATTTTTGTGAGATACCAAGCTGTAGGATCGTCGCAAACTACTTCCAGCAAAAACAAGCTTATTAAGTTCTCCATTCTGCACTTCTTCACTTATCAAACTTTCAGAAAGCACTGCTATACCTAAACCCAGTTTTGCCGCTTTAATAATTGCACTAAAACCAGAACACTCCCACCCTAACTGCCACGAAAACTCTCTACTAGCCATTTCTTTTTAGAATAACACTCTAGTTCCACTACCTTTTTCTCTCACCAAAAATTCTTCATCACGTAAATCATATAAATCAATCTTCGTTTTTTTATAAAGACGGTGCG
>DVNI01000104.1 GCA_018714505.1 Candidatus Avacidaminococcus intestinavium
TCTATTACAGATCCAGGACTTATTAGTTCTAAGACAGTGGAAGATTCAATGGCAGAATTTGCTCTTGGTAAAACAGCAATGGTTCAAAATGGTAACTGGGGCTTTGGTCAAATTTCTGAAACAGATGGAAATACAGTTAAAGCTGAAAATGTAAAATTCCTTCCAATCTATACAGGAATGGATAAAGACAAAGACCAAGGATTATGTATTGGTACAGAAAACTTCTTCTGTGTAAACGAAAAAGTAAATGATGCTGATAAACAAGCAACAATTGATTTTGTTAACTGGTTAATCTCTTCTGATAAGGGTAAAGACTACATGACAAACACACTTGGCTTTATTGCTCCATTTAGCACATTTTCAGAAGATGAACAACCAACTGATCCATTAGCACAAGAAGTGGTTAAATCACTTAATGATGATAGTAAAACTCCTGTAACATGGAACTTTACAACATTCCCAAGCCAAACATTTAAAGATAATTTTGGTGCTTCATTACTTGATTATGCAAACGGAAATAAAGAATGGGATAAAGTTGTTTCAGACATGGTAGCTGACTGGGCAACTGAAAAAGAAGCAGTAGAATAACATTAAATTAAAGCTGTAGGGTAGTAACAAAGGTTGCATTACCCTGCAGCTTTTTAAGAACAGAGGTGGACATATGCATAAAACTACGCGTAAATATTTTCCAATATTTGTATTGCCAACATTATTAGCATTTTTGGTAGCATTTCTAGCACCGTTTGTTATTGGAATTTATTTGTCCTTTTGCAAATTCACTACAATTATCGATGCAGAATTTGTAGGAATAGAAAACTATACAAAGATGTTTAAGCAACCGGACTTTTTAAATGCACTAGGCTTTACAACAGCATTTGCTATTGTATCAATTATTACCGTTAACGTATTCGCTTTTATGTTAGCGATTGGTTTAACAAAAGGAATTAAAGGAACTAATATTTTTAGAACTACATTTTTTATGCCCAACTTAATTGGTGGTATTGTCTTGGGTTATATTTGGCAACTAATTATTAACGGTGTTTTGATGAACTGGGGGGCAACCATTGTCAGCAATTATAAATACGGATTTTGGGGTTTAGTTGTATTAATGAACTGGCAAATGATAGGTTACATGATGGTTATTTATGTGGCAGGTATTCAAAATGTATCACCAGATTTAATTGAGGCAGCGGAGATTGATGGGGCAACAAGATTTCAGATTCTTAGAAAAATCACAATACCGATGGTAATGCCTTCCTTTACAATCTGTTTATTCTTAACTTTAACAAATTCATTTAAATTATTTGATCAAAACTTGGCGCTTACGGCAGGTGCTCCTGGAAAACAAACACAAATGCTCGCTCTTGACATCTACAATACCTTCTATGGCAGAATGGGATGGGAAGGTGTAGGTCAAGCCAAGGCAGTTGTCTTTTTCTTAATTGTTGGAGTTATTGCCTTTATCCAATTATATGCGACTAGAAGCAAGGAGGTTGAAAACTAATGAAAAAAGAAAAAAGAGGAAATATTATCTTAACCTTCGTTATTACGATTCTAGCGATAGCTTTTATAGCACCGATTATTATTATTTTATACAACTCCTTTAAGAGTAAGCTCTATATCAGTAACTC
This sequence comes from Candidatus Avacidaminococcus intestinavium, assembly GCA_018714505.1. Classification (GTDB taxonomy): domain Bacteria; phylum Bacillota; class Negativicutes; order Acidaminococcales; family Acidaminococcaceae; genus Avacidaminococcus; species Avacidaminococcus intestinavium. The sequence goes on from DVNI01000104.1 coordinate 1,632, forward strand.
ACCTTTTGCATTACCTAATTCTGAATCTTTTGTCGGCATAAAAAACTATGTCAATGGTCTTGCAAAAACTGGACTTTTTAAAGCTTTTGGCTGGAGTCTATTTATTACTGTTTTTTCTGTTCTTATTATCCTTCTTTGCACTTCAATGACTGCATGGTATATTACGAGAGTAAAAAACAAAGCTACAAGTATGTTATATTATGTCTTTGTCTTTGCGATGATTGTACCATTCCAAATGGTTATGTTTAGTATGTCAAAGGTTGCAAATATGTTGCACATTGATAATCCAGTAGGTATTATCCTTATTTATCTGGGTTATGGAGCTGGTTTGTCGGTCTTCATATTCTCCGGATTTGTAAAATCAATACCGATTGAAATAGAAGAAGCCGCTTATATTGATGGCTGTACACCATTACAAACTTATTTTAAAGTTGTTTTTCCTTTAATGAAACCCACCACAATTACAGTAGCTGTTTTAAATGCTATGTGGATTTGGAATGATTATCTTTTACCAACCTTAGTACTACCAAGTGAAGTAAAAACCATTCCTATGGCTATTCAATATTTAAGAGGTGGATATGGATCCATTGACATGGGTGATATGATGGCAATGCTAGTATTAGCGATTGTTCCAATTATCGTATTCTATCTAACCAGTCAAAAGTATATTATTAAAGGTGTAGCAGCTGGAGCAGTGAAAGGATAGGTGAGGGTATGAGAGCAGCTGGTATCTTATTACCAATAGCAAGTTTGCCTTCAGATTACGGAATAGGTTGTTTTGACAAGGAAGCATATCTTTTTGCAGATTTGTTAAAAAAGGCGGGTCAAAGTTATTGGCAAATTTTGCCACTTGGACCAACAGGATATGGCGATTCTCCCTACCAGTCATTTTCAACATTTGCTGGTAATCCATATTTTATTGATTTAAATAAATTAATCGAGGCAGGACTTTTAACAAGAGAAGAATGTGACGCAGTTGACTTTGGCGATGAAGACACTGTTAACTATGAAAAAATATATTTTGGTCGTGAAAGATTATTAAAAAAAGCCTATCAAAGAGATAATGTCTTAGAAAATGCAGATTTCATTAAATTTGTTGAAGAAGAAAAAGAATGGCTCTTTGATTATACTTTATA
>DVNI01000105.1 GCA_018714505.1 Candidatus Avacidaminococcus intestinavium
AGCGAGCTGTTGAATTAACTGATTGGTTGTTAGATCAAAAATACAACGTAGATTGTTTACACGGTGATTTATCACAAGCAAAAAGAAAGACCGTAATGAAAGCATTTAGAGATGCTAAATTACAACTTTTAGTTGCAACAGATTTAGCAGCACGTGGTCTTGATATTGAAGGCGTTACACATATAATTAATTATGACATACCACATGACCCTGATTGGTACGTACATCGTGTAGGACGGACAGGAAGGGCTGGTAATACTGGTATTGCTATAACCTTGTATACAGCAGAAGAAAGTAAGTGGCTGAAGAAGATTGAAGAGAAATTATCTCTAACCATGGAAAAACAGAATTTAGACGGTGCGATTATTAAACGCAGAGTTAATGATAAAAGTGTTAAACGTATGAAAACAGTAAGTAAAACTACGGATAAACGCAAAGTAAAAACTACTAAACCTGCTCAAAGGAGGCTTGGTAGTAGTGCTAAGACCAAACAAAGAAAGGGTAAATAGTTTAATAGCTGGTATCGCAGAATTTGGTAAAACAGCAAGTGGCAATACTCGCCTTGCCTATTCTGCGGAAGATAATGCGGCTATTCAGTGGCTTTTAAAACAAGTAGAGGATTTAGGCTTACAGATTTCAGAAGATACAGTAGGCAATGTCTTTTTGCGCAGACCTGGTTATGATAGTGCGGCTAAACCAATTGCGATGGGGTCACATTTAGATACAGTCGCACATGGTGGTGCATATGATGGTATTGTCGGTGTAATTAGTGCTCTTGAAACGATGTATATGCTGCGCAATGAACAATTAAAGCATACTTTAGAAACTATTATATTTAGAGCAGAAGAGTCGACGCGCTTTGGTTTTGCGACGATTGGAAGCAAACTAATGACTGGTAGTGGAACGCCGCAACAATTTTCTTCTGCTGCTAAGCAAAATGATAAAACTTTTGAAGAATGTTTACGAGAAAATGGCTATGATCCTACTCGCTATAAAGAAGCAATTAAAAAGCAAGATTGCTATAAATGCTTTTTAGAAGTCCATATAGAACAGGGAAAAGTTTTAGATGAGACGGGCGATGCAATTGGCATTGTACAAAACATTGCAGCGCCAACAAGATTTAAACTGATAATAGAGGGGCTAGCTGATCATTCAGGAGCAACTCCAATGGGTTTTCGCAAGGATGCTTTGGTTGCAGGAGCTAAGTTGATTTTAGCAATAGAACAGGCTGCAGTGCTGGAAGCAACGCAAGGTACAGTGGCTACTGTTGGCGTGGTCGATATAGAACCAAGTTCAATTAATGTCATACCAGGTCAAGTCGTCTTGTGGGTTGACGTGCGAGGCGTAGACGAAACAAGCATTGCGTTGGTTTTATCTGAGATTGCTAAGAGTTGTCAGCAAGTAGAAAATGCAGATAACATGAAAATTCAGCGTGAAATGCTTACTCAAGATCATCCTGTTCCACTTAATGATGAAATAACAAAATTATTATTGGAAATTTGTCACAAGCAAGGAATTAAGGCGCGAGTCATGAATAGTGGTGCTGGACATGATGCAATGCATATGGCCAAACTGGTGCCAACAGGGATGATTTTCATTCCGTGTCGTAAAGGAATTAGCCATAATCCAGCTGAATACGTTAGTATCGAAGAAATTATAACAGGGATAGAAGTTTTGGCAGAAGCCATTTATCGTTTAGCAAAGTAAAACTTAAAGTTTTGAAAAGAGGCAGAGTCATGAGTGAAGTTCGTGTAAGATTTGCACCAAGTCCTACTGGCTATTTACATATAGGTGGGGCTAGAACAGCATTATTTAATTGGCTGTTTGCAAAAAGTCATGCTGGTAAGCTTGTCTTAAGAATAGAAGACACAGATACAGAAAGACTCAAGGAAGATTCGGTAACCCAAATCTTACAAAGTTTAAAATGGCTGGGCTTAGCTTGGGATGAAGGACCAGAAGTCGGTGGAAACTATGGGCCATATTTTCAGTCAGAGCGCAAAGAGTTGTATCGTAAAGAAATTGACCGTTTACTTGCGGAAGGAAAGGCCTATTATTGCTTTTGTACTCCAGAAGAATTAGCTGAGGAAAGAGAAAAGCAACGTTTGAACAAGCAACCGTTTCGTTATGGCAGAACGTGTAGAGATAGATCTAGTGATGAAGTTGCAAAGCTATTAGCAGAAGGGCACCCCTATTCTGTTCGCATAAAAATACCAATAAGTGGAAAGATTACTGTACATGATATGATTCATGGCGATGTAACTTTTGATTTGGAGCAATTTGATGATTTCGTTATTATGAAAAGCAATGGCATGCCGACATATAATTTTGCTGTCGTTGTCGATGATCATTCAATGAAAATCAGCCATGTTTTACGTGCAGAGGAACATTTATCAAATACGCCAAAACAAATCATGCTCTATGAAGCTTGTGGGTACGAATTGCCGTCTTTTGGACATATGCCAATGATTTTAGCACCAGACCGTAGTAAGCTAAGCAAACGTCATGGTGCAACCTCTGTAGAGGAGTTTAGGGAACAAGGTTATCTACCAGAAGCTATTGTGAATTATTTGACCTTGTTAGGGTGGGCGCCAGGAAATGATAAAGAGATTTTCACCTTAGATGAAACTTGTCAAGAATTTGACTTTAGTAAAATGTCTAAGAAAGCTGCAGTTTATGATACGAAAAAATTAACTTGGCTTAATGGACAATATTTATCATTACTCCCCGCAGAAAAAGTAGCAGTAGCGGCCAAGCCTTTTTTCCTGCACGCAGGATTGATTGATGAAGACTGGTTACAACAGAACAATGATTATTTTTTACAACTTATAGATGTTGTTCGTGTGCGGGTAAAAACCTTGACAGAAATAGTTGATGCATCGGATTATTTTTTCCATGAAGTTACAGTTTATGAAGAAAAAGGTATTAATAAATATTTTAAAGACAATGCAAGTAGCTTATTAGAGCAGTGTGTGGCTGCCATTAGTCAGCTATCTGTTTTTTCGATAGAAGAGTTAGAGGCAGTATACAATAACATTGCATCTGAAAACGGTCTTGCTTTAGGGAAACTAATTCACCCGTCGAGGTTAGCTTTGACTGGGCGCACAGTGAGTCCAGGTTTATTTGATGTCATGATACTTTTAGGTAAAGATAAGGTTATTGCTAGGATGAATCAAGCAATTGATTATATTAATTTGTTATAGGACTTGTTTTTCTCTATGAAATTAGGTATAATATGTCCTGTACTTTCCGGGATGGTGTAATGGTAGCACAGGTGATTCTGGATCATCTAGTCTGGGTTCGAGTCCTAGTCCCGGAGCCAAATAGTTATGGCCCCATGGTCAAGTGGTTAAGACGCCGCCCTCTCAAGGCAGAGTCAGGGGTTCAATTCCCCTTGGGGCTACCACGAAAAATATAAAGCACTATGATAGTTTTACTATCATAGTGCTTTTTTGCTCTTAATATATTTTTATTGTTAATTATAATATAGCGCGTAGTTCAACTATTTTACCGATTATATTGAGGTTTGCATAGTTTATTTCTTGATTATTATAAAATTGTGGACTAGCTACTCTGTAATTAAAGGGTAATAAAAATAAACCGGCTTCATAAAGAAAAACCTGCCTCGTTAAGACAAGATTATTTGATAGGCTAATTAATGCGATATCACCACTTTTAACTGATGTTTGTTTGCGTACAATGACAATGTCATTTTCGTAAATACGTGGTTCCATATCATTTGTCTTAATTTTTACAGCAAAAAATGTTCCTGTTTGTGCTAATGAATTAGAAATCTCAGCGTAGTTTTCATTAGTTATCGTATGATAGTCAGGCAATTTTATATTAGTTTGTTCAAAAATAGGTATTTGTATGTTTTTAGAAGCTTGTTTTTTAGGTGGTGTATAACCTAATAAGTGATCAAGTGATATTTTGTATATGGAAGCAAGAACAATCAAACTTTCAGGGTCCGGTTTTGAAACATTATTTTCCCAGTTAGAAAGGGTTTTATTGCTTATTCCACAAAGTTTAAAAACGTCAGTTTGTTTTAAATCAGCTTGCTCTCTTGCTTGCTTTAAACTATGTCCAATTGTTATCATTTTCCGGCACCTCCCTAGTCAAATAATATCAGAAGTCTAAATAATAGAGATAAATAATCCTTGAAAATTAGACATAAGGCTTGAATTCCAATAATATAGGAATTATAATGTTGATAAAAGAGGGTAATACTAACTTATAAAACTAAAGGGGGCGAGGGAAGTGGGAGTCTGGCATAGAATACTTTGCAAAATATTTTCACAAAACAAGAGTGCTGGTGTTATTCCCCGCGATCGAGTTCAAAAAATGAATAAAAAACGTTGTTTGCAGGATATAAGCTTTGAAGAAATGCGAGCAGAGCTAGATAAAAGAAAAGTTAAGCAAAATAAAGGACAACAAGATGAAGGGAATTTATAAATATTCTTGGTAACAATACTAGACATGATAGAAGTTTTACTATATAATTCTAAGAGATCAATGAAGATCGTTCTTTTGTGTATCTTAAACACGGGAGAATGATCTTTTTTATTGTATGT
>DVNI01000106.1 GCA_018714505.1 Candidatus Avacidaminococcus intestinavium
TATATAAGATGTTTAAACGAACATGACGGAGATTAAAACTGCGATAACCGTTGGTTTAAACCCCTCGACTACTCTTTTTGAAGAAGCAAAACAATGGAGCCAACAACTGCAAGTACCTTTGCTGAAAAGAACACACGGCGACTCTTTAGATATTTTACTAGCGGAGCATAATCTTGAAGCATTAATAATTATAACGCGTCAAGGTATACAAATATATTCTGCAGCAGGCTTATTACGTTTTCATCCCGGTATGGCTGAATTACGTATTCGGGAGCTTTTGCGTGGCGGCAAAGATAATTTTGTTGAAGCTTTAAAATTAAAACAAGGCATGAAGATACTCGATTGTACTTTAGGACTTGGTGCCGATGCTATCGTTGCTTCCCATATCGTAGGAGCATCTGGAATGGTGGTCGGTTTAGAAGCAATTCTACCTATTTGGCTGCTAACGTCACATGGCTTTAAAACTTATGAGAGCAAAACAGCTGAAATTAACATGGCAATGCGTACAATTACAACTTTGCATGATAATGCCGCAAACTATTTATTAAATGCACCCAAAGATTCTTTTGATGTAGTTTATTTTGACCCTATGTTTAAACAACCAGTGCAAACATCATCGAATTTCACACCTATGCGTAAAATTGCGTGTCATGATGAATTGACTTTGGCAATGATTGAAAAAGCTTTGCAGGTTGCTCCCTTAGTAGTTGTTAAAGAACGTGATGCAGATTTTTTTAATAATTTATTGATTACAGAAATCAAAGGCGGAAAATATAGCAGAGTAAAATATGGTATTAGGAGAAGATAAATGGTAAAAGAAAAGGTAGCTGTGATACTAGGACCAACAGCTACAGGAAAAAGTTATTGTGGACTAGAATTAGCAGTGCAACTTCAAGCTGAAATTATTTCTGGTGACTCGATGCTAGTTTATCAAGGTATGGATATTGGCACTGCCAAACCAAGTATTACTGAACTACAGCGGGTACCGCATCATTTAGTTGATATTTTAAAACCACAAGAAAGTTTTAATGTTTTTGATTTCCAAAAGGAAGCAAAAAGAATCATTACGGATTGTAATACAAGAGGTATATTGCCTATTATTGTTGGTGGTACGGGGCTTTATATCAAAGCTTTATTGGAAGGATATCAATTTAATACTGTTGATTCAGATGATTCATTGCGTTATAAATTAGAAAAGATTGCCAATGAAGATGGGAATCAAGCTTTGTGGAAAAAATTAGACCAGCTTGATCCAGAAGTTGCCAACCGCTTACATCTTAATGATCGTAGACGTTTAATTAGAGCAATCGAAACAGCTCTAAATGGAGAAAGTATTTCCCAAGAAAAAAAGACCGAATTAGTTTACGATGCGGTTGTGTTTGGTTTACAAATGGACCGGCAACTGCTCTATGAACGTATTAATCAAAGAGTCGATAATATGGTAGAACAAGGATTATTTAAAGAGGTTCATTCATTAATGAATAAAGGGTTAGATCTTTCGGTGCCAGCAATGAAAAGTATTGGCTATAAACAAGTGGTTGAATATTATAATGGTGAACGAACCGCCGAGGAAACCTGTGATAAAATAAAACAATATACACGAAATTTTGCCAAAAGACAATTTACTTGGTATAAAAAAATGCCATATATTCATTGGTTTGAAGTTGGTAAAGAACGAGCAGATTATAATAAGGCTATTGAAGAAATGAAGCTAATACTTGAACAAAAGTTTAATCTGCTGTAATATTAAAACAACATAGAGATTTTAATAGGAGGTTAATAATGACAAACAATTCTGCCAAAACATCTATTAATTTACAAGATAGTTTCTTAAATTATGTACGAAAAGAAAATGTTGGTGTCGTGATTTATCTCGTGAATGGGTTTCAAATTCGTGGTTTAGTTCGCGGTTTTGATAACTTTACCGTTATTATTGAAAATGAAGGAAAACAACAACTTGTTTATAAACATGCTATTTCTACAATAGCACCATCTACTAATATTCAAATCATCATTCCTGAAAAGAAAGAATAGTGTTACTTAGAAAGGCTGTTGTAGATACAGCTTTTCTTTTTTTGGAGGTATGCCATGACTGAGGAGTTTAAGCTTTTTAATGAGTATTTAACAGTGGAATTAGGACTAGCTGCAAATACTAAAGAGGCTTACCTACGTGATTTAACAATTTTTAAGTCTTTTTGTATGAAAGAGATGTGTTCTGTTACTAGACAAGATATTATTAAGTATATGCAAAACTTAAAAAAAGAGCGTTATGCTCCTGCTACAATTGCTAGGAAACTAGCAGCTCTTAAAGCTTTTTATCGTTTTATGGTTAATGAAAGAATAATGCGAGAAGATCCAGCTGAAGTTGTTGAAGCTGGTACTAAAGGAATGAAATTACCACGAATTTTAAATACTTCTGAGGTTGATCGTTTGCTTAAAGCACCTAATCTTGATACTTTTGAAGGTTATCGGGATAAAACCATGTTAGAAGTATTATATGCGACTGGTACTAGGGTCTCAGAATTAATAACTTTAAAGTCCGGCGATTTGAACCTTAATATGCAGTATATCATTGCATTTGGCAAAGGTTCGAAAGAGCGTATCATACCACTTGGTAAAATCGCTACTAACTATTTAAAAGATTATTTAGAAAAAGTAAGACCTAATTTGAAAACAAAAGAAGGGCAACAAGAGCCTTTTCTTTTTTTAACGGTAACGGGAAAAGGGATGACACGCCAACGTTTTTGGCAAATTATTAAAGAGTATGGTAAAAAAAGTAACATTAATAAAGATATTTCACCGCATACTCTTAGACATTCCTTTGCCACACATCTATTGGATAATGGAGCAGATCTTAGAATAGTACAAGAACTTTTGGGACATTCTGATATTTCGACTACACAGATTTATACACATCTTACTAATAAACGTTTACGAACTATTTATGATAAAGCGCATCCCCGCGCATAGTGAAGAGGTGAGCTAATGGCTGGCAGGTCAAGAAAAAAACGTTCAGGAAAATCGCCATTTTGGTTAATGCTATTAATGGTATTATTAGCTATAGGTGCAGGCTTCTTTTATGCCTCCTTAGATAAGGATAAGAAAGAAAAACCAATAAAACCAGCAACACAAGAGGTGCATTTGGATTTGAAGAAAAAATCTGAAATTGCACATCAAGCCATTAATACGATTTTACAAGGTAAAAAAGATTGGCAAGTGGAAAGTGGTACTGCTCAAGAACAAAGTAGTAATCGAGAAGATGGTAAAGGTAAAATTTTTTGGACTCACCAAAAACATATTGCAACATTACCAAATAATGAAGAAATAAATAGTGCTGTTAACAGCTTTACGGCGAAAGCAAAAGCTGAAAATCTTTTTATTTTGGATAAAACCAAAGGACAATATGAAGGAAATGAAGCATTAATTTTAGCTATTGGTATTTATGATCAAGCGGGTAATCAAGAGGTTAGTTGTGTTACGGATGAGATTATTTTTGTACAAGAAAAAAAGAAAAAAGCCACTAAAAAGTTCAGTGGTACAATGACCGTTATTGTTGATGATTGCGGGTATGCACTAGAGCCAGTAGCAACAATGACCGCCTTGCCTATCGAAATGAACTTTGCTGTGATCCCATTTAAACAAAATAGCTCAGCAGCTTTAGAAACGATTTTAAATAGCGGCAAACTCGCTATGCTTCATTTACCAATGGAGCCGCTGAATGCGTCAGCTGCCTCAGAAAATAAAATGATAACAGTAAGTATGACGAGAGAGGCTGCTCAAAACTTTACCAGTAGAGCAATAGAGAGCTTACCAGGCATTGCTGGAGTCAATAATCATCAAGGTTCAAAAGCGACATCAAATCGCAGTACAATGAAAGCCGTATTGAGTGTCATTAAAGATAAAAACTTGTTTTTTATTGATAGTAATACAATAGCAAAATCCATAGGTGATGATGTAGCAAGTGAAATGGGCGTAGCAACAGCACGTAATCAGAGATTTTTAGATAATAGTAGTGACGTAGCTGAAATCAAGGCACGTATTTTGGAAGCAGCAGAAGCCGCAACGAATAGTGGGAGTATTATCGTTATTTGCCATGCTCGTCCTAGTACCGCAATTGCTTGGTCAGAAATTTATGAGGAATTAGTTGAAGGCGGTCTTAGATTTGCTCGTGCAGATAACATCGTTCAATAAAATTTAATTAAAACTATTGGAGTGAAGAAATATGTTTGTCGAAGAAACTATTGAAAAATATGAAAAATATTTGAATCCTGCTATGGCAAAACTTTTTCGCTTTATGGGATTAGCAAGTGTAGAAACTAACGCTACGGGCTGGATTATTAAAGATAGCGAAGGTAGAGAATTTATTGACTGTTTGGGTGGCTATGGAATGTTTTGTCTTGGGCACCGGCACCCTCAAGTAATTGCAGCAGTTAAAGAAGCTTTGAATACAATGCCAATGTGTGGAGAGGTCCTTTTTAATAGGCCGATGGCTGATTTGGCAGAAGCGCTTGCCAAAATAGCACCGGGCAATTTGCAATATAGTTTTTTTGTCAATAGCGGAACTGAAGCTGTTGAAGGTGCATTAAAGCTTGCAAGACTTGCGACGGGTCGCCAGAAATATATCGCAGCTAATAATGCTTTTCATGGCAAAACTTATGGTTCTTTGACGGCAACTGGTCGTGACTTGTTTCGTAAACCCTTTGAGCCGCTTTTGCAAAACTTTACGCACGTAGAATTTGGTAATATTGGCGCTTTAGAAGCGGTGATTGATGAGCAAACGGCGGCGGTTATTTTAGAACCGATTCAAGGTGAGGGAGGTATTATTGTGCCGCCTACAGGTTATTTAAAGGCGGTAAGAGAGCTTTGTGATCGCTATGGAGTTTTATTTATTGCTGATGAAGTGCAAACTGGTATTGGTCGCACTGGTAAATGGTTTGGCGTTAATCATGAAGGCGTGACACCAGATATAATGGCTTTGGCAAAAGCTTTGGGTGGCGGTGTAGCGCCAATTGGTGCATTTACGGCTACTCCAGAAGTTTGGCAGGGATTAATTGATGCGCCATTTCTACATACATCAACTTTTGGTGGAAATCAGTTGGCGTGTTCAGCAGCCTTAGCAACTTTGCGTGTAATTGAAGAAGAAGATCTCTTGGCAAAAGGTACAATACGTGGCAAACATCTTTTAAAGGGTCTAAAAGAAATAGCTAACTTATATCCCTCAGTAATCAAAGAGATAAGAGGGAGAGGTATGATGATCGGAATTGAATTAACTAAAGAAGGGGCAGGAGGAATGTTAATGTCTCTTTTAATAGATAAAAACATTCTTATTGCTTATACCCTTAATAATCCCAAAGTCATTAGAATGGAACCTCCTCTTATTATGCCAGAAGAAGTTATCGATCACGTTTTGATGGTCTTAGAAGATGCAATAAAAACGATTGCAGAATGTATAGATGAATTATAGGGAGGAATTGCAATGCCATTAGTTGAAACAAAAGCTCTTATCAAGGGAGATTCTAATAAATTATATGAGATAATCAAAAACATGGAAGATTACCCTCGTTTTATGAAAGATTTAGAAGAAGTAACTGTTTTAGAACGCGGAAGCGATTATACAATCAGTCATTGGATTTCTAATGTCGATGGTCGTAAAATAGTTTGGACGGAGCGCGATACTTTTTTTGATACAGAAAAGCGTATAACCTATCAACAAACTGCTGGTGATTTACGCAAGATGGAAGGCGAATGGCTCTTAAATTCTACAGCTGAAGGAACGGAAGTTACGTTGCGTGTGGATTTTGAGTTTGGCATTCCGATGATTTCTGGCTTACTAAATCCAATTTTGAAGAAAAAAGTACGTGAGAATAGCGAAAATATGTTAGCTGCAATTAAACAACAGTTAGAAAGTCAAGACTAGTTAGAAAGTTTACATTTTTTTAACTTTTTTCTATTGAAACCATAAAAAATGTTTTATATAATTAAATAAACAGCTTATAGTTAATTATTGAGGAGGCAATATGAATAGTTTAAAAACAGTATTTTTATTAACTTTGCTTACAATGATTCTTGTTGGTGTAGGAGGAGCTGTTGCCGGAAGTACAGGTATGCTTGTAATGCTTGTTTTTTCCATAATAATGAATTTTGTTAGTTATTGGCATAGTGATACTATGGTATTAAAAGCTTATAAAGCGCAGGAAGTAGATATTAATACGGCTCCAGAACTTGTAAAAATTGTATCTGGTTTAGCTAGAAAAGCGGGCTTACCGATGCCTAAAGTGTATGTTATTAACGAACCAATACCTAATGCTTTTGCAACAGGAAGAAATCCTGAGCATGCAGCGGTCGCTGTTACTAGTGGTATTATGCAGCTGCTATCAAGAGATGAAATGGAAGGTGTGCTTGCCCATGAGCTTAGTCATATTAAACATCGTGATATTTTGATTAGCACGATTGTTGCGACTTTAGCTGGATTAATTGCAACTATTGGTAATATTGCGCAATGGGGTGCAATTTTTGGTATGGGTCGTAACAGTGATGACGAAGGTAACGGCGGTATTGTAGGGTTATTAGTTACAATTATTGTGGCACCTTTAGCAGCAACACTCATTCAGTTTGGTGTATCGCGTTCACGCGAATATATGGCAGATGAAGAAGGGGGCCGTATGTCTGGTAACCCATTAGCTCTCGCTAGTGCTTTGGCCAAAATTGATGATTATGCAAAACGTCGTGTGATGCCAGAAGCTTCTCAAGCAACGGCGCATATGTTTATTATTAACCCTCTATCAGCTAGTAAAGAGTCATTGGCTAGCCTTTTTAGTACACATCCAAGCACAGAAAGTAGAATTCAAAAATTAAAAGAATTAGCAGCTACATTAAAAAAATCTTAAGTTAAAAAAAAGACAAAGCAAAAACTTGCTTTGTCTTTTTTGGTAAAACTTTCGACAAGATCTACCTGAAATGGTATAATATGAGAGATTTAAAAGAGTAAGAAAGGAGTAGAGAAAATGAAGAAAAAAATTGAATGGTTAAAACGTTTTTCAGAAACTTGTGGTGTCTCTGGTTTTGAAAGTCGAATTAAAACATTATTGCTTGAGCGTTTAGATGGTCAAGCGACTGTTTCTTATGATAAATTAGGTAGCGTAGTTTTCACAGCTAAAGGAAAAGCTGAAACCCCTAAAGTTATGCTTGCTAGCCATATGGATGAGATTGGTTTTATGGTTAAACATATAACTAAAGAAGGTTTCTTACGTTTTATTTGTCTTGGTGGTTGGTGGGAACAAGTTATGCTAGGCCAACGGGTCATTGTTCACGGTAAAAATGGTGATTTAGTTGGTGTCATTGGTAGTAAACCGCCTCATATTTTGACTGCTGAAGAGCGTAGTAAGGTTGTCCAAAAAAAGGATATGTATATTGACATAGGCGCTAAAGACGATGAAGAAGCTAGAACGCTAGGTGTTTTTGAAGGTTGTCCAGTAACGCCTTATGCTAATTTTGCGGCAATGGGTGACGGTAAAACGCTTTTAGGGAAAGCCTGGGATAATCGTATTGGTTGTGCAGTTATGGCTGATGTTATGGAAGAAATAGCTACTAAAAAGCATCCTAATACTGTATATGGAGTGGCTACCGTACAAGAAGAAGTTGGTTTACGTGGTGCTCAAACCAGTGTTAACCTCTTAAAGCCGGATATCGCTTTTGTTATTGATACTTGTGTTGCTGGTGGTACTCCGGGTGTTGCTGATGAGATTGCTCCAGCTAAAATAGGCGAAGGAATAGCCATAACAATTTATGATGCAGGAATGATTCCTAATACTGCGCTACGTGATTACGCATTTGCAACGGCTAAAGCATTAGATATTCCAACACAAATTAGTGTTTCCGAAGGCGGATCAACTGATGGTGGTAGAATTCACTTGCATGATGCAGGTGTTTTAACCTTAACCTTTAGTATTCCTACTCGCTATATTCATAGTCATCAAAGCATTATTCATATTGATGATTATTTAAATGCAGTTAAATTGATTGTTGCTATGTTAGAAAAGTTAGATAGTAAAAAATATGAAGAATTGCTAATGGTATAGAACCGCATTATGGTTCAATATAAAAACAACAAATAGGAGAGATTAATTATGCAACAAACCTTAGTACTTGTAAAACCAGATGGTGTTAAAAAGAATTTGATTGGTGAGGTTGTCTCACGTTTTGAAGCAAGAGGATTAAAAATATCTGCTCTTAAATTAATGAAAATTACTGAAGAACAAGCAAAGTTTCACTATGCTGAACATGCTGAAAAACCATTTTTTGGCGAATTAGTTGAATTTATTACATCTGGTCCAGTTGCGGCTATGGTTGTAAGTGGTGAAAATGCAATTAAAGCAGTAAGAGGTATGATGGGTGCAACTAACCCTCTTGATGCTGTTCCAGGTTCTATTCGCGGTGACTATGCATTAACTATTGGTGAAAATATTGTTCATGGTAGTGATGGTGAAGAAAGTGCTGCTCGTGAAATTAAAAACTTCTTCACTGCTGAAGAAATTTATTAAAATAAAGGAAGTGGTAAAATGAAAGCCAGCGTTTATACGAGAACAGGAGATAAAGGAACCACGGGTTTATTAAGCGGAGAACGAGTACCAAAACATAGTTTGCGAGTTGAAGCTTATGGTACAATTGACGAAGTAAATTCCGCACTTGGTTTAGCTCGTGCTTCAGTAAACCGCGCAGACGTTAAAGAAACAATTTATAAGGTACAACAAATGTTGATGTCTTTAATGGCTGACGTTGCCAGCTTAAATTTACCAGAACCATATATTACCAATGACCATGTTAAAATTCTAGAGCAAACAATTGATCAGTATGATGCTTTGCTTAAGCCACTAGCACGTTTTATCGTGCCCGGTGATACTCTTGGTGCAGGAACACTTGACTTGGCGAGAACAGTAACTCGTCGTGCAGAACGTGCTTGTTTAAGAGTAGCAGAAAAAGAAGAAGTCAACGAATATGTTTTAGTTTGTTTAAATCGTATTTCTGATTTATGTTTTATTTTGTCTAGAGTAGAAGCAGAATTGGAATAAAAAAATTGTAAAAAAACGGAGCCGTTTACGGTTCCGTTTTTTATTCTTTTTACGCAAAAATCACAGAAAAACATGTAATAATGTGATTTTTCATTGTTTAAAGCACTTCATTAACTATAATTTAGGAAAAATTTATAATTTAAATAAAGGTAAAATAGATTTTATGTAGAATAGATAATATTGGAAAAAGTAACAGGTGCGATGGTAATGCGTCGCATAATAGGGAAGTCCGGTGTAAATCCGGCGCAGTCCCGCTACTGTAATGGTGAGTTAACCGCATAAAAGCCACTGGGCAACTGGGAAGGCGCGGTAGAATTAACGATGATCCAAAGCCAGGAGACCTGCCTGTAGAACCAATTTACCTGCGCGAGAGAGGGCTTTGGTTATAATGTATAGGTATAACTATAACTATTTGTCCTCTCTTCGCAGAGGATTTTTTATTTGGAGGTATAACGTGGCTGGAAGAATTGTATTAGTAGTCGGAGGAGCAAGAAGCGGTAAAAGTAATTTTGCGGAAAAGTATGTTATGCATTATGGAGCATATTGCGGCTATATTGCAACAGCAGAAATTCTTGACATGGAAATGGCGGAACGGGTGAAACTCCACCAAAGTCGACGCTCGGAAAAAAGATGGAAGAATTATGAAGCACCTTATGATGCAGCACAAGTTATGAGTAAAGCGGGAGAAAGTGTTGATGCAATTCTTTTCGATTGTATAACTTTGTATCTTAGCAATTTATTGTACGGCAAGCAAGCTCCACAGGATTTCAAAGAAAAAGTTACCTATGTTAATAAAAAAATCGATGAATTATTAACTAGCGCTAAAGCAACAGGACGCGTTGTTGTTTTTGTTGCTAATGATGTAGGAACTGGTATTGTGCCTGACAATCAGATGGCACGTGAATACAGAGATATTGCTGGTTGGGTAACACAGCGAATTGGTGAAGCGGCAGAAGAAGTTTATTATGTATTAGCAGGACAAGCGGTTGATATTAAAAAACAAGCTTTTAAATTTGAATGATTAAGGAGAAAATAATGCATAACGATACTATAAGCTTTCAAGTTAAACAATATGATAAAACTCTGATTGAAAAAATAAAAGAGAATTGGCAGCAGATTAAACAACCTCTTCATAGTTTAGGACAAATGGAAAACATGGTGGCTGAATTTGGTGCAATGCTTGGTACAGTTAATCCGCCAGAATTAAAACCAGCAATGGTCTTAATGTGTGGCGATCATGGTATTGCCAAATATGGCGTTAGCGCTTATCCACCAGAAGTAACGATTCAAATGATTCACAATTATATGAATGGCACTGCTGGTGCTAATATCATGGCCCGTCACGCCGATACTGATTTATTTGTTGTGGATGTTGGCGTTAATGCTGATCTAAGTTATTTACCAAATGTACGTAATGAAAAAGTAGCGTACGGCACCAATGATTTTACTCAAGGACCTGCAATGACGAAACAACAAGCTTTAAAAGCAATTGAAGCTGGGATTAAAGTTGCTAATGAATATATTGATAAGGGATATAATTTACTAGTAACAGCAGAAATGGGTATTGGTAATACGACTTCTACTGCTGCTATTGCTTCTGCCTTTTTAGAATTAGACCCAGAGCTTACGGTGGGCAGGGGAACTGGCATTAATGACGACCGAATGAAAATTAAACGTAGAATCGTTACAGAGGGGTTAGCGATAAATAAACCTGTTGCTCATGACGCCATGGATATCTTAACCAAAGTCGGTGGTTATGATCATGCTGGACTTGCTGGTGTAATTATTGGTGGTGCTAAGCGTGGCATACCTACCATGATTGATGGCGTTAATGCTACTGCAGCAGCCCTTATCGCTTGGGGACTTTGTCCTAGTGTCGCAGATTATATGCTTTGTTCTCATTTATCTGAAGAAATAGCACATGTTAAAATGTTAAAACTACTTGGTCTAGCACCAGTTGTTGACGCTGGCATGCGCCTTGGGGAAGGTACAGGAGCTTCGCTTGCCATTGTAATATTAAATGCGGCTATTAAAACCTACCAAGAACTGGAAAATCATGCGTGATTTTATAACCTGTTTAGAGTTTTTAACACGCATCAGATTTTCGGGACGCACCGACTGGCGAGATGAAGATTTCTCGCGTAGCGTACCTTATTTTCCTTTAATTGGTGTAATTATTGGTGTTTTTTTAGGTTGGGCAAATTATTGTTTTTCCTATTTAGGTATTTCTGATTTTTTACGTGCGGTTTTATTACTAGTGACAGAACTTATTGTAATTGGCGGTTTAATGTATGATGGCTATATGGATACCGCTGATGGGGTTTTTTCTGCTAGAAATCGTGAACGAATGCTAGAAATTATGAAAGATAGCCATGTTGGCTCAAATGCAGTCTTAGCAGTTATTATACTCCTATTACTGAAAATTGCTGTATATCTTGAGCTACCAAGCGATCAATTAACGATTGCACTAATTGCAGCAGCGACTGCAACGCGTACATTCATGGTTATTTTTATTGTCAAATTTCCTTATGCCCGTAAGACAGGTATCGGTCATTTATTTGTTAAATATGCCAAACCAATATATGTAGTTATTGCTTTCGCCCTCTGCATCGCTATTCTTATGTTTCTCGGGCTAGAAATGCTAGTAACTGCTGGTTTAACGTTATTGGTTATGCTTGCGTTAGCAAGTTATTTTACAAAGATTTTGGGTGGTCTAACTGGTGATACTTACGGTGCACTTACAGAATGTGGTTATGTATGTTTTTTAGTTATTTTAATTATATTGGAGCAGGTGATAGATAAATGGTTGATTTAACAACAATAATTAATGAATTAGAAACAGTGGATCAGAGAATTATTGATCTTGCACAGAGATATTTTGATGACTTGATTAAACCAGTTGGTTCTCTTGCTAAACTTGAGAGCATGGCTACACGTTATATTGCAATTACTGGAGAACTAGAGCCGGAAGTATTAAATTATCCTAAAAAAGCTATTATGCTCTGGACAATTCCTTCTGATCAAACCTTCGTTAATAATTTAGATAGCGGTAAGGAAGCACTAACTTATTTAGCACAAGAGGCAAAAGCAGAAGTAATTATAAATGAATTAAAAGTACTTGATACCGAAAAAGAACGAATTAAGATATTAACAGATGCTTTATTGCAAGGGTATGAATTAACTCAATCTTGTTTAATCCAAGATAATTATGATATGATAGCCGTAGGATTACCGGGAGCGTATACTTTGCCTCAAGATTGGGAAAGTATACAAAACACAAATGCACATGAGATTTTAGAAGCTTGCAATGATATTCGCCTAGCTGCAATTGTTGGTTCAATAATCTGTGCGGCAAAAAACAAAAAAGTTGTTATGTTAGACGGTTTAGCTAGCGTTCTTGGCGCATTTATTGCAGCAAAGCTTGCGCCAAAAGTTACAATGTATTGTCTAGCTGGTTGCGTAACAACAGAGCGCGGCCAAGAGGAATTATTAAAAACAATCGGGTTATCGCCGATTTTACGCCTTGAAATTACACAAGGACAAGGTGAGGGGAGTACTATGGCCTTTCGCTTATTTGACGCGGGAATTAGGGCATACAAAGAAATGGCTACTTTCTCCGGCGGAGGTGTACACGCAGAATTAGAAGAATTCTCGCTAACCCAGCAAAAAGCTAATACTGGAGTGTGAAGTTATTGAAGAATTTTTATCTCGTAAGACATGGGCAAACTAATGGTAATAAATCTTTTGCTTTTCAGGGACATACTAATAATCCACTAAATGAAACAGGAAAAAAACAAGCTGAAAAGCTCGCCTCATACTTAGCTAAAACTAAGTTTGAAGCCATTTATACTAGTGATTTAATCCGTACAGTTGAAACGGCTACGCCAATCGCAAAGCAGCAAGACTTACCAATTATTGAAATCCCAGCTTTAAAAGAAATATCTTTTGGTGAGTGGGAAGGGCAAAGTTATGACGAAATAAATCATAAATGGCCACAAGAAGTACAAGATTTTTTTGCTAAACCTGGTGAAGTACAGATTTGTGGCGGTGAAAGTTTTGCCGAGGTGCAAACAAGAGCTTGGAAAGCAATGGAAGATATTATGGAAGAAAGCAATAAAGAGCAAAACATCTTGATTGTTTCGCATGGTGGTACTTTACGTACAATCATTTGTAAAATCTTAAATATTCATTTAAATGACATTTGGAAATTAGGCATCGATAATGTAGGCGTGAGTCGCATGCTAAAAAAAGATGATAGTTGTTGGATTAACTGTATTAATGAAACTGCATTTTTAAAAGATTAATACTTTAGGAGCAACATACTATTATTTGTGCATTCTCTGTTGACTTTTATCCATTAATAATGTATGCTATAAATAGTTATATCTCACCAGGTTCGATAGTGTTCCACCCTTCAGTCCAACTTTTGACCGAAGTTAAGGAAATATCTATGGCTCGGCATGGGGTATGGATATGAAGGAGTGATAAGTATGAAAGAAGACAAAACTTTAAACTGTCGTGAGTGTGGAGCTGAATTCGTTTTCTCAGCATCTGAGCAAGAGTTCTATGAAGAAAAAGGCTTTACAAATGAACCTGGTCGTTGCCTGTCTTGCAGACAAGCACGTAAGCAACGTATGGGTGGCGGCGATCGTCAACCTCGTCAAATGTATCCGGCAACTTGTGCTGAATGCGGCTGTGAGACTGAAGTTCCTTTCCGTCCATCAATGGACAGACCTGTATATTGCAGAGATTGCTTCAGCAAAAGCAGAGACTAAGTATAAGCAAACCGACTATTTGTTTAGTCGGTTTTTTTATGTTTAGTGCCTTTTTGCTAAAATTTTGTTATAATTATTACGGTGCAAACCAATTGGAGGGATTATCAATTTTAGAATTTAAAAATATTGAATTACAAGACAAAGAAATATTTGATGCTTATTTTACTAAAGGCTATTATCAAGGATCAGAGTGTACCTTTACTAATCTTTTTGTTTGGCGCACTTGCTATAAGATTCGTTGGGCTATTTCATACAATAGTCTTATCATAAAAGTTACACGTAGTAATACCACTTTTATCTTACCGCCTTTTGGAGCAAATCCAAAAGATCTTCCTGCTATTTTTGCGGAAATCAAAGAATCATTTCATGGTGAATCATTCCAAGTACGTGGAATCTATGAAGAACAAGTGCCTATTTTAGAAGAGTTTTTACATCCAGACCATGAAATTATCGAAGATCGCGATAACTGGGATTATGTTTATGATCGTGATAGTTTAGCTACTTTAGCTGGACGTAAATATCATAGTAAAAAAAATCATGTTAATGCATTTAGAAAAGAACACCCTAATTATGAGTTTAGTATAATTAAACCTACAGATATTGAAGAATGTATTGCTTTTGCAGATTTATGGTGTGAGAAAAAAGGTTTAAATGATGATGGTTTACGTTGTGAACTATGTGCTGTCGAAGACGCTCTTCGTCATTATGATATATTAGAAATTAAAGGTGGATTAATAAGAATCAACGGAAAAGTTGAAGCTTTTACCATTGCAGAAAATCTCAATAAAGATATGGCTGTTGTTCACTTTGAAAAGGCTAATGCTGACATCAGAGGGTTATATACTGTTATTAATCAAGACTTTGTTTCTAATGTTCTAACTGATGTTAAATATATCAATCGTGAAGAAGACATGGGTATTGAAGGATTAAGAACTGCAAAGGAATCCTATAAACCTGTTTTTATGACCAAAAAATACACCTTAACAATCTAATAGGAGGTTGTAATGGAATTTGCACTTATTAATGAAAGAACGCTTGTTCAGGCAGAAAAACTATGGGATTATTGTTTTGAAAAGCAAGATACCTTCTTTTTCCAATGGTATTTTAAAAACTATTGTCTTAAGCAGAATGAAATTTTAGGTGCTTTTACGTCAAACAAAGAATTGGTATCTATGGTTCATTTAAATCCTTATAATATCTATTTGCATGGAGAAGCAATGCGTACCGTTTATTTAGTAGGTGTTGCCACTGATCCGCTGATGAGAGGAAGAGGGGTTCTTAAAGACCTAATGCTCATGACTTTTATGTTGTTACGGGCACAAGGGCATCATTTTGTATTATTGATGCCAGAATATGCGGGTATTTATCAGCCTTATCAATTTTCTTTTGTATATTTTAAAAGAAAATATGAAATGCCTTTAGCAGAACTTCAATTTCAGGCTCCAGACAGAGATGTTTTATTAAGTGAATTTAAAAATGAATCCAAAAATAATTTAGCGTTATTAAACAGCATCTATGAAAAACATATGGTCAATTATTCAGCGTATGTTATGCGTAATGTTAATATGTGGCAAGACTTTCTTACTGTCTTTAGAGCTGAAGGTGGTAAAGTTATTGTAGCCCATAAAAATAAAGAAATAGTTGGTTATTTTCTTTATCGCATTCAAGATAAAACTTTTTATATTCACGAATTGCTGTGTCAGACTTATCAGGCCAAAAGCACTCTACTTCACTTTGTAAAGCAGCATCTTGGTCAATGTGATCACTTATCGTGGCTAGCAGCCTTTGATGACCGCACTTATTGTGAATTAGCTAACCATCATCTTAGTGGTGGCAGTACACCTTTTATGATGGCTAGATTAATTGATGCACGTAAAGCTTTGACCAAAATACAAGTACCTAAAAGCCTTAGTGGTTCTTTTATTTTATTAATAGCTGACGAATTAATGAAGGATAACAATTATTTACTTGAGATTACTGTTAAAAATGGTAATATGTTATTAAAAGAAGTATTTGAATTGCCTGATATTGAAATTGATATAGATGCACTCACGCAGTTATATTTTGGAAGTACTAAAGCATCAGACCTTATTTTTGAAGGTAAAATAAATATTATAAATAAAGATGCTGGCGCAATTTTTGCGCAATTATGGAGTTGTCAAATAAATTATATAAATGAGTATTATTAAACGGAGGAGAAAATGAGCGAAGGAATTAAACGGATTTACGTTGAGAAAAAAACTGAGTTTGCGGTAGAAGCAAGAGCTTTGTTAACAGATTTACAACATAATTTAGGTTTGCAAGCATTAACTAACTTGAGGATTTTAAACCGCTATGATGTCATTGGTCTGTCTGCTAGTGAGTTTGAACAAGCCTGTCGCTATGTTTTTTCCGAGCCGCCGGTCGATTTGATTACTTTTGAAAAACTAGAAACCAATCAAGAAGATACTGTTTTTGCAATTGAACTTTTACCTGGTCAATATGATCAGCGAGAAGATTTTTCAGAGCAGTGTATTCAATTAATAACACAAAAGGATAGACCTATCGTTTCACATGCTAAAGTTTTTATTTTAAGTGGTGTTTTAACACCAAAAGAAGTTGAAACCATTAAAGAATATTGCATTAACCCAATTGAAGCACGTGAAGCTGCCAAAGAAAAACCTCTTACCTTAGAAAACATCTGCGAAGAGCCTCAGGCTGTAGCGCGGATTACTGGATTTAATGATTTTGATAGCGAAGCTATGGATGCCTTTCGCCAAGAACAAGGATTTGCAATGAGTTTAGCTGATTTATTGTTTTGCCAGAAATATTTTCAAGGCGAAGATAGACCACCAAGTATTACTGAATTAAAAGTACTTGATACTTATTGGTCAGATCATTGCCGACATACTACGTTTAATACAGAGTTAACTGATATTACAATTGAACCAGGACAATTTAATGAACCAATTCAACATGCTTATGATACTTATCTCAAGACGAGAGAAGATATTTACGGGGAAAATTCAGAGCGTAAAATTACATTAATGGATATTGCTGTTAATGCAATGAAAA
>DVNI01000107.1 GCA_018714505.1 Candidatus Avacidaminococcus intestinavium
TATTCATCTGCGGAATCATCGTCAAAAGCACCGAGTTCTTTGACAAAATTTTGGGTGAGAAAGAAGAAGACGATGATGCTTTCTAAGGTAAAAGCAGCGTAGTTGGGTGTCATTTCTTTCACATAGCCTTCTTTAATTCCTTGCGCAACTAATTCATATAAAAATTGATGAATGCGATAAAGTCGAGATTTAACAAAATTACTGCAAAAGCCGGAAGGGCTTAGCAATTCACGATAGATAAGGTGAAATTGCATGGGGCGCTGCTTTTGTACTTCTACAACTTCTCTTGTATAAAGATGAATTTTTTGAATGGGATTAAGATCATCTTTATCTTTAACCGTATCAATTAGAGCGAGCAAATGAGCGGCTTGTTTATTCATCACTTCAATATAAAGATTTTTTTTGCCACCGAAATAATATGAAATTAAAGCGCTGTTTACGCCGGAAAGTTTGGCTATCTCTTTAATGGATGTGGCATCGTAGTTATTTGCGGCAAAAAGTTCTGTCGCTGCTTCAAGAATTTTATCGGCAGATGATACTGTATTGGTATCCATAGTGAGGGTCCTCCAAGTAGATGTGGTGCAATGCATATAACTGATTATAGCATAAAATTGTAAATGGTAAAAATGGAAAAACATACTAGTTGAGAGTTGTATAAGAGGGAATTTTAAGAAAAGTTTTCGCTTTTGTATTAAATATAACAGATGTTTAATAATAGTGTTAATTTAATCTTAGGAATGGGAAGTTTAACTTGACAAAGGTTTTTTCAAATTGTAGAATAGGGCAAATGCCTGAGAATTGCATAAAAGTATTTGATGAAGCAGACAAGTAGATTGTTGGTCGCGTGCAGAGAGCCGATAATAAGTGAAATTCGGACCGACTCAAGATTGAATCCACTGTGGAGACGACAGGGGTAGCAACCTGTCCGGGTATGACCGTTATATCGTAATTGAGGTCGCAGCTTTGCGCTGCGGTAAATAAAGGTGGCACCACGTGAGAACTTTAACTCTCGTCCTTGATCTAGGTAATGATCAGGCACGAGAGTTTTTTATATTGATAGGAGGAAGCATGATGAAAATTATTATTACAGAAAAAATTGCTGACAAAGGAATTGAACTGTTGCAAAAGCAGCCTGGGATTGAAGTTGTGGTCTATCGGGACTTGTCACGTGAAGAATTGTTGGCAACAATTGATCAGTACGATGCGATGATAGTGCGCAGTGTAACGAAAGTAGATGAAGAACTTTATCAGCGAGCTAAAAAGTTAAAAGTAGTCGGTAGAGCTGGTAATGGTGTTGACAATATTGAAATGGAGGGTGCGACGAGAAGAGGTATTGTTGTTGTAAACACACCAGAATCCAATATCGTATCGGCGGCGGAGCTAACAATAGCTTTGATGTTATCTTCTGCGCGTAATGTTGTGAAAGCACATAATATGATGCTTTCGGGTGAATGGGGCAGAAGTGGAGTGCGTGGTTCGGAAATGCTGCACAAAACTCTAGGAGTTATTGGCTTAGGGCGTATTGGTAGTTTGGTGGCAACTAGAATGCAGGCTTTTGGCATGAAAGTGATCGCTTATGATCCTTATATTACTGATGCTCGCTTTAAAAAATTTGGTGTAGAAAAATGTGCTACTTTGGCAGATCTCTTAAAGGTTTCCGATATAATTACAATTCATACGCCTAAAACTGAAGAAACTGTGGATATTATTACTAAAAAAGAGCTGGATTTATGCAAAAATGGTGTTCGCATTATTAATTGTGCTCGTGGTGGTCTGATTAATGAAGAGGATTTATTATTAGCAATTAATGAGGGCAAAGTCGCTAGTGCTGGTATTGATGTATTGCAAGATGAACCGCATGCTATTTCGCCTTTAATTAAATTACCACAATGTGTTGTGACGCCGCATATTGGTGCAGGTACGGATGAGGCGCAGGATAATGTTGGGGTCACTATTGCAAGTGAAGTTTTGAGTGCCTTGAAAGGGGAAATGGTACCGAATGCTGTTAATTTACCGACACTGCATCCACAAGATTTAGAAGGACTTAAGACTTATTTACAACTGGGTGAGTATTTAGGAAAATTTTATTATCAGATGGCAAAAGAGATTGTAGAAAAAGTGGAAGTAGTGTATCAAGGTGAAGTTGCTGAAAACGAAACGGAAATGATTACGAGAGCGATTCTTAAAGGATTATTTGAACCGATTTTGAAAGAGCGTGTTAATTATGTTAATGCTAGTTTAACGGCGGAAAGTCGCGGTGTAGAAGTGTTAGAAACGAAAGTTGGCGCTACTAGCAAAAAGATCAGTTTAATTACGCTCAAAATTTTCACCAAAGAAACAATATTTACAGTTAGCGGTACAGTTTTTGGGCAAGATGAACTGCGTATTGTCGAAATTAATGGTCATGAGTTTGACGTAATACCAGAAAAATATATGCTTGTGGCACGTAATCAAGATAAACCGGGAATGATTGGGCAAATTGGTACGTTATTAGGCGCAGGGCATGTGAATATTGCTAACATGCAGGTTAGTCGTAATAATAAGGCTGGGGATGCTATGATGTTTATGTCGGTTGATAGTGATGTTGCCAAGGAAACTTTGAGTTTGATACAAGGTCTTGACGGAATCTTGCAAGTAAATTTAGTTAAGTTATAAAAAAGTAGCCACCAGCAGAGCTGGTGGCTACTTTTTTATTCCTCGTTTTCAACGAAAACAATCTGATCATTTTCAAAGGCTTTAATGCGGGCTAAAGATTCAACTTGAAAACCAGCATCGATAAGTCGTTTGCGTCCGGGTTGGAAAGATTTTTCAATAACGATGCCGATGCCGACTACGGTGCTTCCTGCTTGTGTTGCTAAATCCGCTAGGCCCATCGCAGCTTCTCCGTTAGCTAAAAAGTCGTCTAGGATAAGTACTTTTTCGCCGGGAGGCAGGAATTTTTTTAGAACAGAGACATTGTTAGTAACATTTTTAGTAAAAGAAAAAACTTTGGTGTTATAGGAATTTTCATTCATTGTAGAGGGTTTTTGTTTACGAGCAAAAACGACAGGTACATGAAAGAAGAGCGCCGTTGTTAAGGCAACAGCAATTCCAGAGGATTCAATTGTCAAAATCTTGGTAACGTTTTGAGCAGCAAAGCGTTTGTGAAACTCTCTTCCTAATTCCATCATTAAATCTGGATCAATTTGATGATTAAGAAAAGCATCTACTTTGAGTATGGAGTTATTAAGAACGATACCTTCGTTAGTAATTTTTTCTTTTAATAAACGCATTATTACACCTCACGAATTTATTTATTAACATATAGAATATGCCATTTTTCTCTTGTCGTCCAGTGTTTTAATGAAAAAAGTTATATTTTATTAATAATGCAACCATTGGTTCGGAAGAGTGGTAGCTGATTTATAAAGGAATATTAGAGAAAAGTACAATGATATTACCAGTATAGACGTTATGTGATTGCAAATGACAAAAATATATACATATTTACTTGACAATGAACAGTAAAGCTGGCATAATGTAAAAATAACGCACGACAAGTGAATTGATGTGCTTAATAACACAAATGTAATGATCGGGAGAAAAGCCAATAGTTTGGCGCTTAAGAGAAGCGGCGGGTGGTGCAAGCCGTGCGGAGACTTTGGTATAGCTCAACTCGTGAACTTTTGCTTTGAACATTTTAGTAGGAGCAGGCGAATTACGCTGCGTTAAAGCGTTCGTATTCAATTACGAGATTTAAGAACCAATTAGGGTGGTACCGCGGTTGTTCGCCCCTATCTGTCTAATGACAGATAGGGGCTTTTTGTTTTTTTTATTTTTAAGTTAGAAACAGGTAATTATTTTAGACATTGCTTGATTTTAATAAATTATTGTTAAGAACAAAGGAGAGAATGAGAATGGTGAGAATGTATTATGACAAAGATGCCAATTGGGAGATGCTACAGGGGAAAACGATTGCTATAATTGGCTATGGTAGCCAGGGCCATGCTCATGCGCTTAATTTAAAAGATAGTGGAGCTAACGTGGTTGTAGGTCTTTATGCTAATAGCAAATCTATTTTTAAGGCGGAAAAGGCTGGCCTTAAAGTATTGCCGGTTGCAGAAGCAGCAAAACTTGCCGATATTGTAATGCTGTTAATTCCTGATGAAAAACAGGCAACTGTTTATAAAAATGAGATTGAACCTAATTTGCGTTCTGGTGCGGCATTAGCATTTGCACATGGTTTTAATATTCATTTTGGCCAAATTGTTCCTCCTAGTGATGTAGATGTGTTTATGGTGGCACCGAAAGGTCCGGGACATTTGGTTAGACGCGTGTTTACTGAAGGCCAGGGTGTACCTTGTCTGATAGCCGTACATCAAGATGCTACGGGCAGGGCTTATGATTTGGGGCTTGCTTATGCTAAAGGAATCGGCGGTACAAGAGCTGGTGTTTTAGCAACGACTTTTAAAGAAGAAACTGAAACAGATTTATTTGGTGAACAGGCTGTTTTATGTGGTGGTATTACGGCTTTAATTACAGCTGGCTTTGAAACACTAGTCGAAGCTGGTTATCAACCGGAAAGTGCTTATTTTGAATGTATGCACGAAATGAAGTTAATTGTGGACTTGCTATATGAAGGCGGAATGGCGAAGATGCGTCACTCTGTTAGTGATACTGCAGAATATGGTGATTACGTGACGGGTAGCAGAATTGTTACAGAAGAAACGAAAAAAGAAATGCGTAAGGTGCTTGCAGAGATTCAAAATGGTACGTTTGCGAATAAATGGTTGCTGGAAAATCAGGCTAATCGTCCTTATTTTAATGCGATGCGTAGAAATTCCAGTGAACATGAAATTGAAAAAGTAGGTAAAGAATTGCGTGGCATGATGAGTTGGGTGAAAAAATAAAATTAGAAACGGGCTGCCCTAGTGGCAGCCTGCTCTAAGCAAAGTTCCTGAGGAGGATTATAGATATGGGTATGACGATGACGGAAAAAATACTAGCTGCGCATGCAGGTCAGAAAGTAGTATCTGCAGGGGATCTGTTGATTGCCCAAATTGATCTTATTTTGGCCAATGATATTACTGGACCGCCGGCAATTTCGGAATTTGAAAAAATTGGTAAACCGGTTTTTAATAAAGAAAAGATAGCTTTAGTGCCGGATCATTTTTCACCGCCTAAGGATATTAAGTCTGCAGAGATGTGTAAAAGAATGCGTGATTTTGCCCGTAAGCATGAGATTACTAATTATTTCGAGGTTGGTCGTATGGGAATTGAACATGCGCTTTTACCAGATGTGGGGCTTATCGCACCGGGCGAAGTAATTATTGGCGCAGATTCACATACTTGTACTTATGGAGCGCTCAATGCTTTTGCTACTGGTGTTGGACAGACAGACGCTGGAGCGGCGATGGCAAGCGGGACTACTTGGTTTAAAGTTCCTTCAGCTATTAAAGTTGAGCTTACAGGCAAGTTGCCACGTTATGTCAAGGGTAAGGATATCATTCTTACTTTAATTGGGATGATTGGTGTAGATGGTGCGCGTTATCAGTCCTTAGAGTTTTGTGGTGACGGGGTAAGTGAACTTGACATGGCTGATCGTTTTACCATTTGTAATATGGCGATTGAGGCTGGTGGTAAAAATGGCATTTTTCCTGTTGATGAAAAGACCTTAGCTTTCTTAAAAAATAGAGTAACAAGAGATTTTCATGCTGTTACGGCTGATGCTGATGCTATATATGCGCGAACGATTGTAATTGAACTTGATAAATTAGCACCGGTCGTGGCTTATCCTCATTTGCCTGAAAATGTTCATCCAGTAGATGAAGCTAAAGAAATAATGATTGATCAAGCGGTGATTGGTTCTTGTACAAATGGGCGATTAGAAGATTTGGCTCAAGCGGCAGAAGTGCTCAAAGGGCGTAAGGTACATCCTCATGTACGTTGTATTATTATTCCGGCTACCCAAGATATTTATCAAGCAGCCATAAAACTAGGTTATATTGATATCTTTATTGAGGCTGGTGTTGCAGTTAGCACTCCTAGTTGCGGTCCGTGTTTGGGTGGTTATATGGGGATTTTGGCTCATGGAGAGCGGGCTATATCAACTACCAATAGAAACTTTCGTGGTAGGATGGGTCATGTAGATAGTGAAGTGTATTTGTCTGGACCGTATGTTGCGGCTGCTAGTGCTGTGTTAGGTAGAATTGCGGGGCCTAAGGAGGTATTGTCATGAGTAAAGT
Source organism: Candidatus Avacidaminococcus intestinavium (assembly GCA_018714505.1). Lineage (GTDB taxonomy): Bacteria > Bacillota > Negativicutes > Acidaminococcales > Acidaminococcaceae > Avacidaminococcus > Avacidaminococcus intestinavium. The sequence goes on from DVNI01000107.1 coordinate 6,225, forward strand.
GTGGAGATATGGTGATCATGTTGATACGGATGTAATTATTCCGGCTCGATATTTAAATATTGCAGAACTAAAAGAATTGGCTGAGCATGCGATGGAAGATATTGATGTAGATTTTGCATCACAAGTAGAGCCTGGAGACGTGATTGTGGCTGGCCGCAATTTTGGTTGTGGGTCAAGCAGAGAGCATGCACCATTAGTATTGAAAGAAAAGGGTGTGCAATGTATTATTGCTGAAAGTTTTGCCCGTATTTTTTTTCGCAATGCGATTAATATTGGTTTGCCGGCCTTAGAAATTGGCAGTGATGTGGAAAAAATAGCTACTGGTGATGAAATTGAAGTAGACGTGCGTTTGGGTGAAATTAAGATTGTGAATAAAAACATTATTATTAAAACCAATCCATTACCAGAGTTTGTGCAAAACATCGCTAATGCTGGTGGTTTAATTAATTTTGTCAAGGGAGCATGTTAATATGAAGATAACACTTTTACCGGGTGATGGAATTGGTCCGGAAATTGTTGATGCTGCTGTCTGTGTTTTAAAAGCAGTGGGTATCAAAAAGCAGATCGAATTTAAATTTGAAAAACATTTAATTGGTGGAGCGGCTATTGATGCTACGAGCGTACCATTACCAGAAGCGACAATTACGGCAGCTCTAGCAGCGGATGCTGTTTTGCTTGGTGCTGTAGGAGGACCAAAATGGGATGCTTGTGATCCTACGTTAAGACCGGAAAAAGGTTTACTTGCTATTCGAAAAGCGTTGGGACTTTATTGTAATTTGCGCCCTATTCGGGTTTCACCATTTGTGGCACATTTATCGCCGGTGAAAACAGAAAGGGTAGAGGGTGTTGATCTTTTAATTGTTCGTGAGTTGACTGGTGGTATCTATTTTGGTGCACATAATGAAGCACGCATTAATGATGATGGTGTGGAAGAAGCTTCGGATGTTGAGCTTTATACTAGGCCAGAAGTGGAACGCATTGCAGAATTTGCGTTGCAAGCGGCACACAAGCGTAAGGGGAAAGTTACTTCAGTGGATAAAGCCAATGTTTTGGCATCGTCTAGGATGTGGCGCAAAATTGTTGAAGAGAAACGAGCAGCTGATTATAATAGTGTGAATCTTGAACATCTTTATGTTGATAATTGTGCAATGCAACTGGTGCTTAACCCCAAACAATTTGATGTTATTTTAACTAACAATATTTTTGGTGATATTTTATCTGATGAGGCTTCGGTGATCGCTGGGTCGATTGGTATGTTGCCTTCTGCAAGTTTGGGCGATGGCACTGGTATGTATGAACCGATTCATGGTTCAGCGCCGGATATTGCGGGGCAGGGTATTGCAAATCCTTTGGGGACTATTTTATCAGCAGCTATGCTTTTGAGATATTCTCTACATAATGAAGAAGCC
>DVNI01000108.1 GCA_018714505.1 Candidatus Avacidaminococcus intestinavium
TTATGAGAATTATAACAGGTAAAGCTAAAGGATTAAAGCTTTTTACACCAAAAGATGATAGGGTACGACCAACGGCTGATCGAGTAAAAGAATCTATTTTTAATATTATAGGTACAAAGATTCACCAAGCAGTAGTTTTAGACCTTTTTGGAGGTACAGGTAATCTTGGTTTAGAAGCTTGGAGTAGAGGTGCTGAGCAAGTTGTTTTTATTGATGAGAATAAAAATAGTTTGGCTTTAATTAAAAAAAATATTGCAAAAGTTGGTGCAGAAAAAAACACAAAGACCATAAAGGGTGATGCACTAAGTGTTTTAAAAGAGTTCCGTAAAAAAGGCGAAAAATTTGATTTTATTTTTGCAGATCCTCCCTATGATAAGGGACTAGTTAAATTAGTAATTGAAAAAATAGTTATAGAGGAGAGTTTAGAGGTTGGTGGCTATTTAGTACTTGAACATTCTATGCACGAAATATTACCGCTAGAATTGTCAGTCGAGCTAGTAGTTATAAGACAAGAAAAATATGGTGAAAGTATTGTTACATTTTTACGCTGGCGATAGGCAATAAAATTTGCTATAATTATGGTATATTATGTTCAAATAAGATAAAATATATAATATAGTTGTTTTTGTAAATAGTATTGACTATTCGTAATATAGGAGGTGCAAAGTGCGTAGAGCAATTTGCCCGGGAAGTTTTGATCCGGTAACTAATGGACATCTAGATATTTTTGAACGTGCTAGTTTGATGTTTGATGAGATTATCATCAGTGTATTTCATAATCCTGGTAAGGAAAAGGGAATGTTTACAATGGAAGAACGAGTAGTTTTGCTGCGGGAGGCAACAAAACATATTCCTAATGCTAAAGTGACTTGTTTTTCAGGATTGCTAAATGAGTATTGTAAACAACAGAATACGAAATTTATTGTTCGTGGTTTACGAGCATTTTCGGATTTTGAATATGAGTTTCAAAGAGCTCTTTTAATTAAAAAAATTAACCAAGAATTAGAAACTGTTTTTATTATGACTAATGCTCAATATTCATTTTTGAGTTCTTCAGGAGTAAGAGAATTAGCTGTTTTCGGTGGCGATATTTCTGGTTTAGTGCCTGAAAGCATTGAAGGACAACTCAAAGAGTTTATCGCACAAAAAAAATAATGTTTATGAAAGTGAGATGATGAGCATGGAATTAGACAAAATCTTAGATGAAATGGAAAGTCTTATTTTAGAAGCTTCACATCTTCCGTTTTCGGAGAAGATAATCATCGAAGAAGGAGACTTATCACTAATTATGGATAGGCTACGTGAAGCTGTGCCACTTGAAGTGAAAAAAGCTCATGATCTTTTAGACGAACAGATGAATATCATTAAAAATTCCAGAGCAGAAGCTGATAGGATTGTAGAACAAGCGAAAGCAGAGGCCGAGCGAATTGTTGAGCTTGCTAAAGCAGAAGCAGAACGAATCGTTCGTAGTGAAGAAATCGTTAAGATGGCAGAAGAAAAAGCGCAGAATATTTTAAATGATACGAAACAATATGATAATGATATGAGAGCCGCAGCTGATGCCTATGCTGAAAAAATGCATAGGGAGTCTATTAATTATGCTACTGATGTTTTTGACTACTTGGAACAAAATCTAAAGAACACATTGGAAATAGTGCAGGCGAACAGGGCTCCTTTGAATGCTGGACAGACAGAAGTTTCTGAAGAGGATGAATAAATATGTCATGTGAACCTAGGATCGCCTTGGTTCTGGGCTCTGGTGGTTTGCGCGGGCTGGCGCATGTTGGAGTACTGAGTGTTTTAGAAGAGAATAATATTAAGCCAGATTTGATTACGGGTTGCAGTATTGGTAGTCTAATTGGTGCTTTGATTTGCGCCGGTCATGATTCGCAGACGTTGATGAAACTAGCTCGTGCATTGGGGCGCAAATCGTGGATTGAGTTTGTAGCAGATAAGCTGGGCTTTGTGGCTAGTGATAAAGTTTATGAGATTGTAACAATTCTAACTCAAAACAGAAGAATTGAAGAATTGGATATACCATTTGCGGCTGTTGCTACGGATCTTACACTGGGTAAAGAGCATGTTTTTTATACAGGAAAAGCAGCGGATGCGGTCTGCTCGAGTATTTCAGTGCCTGGACTTTTTGTTCCTTATCGTTATGGTGGTCATCAAATGGTTGATGGGGCTCTTATTAATCCTACACCAGTTAATATCGCTAAAAAAATGGGAGCAGATCTTATAATAGCGGTAGATTTAGCATTTGTTAGTACGGTAGAAGAAGTAAATAATTTTTTTGATGTTATTTTGCGATCACTCGATATTATGGAGAAGGGATTGCATCATTATAATGGGTTAGAGCAAAGCTGCGATGTTTTAATTAGGCCACAGCTGAATGAGTGTCGGGTTACGGATTTTCAAAAAATTGAAGAATGCTATGAGGCGGGACGTTTAGCGGCAGAAAAAGCTTTGCCAGAAATTAAAAATATTTTGGCGACCTATTCTTTAAAATAATATGGTTGTGTGAAGAAATCCTTGGCTGGTGGCTGGGGATTTTTTTGTATTAGACCATAGAGATCAGTTGCTGCAAAATCTATTTTTAAGGAATTAATAAATTGAGGATTGTTAGTTATTTGAGAAAAATTGCGTCCTACCTTTGTTATAAGTGGTAAAGTACTATTGTTTTTCATTTTTGCTAATAAAGCACGGCCATTGTTATTAAATGCAAGAATTCTTAGATAAGCAGGTTCTGGTGATAGAGCTGCTTTAAAATTTAAATCTGGGGAGGATAATAGGAGTTGCATTAAAATTCTATTAATTCTAGTTGCTGGATAACGTTTGCTTTTAACGATAGCTACTATTTCAGGCCAGCTGCTAGCTGCATTAGCTTGTTTAAATTTATTTTCTAAGCCTTCAGAACACTCGGACCACACATTAATGACTTGTGGGGATAATTGACGTAGCTTGTAGGTTAAAAGCAGGTCAAGTTTATTTTGTTGATAGCCTAGTCGTTCTTGTGATTTAATTTCTATTAATTTTTGTGTGGTTATTGGAGAAACAGTTTTTTGGATGTTTGGCCAGTCCTCATTTGCAAGAAAATTACGGATTGCTGTTGCACTAGCAAAACCATCTTGTTCTTCTAAATCATGGTACATCACGGCTTTTCTTTTAATAGGAAGAGGAATAATTTTGCTATTAGATAGTTGTAGTGCTTTTAAATATTCTACTGCTAATATGTTGTTTGGAAGTGATAATAATTTTGTTGTTTCTAAATTTTCTTTACTTATAATTTGTGCGACCATTTCAGCATAAGAATGACCTTTTTTTAATTTTGAAGCTAATTTGTGGTTTAATAAGTAAGAATTTTGAGCAGCAGTAGTTAAAAAAGATAAATTAGCGTTTTCACTGCCAAAAGCGAGGTGTGAAACAATACCTGTTGCATTTAAAAGCATGATAGCACCTTCGGCAAAATACTGTGCACTACGGCAGCTAAAGATGGTTGGTAGTTCTATCACGAGATCAACACCATTTTTTACGGCTAATTCAGCTCGTATCCATTTATCCGTTAGAGCAGGCAGCCCACGTTGCGTTATATTGCCACTCATTACGGCAACAACGGGGCAATTGCCAATTTGTGCTTTAGCAGCAGCAAGATGATAAGCATGTCCATTATGAAAGGGGTTATATTCAGCAACGATACCTATGCAGGGGGTGAGCACAGCGACAACAACTCCTTTTAGCAATTATATAATATTTTTAGAAACTTAGAGTAGATTTATTATGAAAAATGTTGTATACTATTTTATCACAATAGGTAAGTATTTTGGAATAGTAATGGATGAAGAGCATTTTTTTGCTAGATGCTTTATC
>DVNI01000109.1 GCA_018714505.1 Candidatus Avacidaminococcus intestinavium
GCTTTTAATTGACCAACATACTTGTCTAAAACAGCAGCATCCGCTTCATGCACCGCTTGCTTTACCAACTCTATTACACTAAAAAGTTCATCTAATTGTTCTCGATGTTTACTACCTTTTTTTATTTGAGGATAAATTTGCTCTAATTCATCTAAAGTTATAATAATTTTTTCACGTAACGTTGCATAGTGATGTTCCAATATTTCATAATAAACTTCACTAAGATCTCCAAATTCAACAATACGTGGTAATTTTTCGACTAATGATAGTAACATCTTTCCCAGGCTAGTAACACCATATTCTTTAAGCAAGCTTAATAAAGCCTTATCTTTGCTCTGTAATCCTACTTGTAAATATGTTTTTAGTTCTTCTCTATAAAACTCTTCTAATTCAAAATCTTCAGCAGCACTAATACCAGGTTCCATCTGAGCTTCAACTGGATTATCTTTTAAAATGCGACTACAAAAGCTGTCAATGGTATTAATTTGTGCTCTTTCCAATAATCGTAATTGATTTTGCCAATATTGACTACGCGTCTCTTCTTCATGCACCAAAGAACTAATACTTTGTCGTATTCTTTCACGCATTTCGCGTGCAGCCTTACGCGTAAAAGTAATTGCCAAAATTTCATCAGCCGAAGCTTTTTCTACTCTTATGATATTAATAAAACGTTCAACTAAAACCCTTGTTTTCCCTGAGCCCGCTCCCGCTGCTACTGACAAATTGCTATCAATTGTTGTAATTGCTTTTTTTTGCTCTACAGTAAAATTATTCGTCATCATTTTTCTCCTCGTTGTTATTCTCATTAACTAAACGAAAACGACAAATATCTAAGCCAGGACAATAACTCGGACAGGCTTTTTTCGGTTCTGTAACAAAGGATGCTTGCCATAGTTGCCTAACCATATCTACTAAAAGCAGTTCAGCTGCTGCCAAAAAGTCTTCCCATTCCTGTTGTCCTTTCCTCACCCATGGCAAGAATTCTCCCTGTTTTGACCAACAACCGCTACTACGTTTGCCACTTCCTAACGAAAAATAACCTCCTCCCAATAAGTTATGATCATTTTTTAACAATATTTTACTGACCGCAGTTAAATATAAGGGGAGCTGCATATCAAGTCCTTTCTCATAATCTTTTTGACTTGGTACACTTTTTCTTTTATAATCCGTAATAAAATAATTTTTTTCATCAGTATCAATTCTATCAATACGGCCCATCAAGCCAATTGGTTGCTGATCAACCATCAAGTTTAACTTATTACTATTTTCACTACCAAACTCTAACTCAAAATAAGACGGCAAAATTTTATAACCGCTTGCCATTAACTCCGTTTGATACTTACGTTCCATCAAAACCAATTTAAATAATGCCTTGAAAACAAACTCCTTATCAATTAACCAAAATAGAGTTTCCTGCAACTTCCCTTCTGCTATAAATTCTTTGCAGACTTTATCAAAAACCAGTTGCAAACTCTCTTGAATCTCATCTTCAGTAAACGTACTAATATTCATATTGCGATATTGTGAAAAATAATGTGCCAATACGCTATGATAAATATCCCCTTCCACCGACGGCTCTAGTTCTTCTTTTTGTTCAGACAAAACTTTAGCCTTCCAAACTTTTTCCACTAAAAAACGAAATGGACAAAATGCAAAAACCTCCAGTGCTGAAGCACTTAGGCGCGCACTAAATCGATCTTTTATTTGCTCTTGTAGGCTTTCATTGAGCACTCCCTGATAGTCACTTTTCTCCTTGAAGCGCAAAACATCAAGTTGCTGGCAAAAGTATATATATGAGTCAGTATGCTGCACTAGCCATTTTTTTTCTGTTTCTCTTAGTTCTTCTTCTTCTGCTGCTGCCAACGTATTTATTAAAACCTTTTCCGACCAAATATCAGACCTGCCTTCTTTAGCCGCCTTGCTTACGACTAGTTGAGGATAATATTGTTGTAATTCATCTAAATACCCAGAGGCGCCCGCCTCATCATTAACAAAATAACTAAATGTAATGCTGCTTTGTGCTGCTGCTACCACAGAAGCAAAAAAATATTGATCTTCAATTAAAGCTTGCCCTGAGGATTGTAAATCAATTCCTAGCTCCCTTAGAAACTTTCTCTCTGTATCATTATAAATCCAATTTTCTTGTTTTATTCTTGGAAAGACACCTTCACGTACACCTAATAAAAAAATGTGTTTAAAAAAAACACCTTGTACATTAGACGCTTCCAAAACTTTGATACCATTATTGTTACCAGGTTCTAAAATAACATTTGATTCTAAACACAATTCTTGCCATAATTTAGTGAACTCTATTAGACTAACCTTTCGGTCAACCTCGCCACAAGCAAAAATCTTCTCAATACTTTGTATAACATCTTTACATTTATCCAATGTTTTTAAAATACTAGTCAATTGAAATAAATTAATATTTCCTTTTTGGTATAAACTGCCTATTTGATATTCTATTTTCCAATCTAGTAGTAAGTCTAATAGTTTTTGACAAAAATCTTTTCCCTCTACAGCATGTGGTAAATCAACTGCAAAATTGAGCAACCGCTCTACCATAAGCCACTCTTCTTCACTTAAAACTTCATTATTACGACAATATTCTTTCCAGCTTTGGCAATCTTTGAAATATTGTTCTGAAGCTGTTTTTATAAAAATACCAGTATCAATACCATATAAAACCTGTAAAAAATTACTGCTTACCAATTTTATTAACAATTTTAAATCTTGTTTATAACAACCATAATTTAAAAGATTAGTAATCAACTCCGTCAAAGGTTGCCCTAATAATGTCGTAACCTTCGTTAAAGTTGTCGGGATACCATATTCATCAAATAAGCTTCGTAAACCAGTATAATCATCTATTTTGCGCACTACTAAAGCATAATCTTCGTATTTAGCACCAGAAAACAGTTGTGCTTTTAGTTGCGCTAGAACAGCTCTAACTTCTGTTTCAGCATCAGCAGTTTCAAAAATTGTCAAAGCTTCTGATTCAGTTTCAAAAGGAATGATTTCTCTTTTCCAATTATTCACAAAATGATCCAAGGCCTCGGCTCTAAGTGTTTGTTGCGTATCATTATGCTTAGAAAAACCTATCGCAATAAGATCGTTAATGGAATTATGTGTTGCCGCATATAATGGTTCGTCGGTTCCACTACCAACCATTCCAACATGAACCGCACAACAATGCGACAATTGTTCTAATAATTGTATTTCCAAACTATCGAATTGATAAAAATCACTAAAGAATAAGCATTTCCAAGGTATTATGCACTCTGTTGTAGCCAGAGTCTGAATTGCTAAACGATATAAGCCTTCCATATCATACCATTCATTTTGCTGTAAATATTTATTATAAGCTGAGTATAAAAGACAGATCTCTCTATCTTTTAAAAAAGCTTGTTCTTTTCTATCCCACGCCTCTACAACTTGTTCTAGCTCCTCAATAGTAACACCAGATCGAGCAAACTCACCAAATAAATTAGTCAGCGCTTGAATAAAAGAATCTGCTGTATGCAGCTCTTTAAAATAAATTAATTCTCCTTCTGCTTCTTTTTGTAAGACCACATTTTTAATAACATATTCTTGAGCACGCCTTGATAACAACATGCGCCCATCTTGACCATTTAAACGCAGTATTTCATGTGGTAAATAATCCATATTAACGGCATAAACATCACTTTTATTTTTAACCTCTTTTACCAAAAGATTATTTGGCAAAACAAGCAAAGCATTCCCACTACTATAGGTTGCTGCCCAATCTACAAATTGTTGGCGCATCGTTTCTCCTAGTTTTACGCAATATAAATCACCCATTTAAAGAACGCTCCATTCTTTTGAATTTACATTTATCATTATTGTATCATATAAAATATTTTAAGCGTCAAGACACTTATATAATATAAAAGGTGGCAGAAGATAATCTTCTGCCACCTTTTATATTATATAAGTATTATTCTTCAGAATGAACTTCAGCCTCATGTTTAATAAGTTTTTCCACAATAACATCCACTTTGTCAACTTGAAATCCTGTTATTCTTTCCACTTCATCTAAAAGAACTGTTCTTAATTTAGCTGTTGTTTCAGGAATATTTGCTCCATAAACAATTGATACCTTGATTTCAAAAGAAACATGACCTACCGAAGCTGGCTGTTCTTCTTCACCAATTACAGCATCAGTTTTACGAACTACTACCTGTGGAATAACGCGATCCGTAACTTTTTTAACTACAGCCGCCAACGCACTACTTTCATCGGTAACTGCAGCTACGTTATCAACCTTACTCATTGCTGTTTTTGCTAAATCGGCAAAAACCTCTTCACTGATAATTGTTTTTCCACCTACCATTATTATCCCTCCTACAATAGTTTTGTGTTAAGAAATATAATTTGTTACTGTAAATATATTCGATATTATTTATAAATTACCTGCTTAAAGTAATAGTTTTTCTAATTTTTTTTATTTTTTTGATAATAACCAATTAAAACACCTGGTACAAGAAAAAGTAAATTAAATGCTAAACTTGGAAAAAGCGTATCCTGTGCTAAAGGAAAAAACCATTTCCAAGTCAAGGCGACACTGATTCCCGCAATCATTGATAATAATCCAGCCTTTTTAGGAACAAATTCTTTAAATAGAATAATAAAGGTCATTGGTAAAAAAATGCCAGCACCCCTTAATGCCATAGATAAATAAGTCCAATCCAATACATAAGAATTAATATTTTTAAAAACGACAATTTCTGCTAAGATTGTTATAAAAAGAACACTTGTTCTGTTAAACCAAAGTATTTTTTTTGTATCTTTAATACCTATAACTGCTTTAAAAATATCACGAGTAATTAAAGTGCTACAGCCTAAAACCAGTCCAGAAATAGACCAAATTGACGAAAGAATTAAAACAGCAATGGCGACGCCTCCTAGCCATTCTGGTAAGTTATTGAGTAAATACCACGGCAAAGCATCAATACTATTAATGTTAGGATTACTTTTATAAGTAGCCATACCGATTATTACAGCTGGTATTCCTATAGGTATTGTAATAGCGGCAGCAATAAAACAACCTTTAACGGCGCTAGCACTATCTTTAGCTGAAAAAATAGCTTGTACATAACTTTGTGTGGAGACAACGCCAATAATCAAAGAAATACAGTTATAAAGAAGTTGTTGTGGGCCGCCATATATTAAATCAAGCCATGGTTCTTTAGGAAACAACACATTTATGCCAGCTGCTCCACCTAAATCAAGGTAAGCCTTAACGCCAGCCACACATATAGTTAATACAATCAAGGTAATTTTGATTAATCCTGTAATCCCCGAACCACTAAGACCGCCTAAAAGTACAGAGGACAAAACAATAAAAATAATAATGACTCCAGAAATGAACAAATCCGTATTAAATGCTCCAGCAATCAAATGTACTGCTGTTAACATACTTGCAACAATACTAAGAAAAATACCAATTGTTGAAGCTACGCTACTTAGCGGACCTGCGCTTTCACCATACTTAATAACTAAAAATTCAGAAATAGTCGTCAAGTGACTATTACGTAAAGGCTTAGCAAAGAAATTTCCCATAATAATTAAAGCTAAACCACAACCAACAGTAAACCAAATTGCACTTATTCCAACTTTAAATCCCATTTGTGCGCTACCAACCGTAGCTGCTGAGCCAACAATAGTTGCAACAATGGTTCCAGCAACCATAAAACTACTAGCGTTGCGACCAGCAAGACTATAATCGAGATCTGATTTAACTTTGGTAGCAGCAACGATACTCGGTAGCGAAGCTACAATTAAAACGGTAATCATACAAAACATTTGTAAACTTGTTAACTGCATTTTTTACCTCACAGACTTACAGTTAATACTAAGTTTTTTTAGTGTTAGCTGTGAAATTCTATTTTTAAATGCTGCCTATCGACCAACCTTTTATATTTATATTTAGGATAACCAAGCATTAACGCCCCAACAATCTGTTGTTTAACAGGAATATTCAAAAGTTCCCGTAACGGCTCATAATTCGCTATTCCACACGCCTGTATAAAACCTGCTATTGTCGAACCTAATCCTAGTGTTGGTGCATACAGCTCCACATAGGCCCATGCTTGTTCACAATTACTTACACCCGTTGTATTTAATTTTCGCGCACAAGCAAAAACAAGGTGCGGCGTTTTTCTAGCAATAATATCAATGCCTCGTTCATGATAAGTATGTAATATTTTCTTAAAATAACGACTATTTAAGCTATCAGACTCAATTTGTTCTGCCATCCACTCTGCGGTAAGATCCGCAATCTTTTTTATTACATTCTCATCTGAAACAACAATATAATAAAGACCTTGTGAATTACCAGCGGTTGGCGCATAACGTGCTATATCAAACAATTTGACGATTTCTTCTTCTGCTACCTTCTGCGGTTTAAAGTTTCTAATCGAACGTCGTTGTCGCAAAAAATAATAAATATCTTCATTACTTAAAACTGGTGTTGTTATTGCTTCCTGCTCATGTAAAGGACAACGTCTATTATCTAGTGCTCCAGTTGGGCAAATGGCAACGCAATGTCCACAAGCCATGCAACCACGATCCCAGTTACACATTGGTCCCTCCGTTGTCATTTCTAAGATGCAACTAGGACAAACTTCAGCACAAATACCACATTTAATACATTTATCTTGATTAACATTAATAAGCTCCACTCAATCACCTCATACAAGACATCCTATAAATATTCTATCTATATTCTACTTGTTATAGCAAATTTATACAAGGTTCAGCAAAATTACCTCTATTGGTACCGACTTGTCTTTTGAATACTACTATTTATTTTTTTACCAAAAAATAAATAGCTCCTTTCTTTTACAAGAAAGGAGCTAAAATATATTAATTTTACTTATTTTCTTTCAAAGAATCCAGCAATAATAAAATATTGTTTCCCACCTCAGCGTAAAACCTTATTGTGCCCTCATGTACGCTCCACGCCACATGCATATCGCTAGTTTTATGCGCATACTTTTCTTGAAAAGCACTCATCATAACTGGATTTAATTTTACTTCTATCATTGTATTATAACGTTTAAATTTCTCATCTACTAACACATAATGTGAATCAATAACTTCCAACTCATATCGTTTCTCAACTAATTCGATAAATCCACTCAACGCATTTTGTCCCATAATAAACACCTTCCATCCTGTCTAATTGGTAAATGGCAAAGTGTACTTACCGGCGCTAATCACCGGTAAGTAGTTGCTTTGCCGCTAAGGGGAAAGGAAACCTTATAACACCGCTCAAACAGTATTATAAGAAAAAACAACTTATTAAAACTTTATTATTTAATATCAAAGGGAGTAATATCGTTATCAATACCAGCTTTAAGAGAGGTTGCTGAGAACTTTTTAATTAGTTCTTGAACAGCTCTTGTTGCTGAAAGCTTGCCTTCAACAACTTCGTCTTCAACACGTGGCATATATTCAATAATAGATGGTGAACGATAAAACAAATTATGCAAATGTTCCTCAACCATACTATAAACCCACGATAAAGTTTGCTGTTTACGTCGTTCACTAATCACACCGTTCTCTAAACCTTGCTCCATAAACTTACTAACAACGCCATCCCATAATTCCATGATACCGTCTCCAGTATACGCGGAACAGGTGTATGCATTGGTTTTCCAATTTTCCGTTGCAGGTCTGAGGAAGTGTAAAATCCGTTCATATTCAGCTCTAGTTACCATGGCTTTTGGTCTATTGTCGCCATCAGCCTTATTAACAACTATAGCATCAGCTAATTCCATGACTCCTTTTTTCATACCCTGTAACTCATCACCAGCTCCTGTTAAAACAACTAGTAAGAAGAAATCAACCATCGAACGCACTGTGGTCTCACTCTGCCCAACACCTACTGTTTCAACTAAGATAGTATCATAACCGGCAGCTTCACATAAAAGCAGAGTTTCTCTGCTTTTACGTGTTAAACCACCTAACGTGCCACCTGATGGGGAAGGGCGGATAAATGCATTATCTTGCCTTGATAAGTTCTCCATTCGTGTTTTGTCACCCAAAATACTTCCTTTAGTAACCGTACTCGAAGGATCAACTGCTAAAACTGCAACCTTTTGTCCAGCTTCGCAAAGTTTCGTGCCCAAGGCTTCAATAAATGTACTTTTACCCGCACCGGGAACACCGGTGATACCGACCCGTGTTGACTTACCTGTGTAGGGCAGTAGTTTTTGAATTACTTGCTGCGCTACTTCAAAATGGACTGGTGCATTGCTTTCCACCAAAGTAATTGCTCGCGAAAGGATCATCCTGTCGCCGTTCAAGACACCTTCTACATAGTCATCAACCGTTAAACGTTTCCTTTTAATCACGGCTGCTCTTTTTGTTTGTGAATTCTCTCCAGAACTATCAGGCATTCCGTCATGGCCACCTTTGACACCAAACATCACCCGGCTTGCAAACTTGTCACTATCTTTTTCAGGTGCCCATTCAGGTTTATATGTATCACTCATTGGCTATTCCTGTACTCGCTTATTAAGTTCTTCTAAAACTTTCTTAGCACAAACAGGAATAATGGTGCCGGGACCAAAAATTGCTGCCGCGCCGTGTTCATAAAGATAATCATAGTCTTGTGCTGGAATAACTCCACCAATAACAACCATAATATCTTCTCTACCACGTTTCTTAAGTTCCTCAATCAATTGTGGCATTAGTGTCTTATGACCAGCAGCCAAAGAACTCATACCAACAATATGAACGTCATTATCGACCGCATCTTGTGCTGCCTCATCCGGTGTCTGGAAAAGTGGTCCAATATCAACGTCATAGCCCATATCTGCAAAGGCAGTTGCAATAACTTTTGCACCACGATCATGTCCATCTTGACCCATTTTCGCAATCATAATACGTGGACGACGTCCTTCTCTATGTTCAAAATCATCCGTCATTTCTCTTACTTCTTTAATTACGTCTTCATCCGCAAATTCGCTACTATAAACACCTGAAATAGAACGAATAATCGCTTTATGACGTCCACATACTTTTTCAACAGCATCCGAAATCTCGCCTTTAGAAGCACGTGCTCTAGCCGCATTTACAGCTAATTCCAACAGGTTACCTTCTCCGGTTTCCATGGAGTGCGTAATAGCGTCCAAGCAACGTCTTACTTCATCATTGTCACGATTAGCTCTAAGCTTATTCAAACGTTCAATCTGAGCAAGACGCACTGCCGTATTATCTACTTCTAAGATATCAAGCGGATCTTCTTTTTCTAAGCGATAGTCATTAACTCCTACGATTTTTTCTTTACCAGAGTCAATATGAGCCTGACGACGAGCCGCAGCCTCTTCTATACGCATTTTCGGAAGACCAGTATCGATAGCTTTTGACATTCCGCCCAACGCTTCAACTTCCTGAATATGTGCCCAAGATTTTCTGATCAACTCATTAGTCAAGGCCTCAACATAATAAGACCCACCCCAAGGATCAATAACTTTACAAACTTTAGTTTCATCTTGAATATAAAGCTGTGTATTACGAGCAATACGTGCGGAAAAATCAGTCGGTAAGGCGATAGCTTCGTCAAGTGCATTAGTATGCAAAGACTGAGTATGCCCTAATGCAGCTGCCATTGCTTCTACACAAGTACGCGTAATATTATTAAAGGGATCTTGCTCAGTCAAACTCCAACCAGAAGTTTGTGAGTGTGTTCTAAGTGCCATAGATTTAGTCTTTTTAGGATCAAAAGATTTAACAATTTTTGACCACAACATACGACCAGCACGCATCTTAGCAATTTCCATAAAATAGTTTTTACCCATTGCCCAGAAGAAAGATAGACGAGGCGCAAATTGGTCAATTGTCAAACCATGCTCGGTTCCTGTACGTAAGTATTCTAAACCATCAGCTAGCGTATAGCCTAATTCAATATCAGCGGTTGCGCCAGCTTCTTGCATATGATAGCCAGAGATTGAAATACTATTGAATTTCGGCATATATTTAGAGGTATAAGCAAAAATATCACCGATAATTCTCATTGATGCGGCAGGAGGATAAATATAAGTATTACGTACCATGAATTCCTTCAAAATATCATTTTGAATTGTTCCAGCCATAACTGCTTTATCTACTCCTTGTTCTTCACCTGCTAAAATATAGAAGGCTAGAACAGGTAAAACCGCGCCATTCATAGTCATCGACACAGACATTTGATCAAGTGGAATACCTGAGAACAAAATTTCCATATCAAGGATCGAGTCAACAGCAACGCCCGCTTTACCAACATCACCAACTACACGAGGATGATCAGAGTCATAACCACGGTGAGTTGCAAGGTCAAAAGCAATCGATAGACCTTTTTGACCTGCAGCAAGATTTCTTCTGTAGAAAGCATTACTTTCCTCTGCTGTAGAGAAACCTGCATACTGACGAACTGTCCACGGACGAGTTACATACATGGTCGGGTATGGTCCACGCAAGAATGGTGGTACACCTGCCGTATATTTCAAATGTTCACACGTATCATAAGCGCTAACATCATACAAAGGCGCAACATCAATTTGCTCCATCGTACGGTTAAAGTTTTCTTCAAAACTCTTACCAGTTTCCGCTTTCAATTGCTCTTTCCATTTATCCAATCCCTCTTGAGGTTTTGTTTCCGCAGGTTGAAAGGGAATTTTACTAAAATCTGGATTCTTATTCATCTTAGAACATCCCCCTTTCTTTTTGCAACCTGATTAAAGTATCGTAACAATTTGAACGCACGCTAATATAATCATCCATGCCAGCAGCATCGCAAATTTCTTTTAATTCTTTAGATGGTGCCCCAGCTAAAAATACTTTCATTTCTGGTCTTTGCTCCTTAATCATTTTAGTAACAGCCGGAGCAAGTTCCGGATAAGTTGCATCAGTAGAACAGACAATAGTTACATTAGCATTAGATTCCAAAGCAGCTTTAACAGCTTCTTCTACTGTTGGGAAACCATCATTACCTAATACTTCAAATTTTGCTACTTGCATAAACGAAGTAACAAATTCAGCGCGAGCTTTATGTTGTGGTATTGGTCCCATGTTTGCCAAGAAAATCTTAACATTTTGACCAGTTTCAGCTTCAAATTTTTCTGTTCTCCGGCGCATTTCTTCAAAACGTTCAGTCCAGCGATGCTTTTTAATTGGTTCAATACTAATTCCTTGTGAACCATCTGCCAAAGCCGCTGCGATTTCCCCCATCGTTGCTCCTGAAGCCATCGCAGTACTAGCAAGCTCTACCAATAAGCCACCTTCAATGCCCGCTGCAGTTTTTATTTTCTGCAAAAGTTCACTTACAACTGCATTATCACGATTAGCTTTTTGTTGCTCCAAGGCCACCGTTCTCTCTTTGGCCAAACTAGCACAATCAATCTCTGGTACTTCTAAAAGCTCTTCAGTCATATTCGGATACATATTATTACCAACAGCACGGTCTTTTCTTGAAGCAAGGTTTTTGAAACGGCTTTCCAAGACTTCATTAACTTTTGCTTGTACCGTACCAGCTTGTAATAACTCAATAATATTAGTATTTGTTTCCATTTCTTGGAATTTAGCCCATGCTTTTTCAGTAAATTCTGCAGTTAATGGTTCAATATACCAAGAACCACCTGCTGGGTCAACTGGTTGCAAGAAGTTAAATTCATGCTGGAACATAATTTGAATATTCCGCGCTATACGACGAGAAAAAGTATCACTTGGTCTAATTACATGATCAAATGGTTTTACAAACATCCCGTTAATACCACCAACAACAGCGGAAAAAGATTGAGTAGCAGCTCTCAGAAGATTAACATACGGGTCATATACGGTTTGCGTAAAACTAGAAGTACTAACAAAAAGATCCATTTTCTTAGCT